>NZ_AEJC01000533.1 GCF_000317595.1 Streptomyces ipomoeae 91-03 | reverse complement strand
CTCGGAGTTGGTCCACTCGTCCGCCGGGCGCGCCCGGCCGATCCGGCGTGCCTCACCGACCAGTTCATGGCAGCGGACGATCTTCGTGAACGGCATGGGGCCCATGCCGAGTACGGAGGTGAGGGTCTGAGTGAGGGGGATCCGGACGGGGCCGCGTCCGTACGGGACGTCGGTGCGGCCTCTGGTGGTGTTGTCTTCGTGGGTCATGACGGGGCGGGGCCTTCCTTCGTGGTGACGGTGATCTCGACCCGCCTGTTCTGGCGGGCCAACGCCTCGGCGAAGACTCCGCCGGGCATGTTGTCGACGACGGGCCGGGTGGAGCCGACGCCGTCTACGCGGACGATGAGGGCGGGGGCGACACCGAGACGCACGAGCCGGTCGCGCACGGCCTGCGCCCGGGCGGCGGACAGCTCGTAGCCGCTCGTCCCGGTGTCCACTTGGGCGGTGTGGCCGGTGATGTGTACGGCGCGGTCGGCGGGACAGCGTCTGAGACTGTCCGCGATCGGACTCAGATAGCGGTCGGCGTCGTCGCGGAGGGTGGCGTCGTCCGCGGCGAAGGTGACCGAGGCCGGGACGACGAAGCTGCCCCGGCAGGAGGTGGGGCTCGCGGCTACCGGCACCACCGGGACGGGCCGGTCCGACGCCGACGGCAGCCGCGGGATGTCCTCGTCGCGTACCGTGCACGACGCCGCACCCGAGGCCGTGCACACCGCCCGCCACAGCGCGGTGATCCGCCGCGCGGCGGGCAGTGGCAGCTCCGGCTGGGTGCCGTACGCGATGCCCAGGCCGACGAACTCGACGTGCCGGCCGCGCGCGTCGGGAACCAGTCCGCGGCGCTTCAGGTCACGAACCGTGGCACCGGCGTCGAAGGTCCAGCCGAGCGTGCGGACGTCGAGCGGATCGACGGTCTGCACGCCGGACGAGACGAGGACGACCGTGCCGTCGCGCGGGGTCGCCTGGAGAGCCCGGCGGTAGGTGCCGAGCAGGTCCAGCCCACTCGCGGCCGGCGTGTTCGTGGTCAGCGCCGAGCGCAGCTTCGCCGTCCGTGCCAGGACCTTCTCCCGCGCCGCTGCCGGGTCCTGTTCCACCTCCCGCCCGTCGCGCAGGGGTGTCAGATCGACCTGGTTCACCTCTGGGTTGGTGGACACGACAATGGAGACCGCTCCGTCGCCCGGATCGACCGCGCGCAGGGCGTGGCGCACCGCCAAGTCCTCCAGGACGGGGGCCCAGGGCGCCGGTTCGGCCGTGCTGCCGGTGACGGCCACGGTCAACGGTGCCGGGGGCGGCACCGATCCGCACGCGGTGAGGGTGCCCGCCACCACGCCGACCAGGGACAGGAGCATCAGGGCGCGCGGGGTGCGGGACGTGCGGGGTGTGGGTGTCGTACGCGTCGCGGTGCGGAACGCACGCGATGTGCGGGACACACGGAATGTGCAAGGCGCGCGGAATGTGCGGGACGTGTACGTCACCGTGCGGGAGGGGGTCATGCCGTACCTCCTCGATGCGCGACGGACGTCAGATGCCAGCCGCCCGCGCAGTGCCGGCAGCGGTACGCCCGCACGACCGTCCACTCGGCACGCACGCCGTTGCGTTCGGCTCGGGCCCTGGACTGCCGGGCCGCCGCCAGCGCGAGCTTGGCGTCCTTGCGTTCACCGAGTCGCCGTTTGCCCGTTACGGCGCAGACCGGCCAGTTCCGCCTGGGCCTGCGCGCTCGTCGTGTGATGGCCATGGATTCCTCCGTCGCCGCTCGCAGCGTGGGGCCGACCTGGGCACGCCCCACCCGATGGGCGAAAGGAATAGCGCGCGGCTGTCCGCCCGCCTCGTGGAAATCGCGAGCCGCCCAGCTCAAGGGCACAGGAGCGCGGGAGGCGCGACGTCTGTGCCCACCAGGGTCGTAAAAACCACGACCCCCGTGCCGACCGCTGCTCCAGACTGTGCGCACCCAGGCCCGACCGACGTGACGTCATGGGGGTACCGAGAAATGTCGCTGTCCCAGCAAGACCGGTTGTCGCTCGTCGACTTCCTGCCCGCCCAGGATCGGCCCGCGCATCCCTGGGGGCAGCTCCTGTGGGACATGCGGGCACAGGCCCCGATGAGCCTCTGGTCGACCCGGGTGACCGCGGCACGCATCCACCGCTACGACCGGCTCCGGCCGTACGTGACCCGCGGGTCCCTGCTCGCCGTGCTCAGCGTGCTGTTCTGGCTCGCGGACGGCACCCGGCCGCTCGGGTGGGCCCTGCTGTCCGTGGGCGTGGTGCAGACGCTGCTGGAGATCCACCTCGAAGGGCAGACGCACAGTGGCACGAGGTCACGGTTCGCCGTCATCCGGCTGCTGCTCGCCTGGCAGGACAACTGGCAGTGGGAACGCACCCTGTTGAACGCCACCGGCCTGCTCGGCGGGATCGCCGTGCCGGCGAACGTGCTCGCCGTCCTGTTCTGCACCGGCCCGGGTGACCCCGGCTGGGTCAAGGTCGTCGCCCTGGCGGTGGCGCTCGCGTACGGCAACTCCGGGATCATCCAGGTGCTCACCGACGGCACCTACTACTCGGCCAACCAGAGTCTGCCGCGGTTCCTGGTGACGCTGCGGGCGTATGGCTGGCTGCTCGTCACGGGAGTGCTCGTGTCCGTCGTGGGGTTGTCCGTACACCTGGGCCGGTGGCACCCGGACATGGTGCCGCTGGCGTGGGCGGCGTGCGCGCTGCCTTACCTGGTCGGCATGAAGATGCGCGAGTACGACCGGCTCCTGCGAGTCGGCGGTGAGGAGGTCGCCGTCGCCATGAACGAGGCACGCAGTCGGCTGGCCCAGGACTTCCACGACACCCTCAACGAGGTCCGCACACTGAGCAGGGCGCTGGCCGAGGACGACTCCGTCAAGGCCGAGTACAAGATCGACGCCGCCGACCTCGAACCAAAGCTCACCATGGTCAAGGAAGCGATCGACGAGGCCGCGTGGGACGCTCAGCACCGGAAGATCACCCTCCAGGGGATCATCGAGCAGCTGGGCCGCGACCACTCCCTGGCCCTGACCACCGAGTTGCGGCTGGGCGAACTGCGCCCGGCGAACCGGGACCTGATACGACAGCTGATCACCACCATCGTCACCAACGCCGCCCAGGCGATGGCCCGCCGCGAGATCCACGTCCGGCCGGTCTCGGTGTCCGCCCACATCGCGGACGGCATGATCCACCTCAGCATCCGGGACCCGCTGCCACTGGTTCCGGTCGCCAGGTGGTGCCTCGACGGCAGCACCCTGGCGGTCATGCGGGAGCGGGTGCGCGAGTTCGGTGGCGACATGACGCAGCACGCGGTGGACGGCGGGAAGGAGATCCGCTGTGTGTGGAGTGTCCGCCCGCCGAGGCTCAAGCGGGAGTCGGCCCTGCGGTGACGTCGGAAAACCTGCTGAGAGAGAGTGCGTACAGTGACGCTGGAATACCTTCTGATCGACGACCAGGGCAAGCGCAGCCGGGTGTTCGACCGGCAGGTCTCCATACCCGGTGAGCTCGTCTTCACGATGGTCGACGACCCCGAGCTGCTGAGGGACCTGAGCAGGGAGGAACTGGCGGAGTTCGACGGCGCGATCGTCGACTTCCATCTGAACACCTCCTCCAGCCCCGCCTACCGCCCGCTGACCATCACCGACCCGGGCCTGTACGACGGGCCGGTCGAGGTGCGCACGGGCATGGGCGTGATGCTGTACCTGAAGCAGCACGTGCCCCACATGACCCTGTACGGCATGACCGAACTGACCCACGCGCACGCCCAGTTGTTCCTGGCCGCGGCGTCGGTGTGGCTGGGCGCGGAGCCGCTCAACGTGGGGGAGCCGCCGGAGATCCTGCGCCGGGTGCTGCTCGCCCCGGACGGGGAGAAGGCACACCTCCAGGCGTCGCACCGGCAGATGCGCGACTCGGCGGAGCCCTTCCGGCGGTTGATGGACAGTTGCCTGAACCGCCGGCACCTGACCGAGACCTACGACTGGCTGCGCTGCTACCGCCTGTGCAACGGGCCCAGGGCGCACACCCAGGTGGCGGGTGCCATCAACCGGCTACTGGGGCTCCGGATCGCGGTCGACAAGGAGAAGACGTTCTTCCCGATGATGACGCTGTGGCAGACCGACCTCGAAGCGTTCGTACGGGCCTGGGGCGAGGACACATCGGACTGGCCGGACCTCTCGGCGGGCGCCTCGGCGAAGACCTGGGCGGACCGCAACCCGGTGCTGGACTACGTGAGGTCCGGGGCGTACGACGCCTTCTTCAACTCCGCGGACGTACGGGCCGCCCTGACGTACCACCGCGGTTCCGAGCCGGAGGACGAATGATGGTGACGCTGACGACACCCGCCACGGCCCCTCCGTGGCACCCCGTTCGCGTGACCACCGCCGACGGTCCGGGCGGCGAGCTGCTGCTCGGCGTCGTGGACGGCCGACGGGACGGTGACGGCCCCACGTTCGTGGTCGCGCAAGGCTTTCTGGCGTTCGTGGAGCCCTTCGAGATGCAGCGGTTCCAGGTCATCGCCGCGATGCTGCGCGCCCGGCTCGTCGTCGTGGAGACCCCGGGCGCCGGGTTCGCCGTGTCCCGGCTGCTGCCCAAGGAGCGACGGGCGCTTCTGCGGGGCGACTTCACCGTGCCGGCCCGGCGGATGCTGCGGGCGGCGACCGAGGTCATCGGCGCCCGTCACGCGGACGGCCCGGTCGGCCCGGTCGGCGTGCTGGGCTACTCACTCGGGGCCTCCTTCGCCGCCGCCATGGCCGCCGTGTCCGGTACCGCCGAGACGGGCCCGGCAGTGCGGGAGGTCGTCCTCGTCGAACCGGTCGCGGTCCGGCACTGGAGCGCCGCGGCCCTCGTGTCGGCCGTACGCCGGGAGAACCGTCGCGTCGGGCCGTACCTGGACGAGACTGCCACGGTGACCGGCGCGGTCCGGCCGCTGGAAGCTCGACCGGGCGAGAAGCCGGCCACCCTGCGCCACGGTGACCTGCTGCTGCTGGCGAACGCGCTGCGGGCGGCACGCCTCACCGACGACCTCGTGACGGCCACGCGACGCCCGGATCGGCGGCTGGGGCGTCTGGTCGTCGTACGCGGAGAGGAGAGCCTGCTGTCCCCGCGGCGGGACGTGCACCGTCTCGTGACCGCCGCCGGGTGGCACGGGATCGCGACACGTCTCCTGAGCGTCCCCGGCCCGCACGCCTTCTGGCAGTCGCTCCCCGCCGTCGGTTCCGTCATGGCCGAGCTGGGACACACGTCGGCGACGCTCCCCTCGTGACCGGCGTGGCAACTCCCATGACGGGGCCGACCCTGGCCGTCTGGCTCAGAGGCGTCGCCGCGCTCACCCTCACCGTCGGCGTGGTCTGCCAGTTCGTACAGCGGACGGACCCGACTCCGCCACTGCTGTACTTCACCGTGGACTCGGCGCTGTTGGCCGCCGCCGTCCTGATACGGCGGCTGCTGCAGGGGCCCGAGAGTGGTGCGTGGGGGGAACGGATCCATGGTTCGGCGGTGGTCGGAGTGGTGCTCTCCTCGCTGGTGTACGCGACGGTGATCGCACCGAGCGGGCCGACGGGCACCTGGTTCGGCGCGCACGACGACGGATGGACGAACACCGCGACGATCCTTCTGCACGGCGCGGCGCCGGTCCTGGTGGCGGCGGAGTTCCTGATCAGTTCCTGCTCCCTCACCTCGACCCTGCGCGAGGCCACCTTCCTCGCCGTGTGGCCCGCCGCCTATCTGGCCGCCGTGGGCGCCCTCTGTTGGTCCGGCGCGGCGACGATGCCCTATCCCTTCCTCCGCCCCTCGCAGTTCGGCGCCATCGGAGTCACGGCGGCGATCGCCACGCTGTACGCGATCACCATCACGCTCGGGGCGGCTCTTCCCGCGGCTCATCGCGTGGTACGCCGCTGTCACCCGTCCCACAGGCCAAGCAGGAGTGGCTGACCCGGTCCGGCCCAGTTGCGTCGGGCGCCGTAGCCGCACTTCATATGGCATCGCTCCGTGCGGTTCCTCGCTCTGCCACCCTTTTGGGTTGATTGCGCACCAGCCCCCGGAATCCGCTGTGCTCGTCGGGCACGATGCGGTGCATGCGGAGGGGGACTTCATGGTTTCAGCGGATGCTGTGGGGAGTCGGCCTGGTGTCGGCAGGCTCCGGTCTGGCCGGCTTGTGGTGGACCGCAGACGAGATGGGCTCTCCCGACAAGTCGACCGAAGTGCTCGGTGTCGGCTTCGGCGCCTTGGGAGTGCTCGTCGGCACGGCCGCGCTCGCGGTGTCCTGGATCGGGTACCGGGCCGACCGGCGTGAGCACGCCGACGGGCTGCCGATCGGCGGCCTCGCGGACGCCTTGGCGCCGGCGGTACGCGGGCAGTGGGAGGCCGAGGCCCGGCTGCGGCGCCTGAACGACCCCTACCCCCTGCCCGTGTCCTGGCGCCCCGCCGACCAGGACCTGGTGGAGCCCTGGCCCCTGCTCCTCCGGATGGCCAACCGCCATGCCCCGCACGACATGTGGGCCACACGCCCTGAGGATCTGGTCGGCACCGACACCGAGATCACCGACGTCTTCACCCGCCGCGCCCCCGGCCGCCGCCTGCTCGTCCTGGGCGAACCCGGCGCCGGCAAGACCATGCTGCTCGTCGTCCTCCTGCTCGGCCTGCTCGACCGACGCAGCCCCGGGGATCCCGTTCCGGTCATCTTCCCGCTCGCCTCATGGCACCCCGGACAGAGCCTGGACACCTGGATGGCGAACCGGCTCACGGCCGACTACCCCGCGCTGAGCCGACATCCCACCGAGTTCGGCGGCCGGAACACGGCCCGGGCTCTGCTGGACAACCGCCTGATCCTCCCCATCCTCGACGGCCTGGACGAACTCGCGCCCTCCAGCCGCAGCACCGCCCTCGCCGCCATCAACGCCGCGCTTCCCCCGGGCCGTCCCGTGATCGTCTCCTCCCGGAGCACCGAGTACCGACAGGCGCTACGACCCGCGACCGGAGTCCCCCAACGCCTCAACGGCGCCGCGGGCATCGTCCTTGAGCCACTCACGCTGGACACCGTCGCCACCTACCTGCGCCGGGACGCCGGCGGCGAAGGCACCCCGGCCGCCGACCGCTGGAACCCCGTCCTCGACCGGATGAGCCAACAGTCGCCCCTCACCACAGTGCTCGGCACACCCTTGGCGTTGTTCCTGGCCCGAACGATCTACAACCCCCGCCCCGACGAAGCGGGTCCCCGACTGCCCGACCCCGCCGAACTCTGCGACACCGACCGCTTCCCCACCGAAACCGCCCTGCGCGCCCATTTGCTGAACGCCTTCGTCCCCGCCGCCTATCGCCCCCATTCCCTCCATCCCTGCCGCTGGACACCCGCCCGAGCCGAGCACGTCCTGCGCAAGGTCGCCCATCACCTGGAACGCAAACGGCACGGGACGGTGGACATCGCTTGGTGGGAACTGCGGTACGCGTTGCCGGCGCCGGTGCTCACAGCGGTAGTCGGATCCGCCGTCAGTCTGCTCATGCTCGTGCTCTCGGCTGTGGGCCATGCGTGCAGGCTCTACGCGGCTTCCTACCCCTTCGACGGCTGCGGGTGGCTCTGCCAGAGATTGGTGGACAACTGGCTACTGGGCATGTGCACTTTCGCGTACTTCCTCGCCAACGTACTGCCAAGCCCTCCTCTTTACTTCGAGCTCTACTCCGCGGAAGACCTGTGGCTGTTCCTTCACTGGCCAACCGGCACAGTGAGCGCGTCGATCTTCATCACGCTCGGCTTCGTCGTCGACGGTGTCGCACGGTTGAGAAGTCGCTTCGTTCCCGCCCGACGCCTCCGTTGGTCCTCAAACTCGCGCACCGTGGCTCTGAGTCTGCTCTGTTCTCTCACCACTGGGGTGCTCGTGGGACGGATCTACGGCCCTCTGGCCGGGGTCTCCTGGGCCACGATCGCCTTTTCCATCTGCATCGTCATCACCGGGCTGACGGCGCTACCCGCCGATGCCCGAACCGCTGCGTCACCTACAACCACGCTCCGCGAAGACCAGCGGAGTTTCGCACAGTTCCTTCTGATACCCGTCCTTACCGGCAGCCTTCTCCTCGGGCCCGGAATCGCACTCGGTCACACAGCAGCCGATGCAGTATTCAGCCTGCAAGATCACATGATGGTCTTCGGGAGCGGCTTCGGCTTTTGGGCCGGATGCATCCTCGGCCTGGCCCTCGCACTGAACCGCACCGCCACCGGCCGCTTCCTTCTGATCCGCCTCTACCTGCTCCTCCGCTGGAGGCTCCCGTGGAATGTGATGGCGTTCCTCGACGACGCCCACCGGCACCGCGGCGTGCTGCGGCAAGTCGGATCGGTCTACCAGTTCCGGCATGTCGATCTCCAGCGGCACCTCGCGACCCCGGACGTCACGCCGCCGGTCAGTCCGGCTGCGAGCGCACCGCCGCCTTCCACCGATCCGCCTCCGTCCGGTCACGGCAGGGGTACGGCGCTGTAGTCGCCGGCGCACGAATAGGTGAAGCTGCTGCCCTGTGCACCTGACGCGAAGTCCATGACGCCGTAGTGGAAGTGGTTCAGCGTCGTGTCGCTGCGGTCCAGCCGGACGTCCTCCGGGTACTCCTCCGCGCCGCCCTGGTTCAGGCAGGACGTCTGGGGGCTCCGCAAGGTCGGGTCCCCGGCCGACGCGAACACCAGTTGCAGCCCGCTGGACGTGCGGTCCGCGGACAGGACGACGGCGAAGAACTCGTCGCTGTAGCGGGAGATGCCGATGTGGGGCACGGTCGCGGTGCCCAGTTCGGCGTCCGAGTAGTCGTCTTGGCAGGAGTAACGGAGAACGTATCTTCCCGACACGAGCAGCGGGAAGGTGAGTGTCCCGTCGAAAGCGCCGGGCCGGGCCGTCTCGGCGTCCCATGCGGTCGGACGCACCGTGAACGTCCCGTCCGGTCCACGAACCACGAGGCACGTGGTGTCAGCCGCCCGTAGGTCAGCCTCGCCCCTCGCCCGCAGGGCCACCGTCAGCTGATGGCCGCTCGCGTTCACCGAGGTCACCGTGGCCGCGTAACCCGGGTCTTGGTAGCGGGACACGCCCAGCGTCCCTCGCGTGAACGTGGGCGGCTCGGGTGCCGCGGCCGACGGGGCTCGTACGGACTCCGCCGGGGTGCCCGCAGGCGTAGCGGTGTCCGGGGGCGGGGCGGTGCCGCGCGACGGCTTCCCGTCACCGAACGGCTCGGCCGAGGCCGTGGCCGTCGTGCCGGGCATGGAGTCCGGTACTCCGGCCCCGGATCCGGCCCCGGCCCCGCTGTCCTGCCCCGCCAGCGACACGCCCGTCACGACGAGCAGGCTCGCCGCCAGCGCCAGGGCGACGGTGAGAGCGAGCCTCTTCCCGGCCGCGGGCGTGGGAACGGGAATTCCGGGACGGCCGATCGGGCTGGTGGGGGCCTGCGCGGGCGCCGGGCCTCCAGGGGACACGTATGCGGTCGCCGTGGGCTGCTGATGAGCGCCCGCGGACTGCGGGTCGAGCGCGGTCGGCGGATGCGTGACGGCCAGCAGCCCCTCCGAACTGCGGCGCACCGAACGGGAGACGGAGTCCGGGAGCCACCGGTAGGTGCCACGGCCGTCGGGACGCGGCAGTTCGGCCAGCATGCCGGGGACCTCGGTCGGCGACGGCCGTCCGTCCGGGTTCCGGCTGAGGCACTTCCGTACGAGCGTCCGCAGGTCCGGCGGCAGGGACGGCAGCGAGGGGGTGCGGCCGTCGACGGCGTCGGCGGCGAGCGGAGTTCCTTGTGCGGAGCGCACCGCCTCGCCGGACGCCTCGGCGAGCACCACGCCGAGAGAGAACATGTCGCTCTGCGGACCGACTCGTTGGGCGAGCAACTGCTCCGGGGATGCGTAGACGACACTGCCGACGAACTGCCCCGTGGAGGTCAGCCCGACCTGTCCCACCGGCCGTGCGACCCCGAAGTCGACCAGGCGTGGTCCGGTCTCGGCGAGGATGATGTTGGACGGCTTCACATCGCGATGCACGATGCCGGCGGTGTGGATCGCCTTCAGCGCCTCCGCCAGGCTGGCTGCCAGGACCCGCACGCTGCCGTCGGGCAGCCGGCCGTGCATGGCCAGTACGTCCGCGAGGTTCGGGCCGTGCACGAGTTCCGTCGCCAGCCAGGGCACATCGGCCTCGGCGTCGAAGTCGACGAGCTGCGCGGTGTGCACGCTGCGGACCGCGTGGGCGATCTCGATCTCGCGGG
>NZ_AEJC01000532.1 GCF_000317595.1 Streptomyces ipomoeae 91-03 | reverse complement strand
CCCTCCGCGCGTGTGTACGTCGCTCAGTGCTCGGTGGTCCCCTGGTCGCCCGTGCCCGAGTCCGGGGGGTTCGAGGCGGTCGCGTCCGGGGAGGCCGTCGAGCCGGCGGCGGTGCCCTGCTCCTCGGTGGTGCCCTCCTCGCCCGCGGGCGAGCCGGAGGCGGCCGGGGAGGTGGAGGCGGAGGCCTCGTCGGTCGGCGTGGGGCTCGTGGCGGGGACCTCGGGGATGTCGCTCGGGCCCCACTTCTCGAAGTGGCCCTCGGCCGGGACGACGAAGGCGCGCAGGCTCACCTCGCCGGTCTCGCTGAAGGTGAAGGTGACCTTCTGGGCGTTGCCGTCCTTGAGCGCCGCACCGGGCTCGGCCAGCACCGCGGAGGCGTTGCCCTCGCCGCCGAGGATCACGGAGCCTCCGGCCGGGACGACCACCTTGCCGCCGTTGCCCTCACCCTTGGCCGGGGTGATCTCGACGGTGCCGGCGCCCTCCACGGTGATGGAGTCCAGCGTCTGGTCCTTGGTGCTGCCGTTGAACAGCGTCGCGGAGACCGCGGCCGGGCCCTTGGTCGCGGGGGCGGGCTGGGTGATCACGATCGCGTTCTGGATCTTGATGTCGCCGACGGTCGTGGCCGCGTTGTCCGGCTTGATCTCCAGCGTCTGGGCGTTGTTGCCGGCGGCGCACGCGGCGAGTGAGGCGATCGAGAACGCGAGGACGGCGGCGGCGAGGGCGCCGCGTCGAAGGCTGCTGCTCACGGCGGCGGCAACTCCTTGAACTGGGCGATACGGGGTCGGCGGCCCCACATCCGTAAAGCCGCCCTAAGTGTCTGTCAGCGGGGTTAGGTTACCGAGCCGTTCCTCGGCCACCGCACCCGACCCTCCCCAAGCCCTCGGCAAGTCTCCGGCGCGTCCCTGGTGAGGCGGTGTTCGGGTCCCGGCAGGGGTCCGCCGCGGGTGCGCGCAATTCGCATAACCGCCGTCGATCCCTTCCCGTGCTTCCTCACCGCCTCCTGGATTTCGGGTAAGGAATGCACGACGGTACGGAAATCGATCATCTGGCAGAACGCCGCCGGAACACGATCCGGTAACGGCGGAACATCTCGGGGAGATCGAACTCCTTGATCAATTCCGGATTCAGTCTCGTACCCGACTCCACTCACCGAACGGAGTAGCGGAAGTCGCACACTTGGAGTCGGACATAGCGGGACGTTCAGACAGCCGAGGGGCCCTCCGGATACGTGTAACGTGCGCGTTTCGGTCCGCCTGAACAGCCGCTCCGACCTGCGGATACCCGCTTCCGTGTGCCCCTCGCAGCACGTTCCTGTTGCTGTTGTCAAGCCCCGAGATATGCCCTGACCTGCGAAAACGCCATTCAGAACACGCCGTATCCGTGTTACCCTGGATAGCCACGGAAGGGGTACCTGTCACATGACGTTCAAGGTTGGCGACACCGTGGTCTATCCCCATCACGGGGCCGCGCTGATCGAGGCCATCGAAACTCGCCAGATCAAAGGCGTGGACAAGACCTACTTGGTGCTCAAGGTCGCTCAGGGCGACCTGACGGTGCGTGTGCCGGCGGACAATGCGGAGTTCGTGGGTGTGCGTGATGTGGTCGGTCAGGACGGCCTGGACCGGGTCTTCGAGGTGCTGCGCGCACCGTACGCCGAAGAGCCCACGAACTGGTCGCGTCGCTACAAGGCAAACCTGGAGAAGCTCGCCTCCGGCGATGTCATCAAGGTCGCGGAAGTCGTACGTGACCTGTGGCGTCGTGAGCGCGAGCGCGGACTCTCCGCCGGTGAGAAGCGCATGCTCGCCAAGGCCCGCCAGATCCTGGTGAGCGAACTCGCCCTCGCGGAGAACACCAACGAGGACAAGGCCGAGGCCCTGCTCGACGAGGTTCTCGCGTCCTGAACCTGAACTGACTCCTGCGGCAGGCAGCCAGCCCGCTCAGCCGTTCAGCACAGCAAGTGAAATGCCGCGGTGCCCGATGACAGTCGTATTGTCGCCGGGCGCTGCGGCATGTTCATGTCCGGAACCGGATGCGCTCGGTGAGGTGATCGGAAACCCCGGTGTCCCGACGTGTTCGGAAACCCTGGTGCTCGGAAAACTCTGGTGCTCCGGAAACCCACGGGCTCGGCTACCGCATCTGCTCGGACACCGAGGCCGGATGCGGTACGTCGAGGTGCGGTCCCCGATACTTGGCGTGCCGGGCCCGGGCGCTGGCTCGACCAGATGTCACGGAAGGGTCCGGTCAAGGCGTCGCGCCCGGCACGGTGAGGCCATACCCACCTCTGCCGAGCGCACAAACCTGACAGGAACCGATGTCTGACGATTCGCGCCCTTCGCCGTCCACGGCCGAAAGCCGTACCGCCGCCGTGATCCCGGCCGCCGGCCGGGGCGTACGCCTGGGGCCGGGCGCTCCCAAGGCACTGCGTGCGCTGAACGGCACTCCCATGCTGATCCACGCCGTGCGGGCCATGGCCGCGTCCCGTGCCGTCTCCCTCGTGATCGTCGTGGCGCCGCCCGACGGTGCCGCCGAGGCCAAGAGCCTGCTCGACGCGCACGCGCTGCCCGAGCGCACCGACTTCCTCGTCGTACCCGGGGGTGAGACACGACAGGAGTCCGTGAAGCACGGCCTCGACGCGCTGCCGCCCGGCTACGACATCGTCCTCGTCCATGACGCGGCCCGCCCCCTCGTGCCCGTCGACGCCGTCGACGCCGTCATCGAGGCCGTACGGGACGGGGCACCGGCCGTGGTGCCCGCGCTGCCGCTCGCGGACACGGTCAAGGAGGTCGAGCCGGCCGACGCGGGTGCGCCGGGGGCGCCGGAGCCGGTGGTCGCCACACCGGAGCGGGCGCGGTTGCGGGCGGTGCAGACGCCGCAGGGGTTCGACCGGGAAACGCTGGTCCGGGCGCACGAGACCGTCACCGGGACGGTGACCGATGACGCCAGCATGGTCGAGCGGCTGGGGGTGGGCGTTGTGGTCGTGCCCGGGCACGAGGAGGCGTTCAAGGTGACGCGGCCGTTGGATCTGGTGCTGGCGGAGGCGGTACTGGCTCGGAGGAGGCTGAACGATGGGTTCTGAAGAGGTGACTCCGTCGGTTCCGCCGTCGGTGGTCCTGCCGCAGGTCGGGATCGGGACCGACATTCATGCGTTCGAGGAGGGGCGGGAGCTCTGGTGCGCCGGGCTGAAGTGGGAGGGCGAAGGGCCGGGGCTGGCCGGGCACTCCGACGCGGATGTCGTCGCGCATGCCGCCTGCAACGCGTTGTTCTCCGCGGCCGGGTTGGGTGATCTGGGGCAGCACTTCGGGACCGGGCGGCCTGAGTGGTCGGGGGCGTCCGGGGTGACGTTGCTGGGGGAGGCCGCGCGGATTGTGCGTGCCGCCGGGTTCGCCATCGGGAATGTCGCGGTGCAGGTGGTGGGGGATCGGCCGAAGATCGGGAAGCGGCGGGATGAGGCGCAGGGGGTGCTTTCCGAGGTGGTGGGGGCGCCGGTCTCTGTTTCCGGGGCGACTACGGATGGGCTGGGGTTTCCGGGGAGGGGTGAGGGGCTGATGGCGGTCGCCACCGCGTTGGTTGTGCGGGTGGGGTGACGCCAGGGGGTTCTCGCCCCGCCGCCCCTACCCGTCCCTCCCCCACCAGGGGCTGCGCCCCTTCGCCCCCGCCTTCCAGCTCGGGGGAGTTGTCCGTTGGCGGGTGCGGGTTGTTTGTGGCTGGTCGCGCCCGCGCGGCGGAGCCGCATATCGACGCGGCCCCGCGCCCCTTATGGGGCGCGAAGCCCCGGCGGTAAGAGGGGCCCTTCCCCGTTAACGTCACGAATCTGTGGTGCTTGGGGTTATGGGCTCGGGGCACTCGTGGTTGGCCACTACCCTGGAGGCGTGACTATTCGCCTGTACGACACCAGCGCCCGGCAGATCCGTGACTTCGCCCCGCTCACGCCGGGTTGTGTCTCGATCTACCTGTGTGGCGCGACCGTGCAGGCGGCGCCGCACATCGGGCACATCCGGTCGGGGCTCAACTTCGACATCATGCGCCGATGGTTCGAGTACCGCGGGTACGACGTGACGTTCATCAGGAACGTCACGGACATCGACGACAAGATCATCGCGAAGGCGGCCGACCAGGGGCGCCCGTGGTGGTCGATCGGCTACGAGAACGAGCGCGCGTTCAACGACGGGTACGGCGTGCTCGGTTGCCTGCCGCCGACCTACGAGCCGCGGGCCACCGGGCATGTGACCGAGATGGTCGAGATGATGCGCGGCCTGATCGAGCGCGGACACGCCTACGAGGCCGACGGGAACGTGTACTTCGACGTGCGGTCGTTCCCCGGGTATCTGCAGCTGTCCAACCAGGAGCTCGACAATCTGCTTCAGCCTTCCGGCGAGGGCGAGACCGGCAAGAGAGATCCCCGGGACTTCGCCATGTGGAAGGCCGCCAAGCCGGGTGAGCCCACCTGGGAGACGCCCTGGGGGCGCGGCCGGCCGGGGTGGCACCTGGAGTGCTCGGCCATGGCGCACAAGTACCTCGGTTCCGCCTTCGACATCCACGGCGGCGGACTCGACCTGATCTTCCCGCACCACGAGAACGAGATCGCCCAGGCCAAGGCCTACGGCGACGAGTTCGCCCGGTACTGGGTGCACAACGCCTGGGTCACCATGAGCGGCGAGAAGATGTCCAAGTCGCTGGGCAATTCGGTCCTCGTGTCCGAGATGGTCAAGCACTGGCGGCCCATCGTCCTCCGTTACTACCTCGGCACCCCGCACTACCGGTCGATGATCGAGTACAGCGAGGAGGCCCTGCGCGAGGCCGAGTCGGCGTTCGCGCGGATCGAGGGGTTCGTGCAGCGGGTCGTCGAGAAGGCGGGCGGGGTCGTCGACCCCGCGGCCCAGGTGCCGCCCGCGTTCGCAGAGGCGATGGACGACGACCTCGGGGTGCCGCAGGCGCTCGCCGTCGTGCACACCACGGTGCGGCAGGGCAACAGCGCGCTGGCCGCCGACGACAAGGAAGCCGCCATGGCCCGGCTCGCCGAACTGCGGGCCATGCTCGGCGTCCTCGGCCTCGACCCCCTCGACCCGCAGTGGGCCGGCGAGACCGACCGCGGCGACGATCTGCACGGCGTCGTCGACAGCCTCGTACGCCTCGTCCTCGACCAGCGCGAGGCCGCGCGCGCCCGTAAGGACTGGGCCACCGCGGACGGCATCCGCGACCAGCTCAACCAGTCGGGGCTGACCATCGAGGACAGCCCGGACGGTCCGCGCTGGTCGCTCGGTCCGCGCTGACCCGGACGAATCGCCTCAGACCGTCACGGACCAGCTCCGATCACCTTGATCGATTGTGCCGCCCGGCCCTCCGGGCGGCACACTGCATAGACACGCAACACAGACACCACACCTCACCGACGTACGCGAGCCCGCGTACGCGACTTCACGAGACGGGTAGGTCATGGCCGCTAACAACCGCCGCATGTCCGGCAAGAAGGGCGCGCAGGTCGGCAGTGGCGGCCAGCGACGCCGAGGGCTCGAAGGCAAGGGCCCCACCCCGCCCGCCGAGATGCGCAAGGGACACAAGAAGAACCGCATCGCCACCGCCAAGGCCAAGCAGACCGCGCGTCGACCCGTCGTGCGCGGGCGGGGCGGCAAGGGCACCTCGGAGATGGTCGTCGGGCGCAACCCCGTCGTCGAGGCGCTGCGCGAGGGCGTGCCCGCCTCGACGCTCTACGTCCAGCAGTTCATCGACAACGACGAGCGGGTGCGCGAGGCGCTTCAGCTCGCCGGTGAGCGCGGCGGGATTCACCTCATGGAGGCGCCGCGGCCCGAACTGGACCGGATGACCAACGGGCTCAACCACCAGGGGCTCGTGCTTCAGGTGCCGCCGTACGAGTACGCGCACCCCGAGGACCTGGTGGCCGCCGCGTTCGACGAGGGCGAGGACCCGCTGATCGTCGCGCTCGACGGCGTCACCGACCCGCGCAACCTGGGTGCCGTCGTACGGTCCGTGTCCGCGTTCGGCGGCCACGGTGTCGTCGTGCCCGAGCGGCGCGCGGCCGGGATGACCGCCGGGGCGTGGAAGACCTCCGCCGGTACGGCCGCCCGTACGCCGGTCGCCCGCGCCACCAACCTGACGCGCGCGCTGGAGTCGTACAAGAAGGCGGGCCTCGTCGTGGTCGGGCTCGCGGCGGACGGCGAGGTCGAGGTGGGCGAGCTGGAGGCCCTCGACGGGCCCGTCGTCATCGTCGTCGGCAGCGAGGGCAAGGGCCTGTCGCGGCTCGTCGGCGAGACGTGTGACTTCCGGGTGCGGATCCCGATGCCGGGCGGCGCCGAGTCGTTGAACGCCGGTGTGGCGGCTGGGGTTGTGCTGTACGAGGCGGCGCGGCGGCGATCCTGACGGGGGATCGGGGGCGCGGCTGAGCACGGCCTTCGCGGAGTTGTTGATCACCTTGACGGGGTCCGGACAGATCGGGGCGGTCAAGGCAGTGTCCTAACGACACGTCACTCGGTTAGTTGAGTGTGGACACCAGAACACCCCGCACACCCACGGGGGACCGCTCGTCGGGATTCAACTCGGAATTCGACGACGCTCCCGCGCTGAGCATGGTGAAGGTGCCGAGCGATCCGGCGCAGATCATCGTCAACCACGCGAGCTTCCGCGTGCGGTTGGGCGCCACCACGCGGGCATCGTCCCCGCGCGTCGCACGGCATCTGAGCGCCACCGAGAACACCGCGCGCATGCCCGTCGTGGGCACGGCGGGGCGGTCCGGTGTGCCCGCCGCCGGGCGCCGGCGCGCGCCCGTCGTCTGGAGCGGGAAGTCCGCGCCGGACGACACCGGAGCCCACCGCCTCCTCCAGGCCGTACGGGACGCGGGCGCCACCCAGGTCATCCCACGCGTCGACGCCACCGAGACCGGCGGGCTCGGCGGGATGGGCGACATCGAGGGAACGGCCGGGGGCGGCGGATACGGCGGTGAACATGGGCGCTACGGCGCCGACATGACCGTCGAGACCGTCGAGACGCCCATCGTCGGCAGCCAGCGCACCCACGACGATCACATCGCCGGCGAGGGCACACGGCTGCTGCCCCCCATGCGTGCGGTCGGCAGCACGTACGACGAACCGGCGTACGGCGGGGCCGAGTACGACGAAGACGTGTACGCGGACGGTGAGTTCGCGGAGCCGTACGACGACGGGGACGACGAGGACGACGGCGAGCGGTCCGGGCGGCGCGACGGCGACACGCCGACCTCGGCTGCCGCGGCGGGCGTCCGGCACGCCTATTACCCCGGGCGGCGGATGAATCTGGGCGTGGTGCTGCTGCCACTGCGCGTGTTCCTCGGGTTCATTTCCCTCTACGCCGGCATGGGCAAGCTCTGCGATCCGCACTACTTCGACGGCGGCAAGCGCGGGTCCATGGTGAAGTGGCTGAACACGCTGCATCCATGGGAAGTCGCCGAGCCGCTGCGGCAGTTCGCGCTGGAGCACCCCGTGGGCTCCGGGCTCGTGATCGCCTTCGCGCAGGTGATCGCGGGTGTTCTCACCGTGCTCGGGCTCTGGCAGCGGGTCGCCGCGGGGTTCGGGGCGCTGCTGTCGGCCGCGCTGCTCGTCACCGTCAGCTGGAAGACCGTTCCCGTCTACGAGACGCCCGACATCATCTATCTCGCCGCCTGGTCTCCGCTGATCATCGCGGGGGCGCCGGTGTACTCCGTCGACGGGCGGCTCGCGGGGGGTGCGTGGCGCAGGCTCGGGCCACGGGCGGACATCTGGGAGCTGCGGCGGTATGTGCTGCGGCGGGGGGCGCTCGTCACGGCGATCGTGGTGGGGCTGACGTTGCTGGTCGGGTCCGTGCTCGGCGGGGCCGTGCGGGACGCCGACCGCATTGTCGTTCCCGGGCCCGGGGAGGCGCCTCGCAACGAGCTGCCCGGGTCGCCGCTGCCGGGTGAGCCGACGAAGCGGAAGCGGGCGCCGTCGGCTTCCAACTCGCCCACCGCCGGGGCCACCTCGGCCAGTCCGTCGTCCGAGGCGGCTACGACGCCGAGCGCCACGCGCGACACGGGCGCCGTCACCGGAGGGCAGCCGAGCGAGACCCAGGGGACCGTGGGGCAGGCGCCGCCGCAGCAGTCCTCGCCGGCCGGGCAGGCACCGAGCAGCACGGCTGGGCCCAGCTCCAGTGGGGGCACGGCCACCGGTGGGGCCACGGGCAGTTCCAGTGGCGCCGGTGGAGGGAGCTCTTCGAGCGGGCAGCCTGGGCTGGTGGGTGGACTGCTCGGGTAGCCGTACGCTCGGACAGCCGTACGAGAGACGCAAAAGGGGCCCCGCACGTTGGTGTGCGGGGCCCATTGCTGTGGGTGGGGCAAGGCGTCTGAGAGCTCGGGAGGGCCTGTGGTGCGGCGACTGCGGACCGTTGGTGGCTGGTCGCGTCCACGCGGTGCCGGCGGCATTCCACACAGCCCCGCGCCCCTTGAGTGACCGGCGGCTGCCCGACTCCCCTTGAGGGACCGGCCGTTTGCCCGGCGCCCCTAACGCCCCAGCGCCGCCAGTTCCTTCGCGGCCTCTGTCAGGTCCTTCGCCGTGTCGATGGCTCGCCAGTAGGCGCCCTGGGGGATGGGGAAGCCGGCCAGTCGGCGTTCCCGGGCGAGGCGGGGGAAGGTGGTGCGTTCGTGGTCGCCTCGTTCGGGGAGGAGGCCGGTGAACTCGGGGGAGAAGACATAGACGCCGGCGTTGATCTCGTACGTCGTCGGCGGGGCTTCGATGAAGTCGGTGACGCGGCCGAAGCCGTCGGTCTTGACGGCGCCCCAGGGGATGCGCGGGCGGGCGAGGGCGAGCGTGGCGACGGCGTCGCGCTCGGTGTGGAAGTCCGCCATGTCGCGGAGCGAGAAACGGGTCCAGATGTCGCCGTTGGTGGCGTACCAGGGCCGGTCGGGGTGCGGGAGGTGGGAGGCGGCGTACTTGAGGCCTCCACCGCGGCCCAGGGGTTCCGTCTCGACGACCATGGTGACGCGGACGGGCAGGTCGGCCGAGTCCAGCCACTTCTGCAGGACGTCGGCGAGGTGGCCGCAGGAGACGACCACGTCGGTCACGCCCTCCTCGGCGAGCCAGGTGAGCTGATGGCCGATGATCGGGGTGCCCGTGCCGGGGATCTCCACCATGGGCTTGGGCCGGTCATCGGTGTACGGACGCAGCCGGGAGCCCTGGCCACCGGCGAGGACCACGGCTTGAACGGGGCGCGACGCGGCGTTCGGATCGGTCATGACCGAACTGTACGTGGCGCCCCGTTCGCGGGAGCACGGCCCTGGGGATCGGTACAGCGGGGGGTTGTCGGGGGTGGTGACCCGAGGGTTGTCGTGGGGCGCTCAGGCGAACTGGGCGGCCACTCCGGTGGCGTAGGACGTGTCGCAGACGGGGCGGGCGAAGGACTGGGCCCGGGTGGGGCCGTACGCGCGGACGGCGGCGCGGCCGAGGGCGCGGGCGATGCTGGTGCAGTGCTTCGCCAGCGACGGGCGTTCGTTCACGGCCTGCTGGAGGTGGGTGAGGGCGACGCCGGGGTCCTTCTCCTGGAGTTCCAGAAGGAGCTTGTCCTGCAGCACCTCGTGCGCGGCGCGGGACTTGGCGCGCTGGGAGGACTGCTGGGCGGCGACGTCCGAGGCGGCGAGCACCGACTCGGACGGGTCGGAGCCCGACCAGTTGACCCGGGTGACCGCGAGGGTGCCGGAGAGGACCAGGACGACGGGCAGGACCAGGGCGAGGGAGCGGCCGATCCGACGGGCGGCGCCGCGGCCACGCCGCGGTCGTTGGGTGTAGGTGTGGGTGTGCTTCACGCGAGTGAGGGTAGCGTGGGGTAGTGATATGGCAACATTGGGTCACCGGTATGGGGGACATTGAAGTGCCGTTTTTTGGGCACCGCGTTGACGTACACGGGTCGAAATGAGCGAGTTTGCCGGGGTGACTGAAGGAAAACAAGCGGGCCCCGCAATGGTCTGCGGGGCCCGCTTCGTCAACCCGGGTGATTTATCCGGTACGGCCGGAGCCGCCGGTGATCAGTCGGAGAGGCGCTCGCCCGTGGAGGTCGAGAACACGTGGGTCTCGCCCGGACGCGGGACGACGTGCAGCTGGGCACCCTTCTCGGGGACCTGGCGGCCGTTGACGCGGACCACGAGGTCCTTGGTCTCGCCGCCGACCTCGGCGGTGCCGTAGACGTAACCGTCGGCGCCGAGCTCCTCGACGACGTTGACGGTGACGGCGAGGCCGGCCGGGGCGTCGTCGGCGTCCTTCGACAGGGCGGAGGCGGCGGCGCCGTTGTGCTCGACCACGTCGAAGTGCTCGGGACGGACACCGACGGTGACCGTGCGGTCGCCCTTGTCGGAGGCGGCCTTCAGGGCGTCACGGTTGACCGGGACGACGCTGTTGCCGAACTTCACACCGCCGTCGGTGATCGGGACCTCGACCAGGTTCATGGCGGGGGAGCCGATGAAGCCGGCGACGAAGAGGTTGGCCGGGCGGTCGTACATGTTGCGCGGGGTGTCGACCTGCTGGAGCAGACCGTCCTTGAGGACCGCCACGCGGTCGCCCATCGTCATGGCCTCGACCTGGTCGTGGGTGACGTAGACGGTGGTGATGCCGAGGCGGCGCTGGAGCGACGCGATCTGCGTACGGGTCGAGACACGGAGCTTGGCGTCGAGGTTCGACAGCGGCTCGTCCATGAGGAAGACCTGGGGCTCACGCACGATGGCGCGACCCATGGCGACACGCTGGCGCTGACCACCGGAGAGGGCCTTCGGCTTGCGGTCCAGGTACTCGGTGAGGTCGAGGATCTTCGCGGCCTCTTCGACCTTCTGGCGGATCTCCGCCTTGTTGACGCCGGCGATCTTGAGGGCGAAGCCCATGTTGTCGGCGACGGTCATGTGCGGGTAGAGCGCGTAGTTCTGGAACACCATGGCGATGTCCCGGTCCTTCGGCGGCAGGTGCGTGACGTCGCGGTCACCGATGCGGATGGCGCCGCCGTTGACGTCCTCCAGGCCCGCGAGCATGCGGAGCGAGGTGGACTTGCCGCAACCGGACGGGCCGACCAGGACGAGGAACTCGCCGTCCTCGATCGCGATGTCGAGCTGGTCGACGGCGGGCTTGGTGGATCCCGGGTAGATCCGGGTCGCCTTGTCGAACGTGACAGTGGCCATGGCTCGAAAGCCCCCTTCACCGGCAGGAACGTGCCGGACGATCCGTTGTAAAGGTGGTGATCCACCACGGACGGTTCCATGGTGGTGTAGTCCACACGAGGGACTGGCACTGGACGGTACCTGGCGTTCACCTGGTCTGTCAGTACCTGGACGGCTGTGAACTTCGCGGAAATTTTCGACGAGTGCGCCCCACGACGTGGGTACACTGCACGGGCGCGCCCTCGCACGGGGCCACGCCTCCTTAGCTCAGCTGGCCAGAGCAACGCACTTGTAATGCGTAGGTCGTCGGTTCGAATCCGACAGGGGGCTCCAGGGGCCCGGGTCACTTTTCGCGACCCGGGAGTTTCATCGCAGCCGCCGGGCGATCTCCAGATCGTCCGGTCCCGGCTCGCGTCCCTCCTCCACATTCCAGATGACGTTCTGCAGCAGTCGGCCCAGCGTCCAGGCGCGGGCCCGCTCCCGGTCCAGGCCCAGGACGTCGGTCATCGCGTCGAAGCGCCAGTGGATCTCGTCGGGCTCGAAGCGGTTGTCGAGGGCGGGCCAGAGGTCGAAGGCGGGGTCGCCTGCCAGGGGCTTGGGGTCGATGGCCAGCCAGGGGGCGCGGTCGGCGGCGAGGACGTTGCCGAAGTGCAGGTCCCAGTGGAGGAGGCGGTCGCCGGGGTCGTCGATCACCTCGCGTACCGCCGCCGCGCAGTCGGCGATCAGCCGGCGGTCGGCGGCGTCGGCGATCCGCTCCAGCACCGGCGGGGTGCGGCGCAGCAGGTCCGCCGCGATGTCGCCGAGGCGGCGCATGGTCGGTGGGGCCGGGGTGGACGTCAGGTGGGCCAGGAGGTGGGCGACGACCAGGACGGCCTTGCGGGAGTCGGGTTCGTAGGTCAGCATCCGGGCCGGGTCCAGGCGTTCGAGCAGCATGGTGCCCGTTTCGTCGTCGTACTCCAGGAGCCGCACCGCCCCGTCGCCGTTCCAGATGCGGAGCGCTACCGGTTCGCCCTCGCTCTCGTCGTCGAGGATCTGGAGTTTGAGGACCGCGGGGGTGTTGTCGGTCGTGCGGATCACGGGCAGGACCAGGGCGCACATGCCGTGCATGGACGGGCCGTCGAGGCGTAGGCCCCAGCGGTCCAGGAAGCCGGCGGCCAGGTGCGGGATGTTCGCGATGAAGGCGCGGCCCGCTTCCCCGTTGATCTCTTCCTGAGTCTCGGCCAGTTCCTCGGGAACATCGATCATGCGGGTGACATTACGCGCGGACGGGCCCGGAATCCCTTGATTTTCGGGCTGTGCGGGCCCACCGCGACCACGGAATCCGAAGGAGACAGGGTCTGTCGGCAGGGGTTGGCGTCCGGGCATGAGCAGCACGGATGCGATCGCCGGCACCGTCAACGGCGGGATCTCCTTCTGGTACGCGCAGGCCGGGATTCCGGTTCCCAGGGAGCCGCTGGGCGGTGACACGTCCGCCGATGTGGTGATTGTGGGTGGTGGGTACACCGGGTTGTGGACGGCCTACTACCTCAAGAAGGCCGCGCCCTTTCTGCGGATCACCGTGCTGGAGCAGAAGTTCTGTGGGTACGGGGCCTCCGGGCGTAACGGCGGATGGCTCTACAACGGGGTCGCGGGGCGGGATCGGTACGCGCGGCTGCATGGGCGTGAGGCCGCCGTGCGGTTGCAGAAGGCCATGAACGACACGGTCGGTGAGGTTGTTCGGGTCGCGGGGGAGGAGGGGGTCGAGGCCGATATTCGGGCTGGGGGCATCCTCGAAGTCGCCTGCACGCCCGCTCAGTTGGCTCGGCTCAAGGCCTTTCACGCGCACGAGGTGTCGTACGGGGAGGACGATCGCGAGTTGTACGGCGCCCGGGAGACCGCTGAGCGGATCAGGGTCGCCGATGCGGTGGGGTCCACGTGGACTCCGCACGGGGCCCGGTTGAATCCGGTGAAGCTGGTGACGGGGCTGGCGCAGGTGGTCGAAGGGCTCGGGGTGACCGTCCATGAACTGACGCCGGTCACCGAGATTCGGCCGAAGCACGCCGTCACGCCGTACGGGACGGTCCGGGCGCCCTATGTGCTGCGCTGCACCGAGGGCTTCACGGCGAGCCTCAAGGGGCAGAAGCGGACCTGGCTGCCGATGAATTCGTCGATGATCGTCACCGAGCCGTTGACCGCCGGGCAGTGGGAGGAGATCGGCTGGGCGGGGTGCGAGGCGCTCGGCGACATGGCGCACGCGTACATGTACGCCCAGCGCACCGCCGACGGCCGTATCGCGCTCGGTGGCCGCGGGGTGCCGTATCGGTTCGGATCGCGTACGGACAACGACGGGCGGACGCAGCCGGCGACGATCGAGGCCTTGCGCGAGATTCTCGTGCGGTTCTTCCCGTCGCTGGCCGGGGTGAAGGTCGAGCACGCCTGGTCGGGGGTGCTCGGGGTGCCGCGCGACTGGTGCGCGACGGTGACGCTGGACCGGTCCACGGGGCTGGGCTGGGCCGGTGGTTACGTCGGCTCGGGTGTGGCCACCGCCAACCTCGCCGCCCGTACCCTGCGCGATCTGGTCCAGCAGGACTCGGGGCAGGGCGGGGCGACCGAGCTGACCGCGCTGCCCTGGGTGAACCACCGGGTGCGCAAGTGGGAGCCGGAGCCGTTGCGTTGGCTGGGGGTGCAGGGGTTGTACGCCACGTATCGCGCCGCCGACCGGCGGGAGGCGGCTACGCACAGCGCGGAGTCGTCGCGGCTGGCGCGGGTGGCGGACCGGGTGGCCGGGCGGTAGTGATCCGGGGATTCCGGCCCGCTTGTGGCCGACCAGGTCCGCGACACGGTCGCCGAGCGGCAGGAGACCTGCCGAAGGCGAGGGTGGATGACGTGATCGCCCTCCCGCACTGCCTGAACGGTGTGGGGGGACCCCATCGGCTCCCGTCGGACATCCCCAGGTCGAGGGCCCGTGTCGCCTCAGCGGCGCGGCTGCCCGCAGCTGTGCGGGCGCATGGCTGTCGTCATGGCTCCAGCACCACCTTGCCGGTCGTGCCGCGGTTCTCCAGGGCCCGGTGGGCGGTGGCGGCCTGGGCGAGGGGGAAGCGGTGGACGGCCGGGACGAGGCGGCCGGCGGCGGCTTCTGCCAGGGCGCGGAGTTCGAGCGTGCGGATGGGGTCGTCGCCGCCCGCCCGGCGTCGCATCTCCTCGCCCAGGACCGACTCCGAGACGCCCTCGACGACGTACGGTTCGCCGCCCTTGATGCCGTCCGCCGACCAGCCGAAGACGAGGTGCTTGCCGCCGGGGGCGAGCAGGGCGACGGACTCCCGCGCCACCGCCCCGCCCACGCCGTCGAAGACGACCGTGACCTTTCCCCGGTACGCGGCGACCCGCTCCGGCCACGCCGGGTCGGTGTAGTCGACGGCGAGGTCGGCGCCGTTCGCCGCGACCCGGGCCGTCTTCTCGGGGCCTCCGGCGAGACCGATCACCGTGGCGCCCGCGTTCTTGGCGTACTGCACGAGGAGCGTGCCGATGCCGCCGGCCGCGGCCGGGATCACGACCACGTCGTCGGGGCCCGGTTCGGCGAAGAGGAGGATGCCCATCGTCGTACGGCCCGTGCCGATCATGGCGACGGCCTCGGCGGGGTCGAGGTTCTCCGGGATCTCGTGCAGCCGTCCGGCGTCCGTGACGGCCAGTTCGGCGTAGCCGCCCGGTGCGAAGCCGAGGTGGGCGACGACCCGCTTGCCCAGCCACTCCTCCGGGGCGCCCTCGCCCAGGGCCTCGACGACTCCGGCGACCTCGCGGCCCGGGACGGTGGGCAGTGCGGGCGCCGGTCCGGGGCCGGGGTGGCCCTCGCGTAGGGCCGCGTCCAGCAGATGTACGCCGGCCGCGGCGACCGCGATACGGACCTGGCCCGGGCCGGGCTCGGGGTCCTCGACCTTCTCGTACGTGAGGTTCTCGGCCGGGCCGAAGGTGTGCAGGCGGATCGCGTGCATGGAGGGCTCCCCCTTGGGCTTTCGGGTGCGGCTGGACGTGCGTCCGGGCGTGCGTCTCGGTGTGCGGCTTGGTGTGTCTTCCGACGTGTGCCTTGTCGTGTGCCTTGTCGCATGCCTTGACGTCTGGCTTGTGGCGCGTTTCGGCGTGTGCCTTCGCGCGGTGAGCCCAGCCTCTAACCTCAAGCATGCTTGAGGTCAAGCGTGTTCCTGGCGTGCCTGCCGAGTGCCAGGGAGACCGCCGAGAGGGCACTGTTGAACGACACCTCCGAGAGCACGCCCGGCGCCGCGACCTGGTCGCCCGCGAGGTAGACGCCGTCGCCCCGGTCCACGGCCGGGCGGTCGCGCCAGCTGGTGCCGGGCAGGTCGACCGCGCCCGTACGGCCGTTCGCGGTGGCCTCGCGGCGCCAGGTGACCCGGTCGCGCCAGCCGGGGAGGCCCAGGTCGAGAAGGTGCTCGGCACGGGCGACGCCGGCCGCGCGGGACTCGTGCGGGGCGATCGGGAACTGTCCCTGGAGCAGTTGCTCGCCGGCCGGGGCGAGGGTGCGGTCCTGCGCGGTGAAACGTTCGAGCCAGCCGGGTGCGTCCAGGTCGGAGACGACGAACGCGTCGCCGCGGCGGGTGCGTACGGCGATGTCGAGCAGCACGGTACGGCCGCTCGGCCAGGTCAGCGAGGAGTCGCCGAGGAGGCGGCGGGCGGCGTCGAGGGAGGTGGCGACGATGACGGGGCCGTGGCCGCTGTGGGATCCATGGCCGTTGCGGGGGACATCGCCCCGGACGGCGTCGAGGCTGTCGACGCGGGCCAGGGTCTCCATCCGGACGCCGAGGTTCCAGGCGCGGGCCGCCATCCGGTCGATGAGGCTCGCCCAGCCGCCGCGCGGGTAGTGCGCCTCCGGGGGCAGCTTGGTGGCCCGGCGCAGCCGTTCCTGCACGAACGCGGCGGAGAGGGAGCCCGGGTCGTGGTGGAACACCGCCACCGCCGCGTAGTTGGCGGCGGCACGGGCGGCCTCCTCGCCCGCCTGTTCGGTGGCCCACGTGAGGAAGTCGACGTCCACGGGGGCGTGTCGGCCGCTACGTCCGCCACGGCCGCTCCGGGGGCGAAGCAGCTTGAGCATCGCGAAGGGCGGGGTGCGGCGCAGGACGCCCTTGTGGTGCAGCCGCAGCCGGGCCGCCTCCAGCGGAGGGATGGGCGCCAGCGGGCTGATCAGGTCGCGCTGCCTGAGCCAGGTCCAGTGCGGGCCGCCGCTGTACAGCGCGTGCGGTCCCTCGTTCGTCCGGTACGGCCCCTCGGTCGTCCGCGCCCGGCCGCCCAGCGTGTGGTGCGCCTCGTACAGCGTGACCTTCGCGCCTGCCTCGGCGGCGGTGATGGCCGCGGTGAGGCCGGCGAAGCCGCCGCCGATGACGGTGATGTGGGTGGGGGTGCGGGGGCGGGTGGGGGTGCGGTGCGTGGTGGGCGGGCGGTGCATGGCTGGGGCTCCCTCGGGTCGGTGCGGTCGTCTGTCCGCGAGTACGACTGGCCGAGGGGGCCGGAATGTGACATGGGGTGTGGGTGGGCGGCTTCGCGTGTGCGTGCAGGGGCGTTGTCAGTGGTGGGGTGCAGGATGGGAGCGTGGCGAGGAGAGCGGGTGGTGGGAGCGGTGGTGGCCGTGCGGGTGCCGCTGCGGTGAAGGCGGCGCGGCGGCCGGAGGTGCGGTTGCCGGTGCTGGAGGCGTATGAGGGTGGAGGGCTGGAGCCGGACGGGGATTACGACGCGCTGGAGTTCGTGGGGGCGGACTTCGGTGGGCAGGACGGTGGGGGTGCCCGGTTCATGGACTGCGCGTTGAGGGGGTGCGCGCTGGACGAGACCCGGCTGCGTCGGGCGCGGTTTCTCGACTCCGTTCTCACCGGCATACGGGGGGTTGGCACCGATCTCACCGAGGCGACGCTTCGTGATGTCGAGCTGGTGGATGCGCGGCTTGGGGGTGTGCAGTTGCATGGGGCCGTGCTGGAGCGGGTGGTGGTCCGTGGGGGAAAGATCGACTACCTCAATCTGCGTGAGTCTCGGCTCAAGGATGTTGTGTTCGAGGACTGTGTGCTTGTCGAGCCGGACTTCGGGGGTGCGGGGTTGGAGCGGGTGGCGTTTGTGGGGTGTGCGGTGAAGGGGGCGGATCTGAGGGGGGTGACGTTGAGGGACGTCGATCTGCGGGAGGCTGCGGTTGTGGAGATCGCGCGGGGGGTGGAGCGGCTGTCGGGGGCGGTGATCAGCGCGGCTCAGCTGATGGATTTGGCGCCGGTGTTGGCGGGGGAGATGGGGATTCGGGTGGAGGGGTGATGTGTGGCTGGGGCCGGGTTGGTTGGCGGGTGCGGGTTGTGCGGGGTCGATCGCGCAGTTCCCCGCGCCCCTGAAAGGGCGCGATCAACCACCGCTCGGCCGCAGACAACGAACCGGCCTCAGGCCAAACGAGGGAAGCGGGCCTGGAGGGTCCAGATCGCTGGGTTTTCGGCCAGGGCGTCGTGCAGATCGCACAGGTCGGCGATCAGGTCGTGGAGGAAGTCGCGGGACTCGCGGCGCAGTTCGGTGTGGGAGAAGGTGAGCGGGGGCTCCTCGGGTGGCATCCAGTCCGCCTCGATGTCCACCCAGCCGAAGCGGCGCTCGAAGAGCATGCGGTCGGTCGACTCGGTGAAGTCGAGTTCCGCGCGCTGGGGGCGGGCGGCGCGGGAGCCGGCCGGGTCCCTGTCGATCCGCTCGACGATGTCGCACAGCGCCCACGCGAAGTCCAGTACCGGCACCCATCCCCAGGCTGTGGACAACTCCCGGTCCGCCTTGGTGTCGGCGAGGTAGACGTCACCGCAGAACAGGTCGTGCCGCAGCGCGTACACGTCCGCGCGGCGGTAGTCCGTCTGGGGCGGATCGGGGAAGCGGTTGGAGAGGGCGTAGCCGATGTCGAGCACGTAGGCGATGGTGTCATGTCCCCCTAGGATCTCCGACGTGTCCCGATCCGTAACGGTTGTCCCGGCCGCCCTGCTCGCCCTCGCCCTGGCCTGCACGCTCACGTCCTGCACGGACGACGGCGGGTCGACCGGCGACACCACCCGCACCCCCGACACCGCCGGCCACGCCCGCACCACCGGCACCCCCGGCTCCGCCGGTCTGCGGGACCCGTACTTCCCGAAGCTCGGCAACGGCGGCTACGACGTCACCCACTACGCCCTCACCCTCGAACACGACCCCCCGTCCGACCCCGCCTCCGCCGCCGAGAAGCACCACCTGCGCGGCACCGCCGTCATCACCGCCCGCGCCACGCAGGACCTCAGCGCGTTCAACCTCGATCTGAAGGGGATGGATGTCGAGTCGGTCACCGTCGACGGCACGAAGGCGGGCTGGAAGCGGGCCGGGCAGGAGCTGACCGTTCGCCCGGAGGGTGGGCTCGGCAAGGGGGAGACGTTCCGTACGACGGTCCGCTACTCGGGCAGCCCGGAGACGATCACCGATCCGGACGGCTCCCAGGAGGGCTGGCTGCCCACCCGCGACGGCGTACTCGCGCTCGGCGAACCGATGGGCTCGATGGCGTGGTTCCCCGGCAACCACCACCCCTCCGACAAGGCGACGTACGACATCACGGTCACCGTTCCCGAGGGTCTGCACGCCGTGTCCAACGGGGAGTTGAGGGGCGAGTCGACCAAGAAGGGGCGCACGACCTTCTCCTGGCACGCCGGCGAACCGATGGCGAGCTATGTGGCCACGATCGCGATCGGCGAGTATGAGATCGACTCGTACAAGATCGACTCCTACGAGGTGCGGGGCTCCAAGGCGGGGCAGGTGAAGCTGCCGGTGTATGTCGCCGTCGACCCCGCCGAGGCCCAGGGCAGCCGAGTGGTCCTCGACCGGATCCCCGAGGTCATGGAGTGGGCGGAGGGCTACTTCGGTCCGTACCCCTTCTCCTCCACCGGAGCCGTCGTCGACAGGCCGGAGGACATCGGGTACGCGCTGGAGACCCAGAACCGTCCCGTCTTCCCCGGCGCCCCCGACACCGAACTCCTCGTCCACGAGCTGGCCCATCAGTGGTACGGGAACTCGGTCACCCCGAAGAGCTGGCGGGACATGTGGCTCAACGAGGGCTTCGCCACCTACGCGGAGTGGCTGTGGCAGGAGGACCACGGCGGCGACACCGCCCAGGAGATCTTCGACGCGCTGTACGAGGGCGACGCCTACGAGGACGCCGCCGCGAACGAAGCCGTCTGGGACTTCCCGCCCGCGAAGCCCCCGAACGCCGGCCATATCTCCGACAGCCCCGTGTACGAACGCGGCGCCATGGTCCTGCACAAGATCCGCCGGGCGATCGGCGACGACGCCTTCCTCGGCCTCGTCAAGGGCTGGGCCACCACCCACCGCCACGGCAACGCGAACACGGCCGACTTCACCTCGTACGCCGAGAAGTACGCGAAGAAGACGGCCCCGGACGCGGATCTGACCCCGGTGTGGAAGGACTGGCTGTACGGGGAGGGGAAGCCGCCGAAGGCCTGAGAAAAGCGGTCGTCAGGCCGGCCGGGTTCCGGTGACGCCGGTCGGTGGGGCGGGGCGGGACGTCGTACGAGGCCCGGACGGGGGCGTATGCAGTTGCTTGCGCAACACTGCACACGGGCGGCCCAGTTGGCGGTCGTTACGGCGGTCGATGACCTCGTAGCCGAGGGACGTCCAGAAGGCCAGAGCCCCGGGATTGTTGTCGAGTACCGCGAGGCGTACGGCGGTGCGCCCCGCCCGCCGAAACCGTTCCTCGACGAGCGCCACCAACTGCCGCCCGTACCCCTGTCGTTGCGCATCGGCGCGGACGAGCAGCAGCCCGATCCAGGGGTCGGGGTCGGCCGGATCGGGATGTCGAGCGAGCGTGATGACGCCCCCGACGAGCGGCTGACTCCGGGTGCCGCTGCCGCCTCTGCTGCTGTGGCTGTCGTCGGTACTGCCACTGGTGTTGCCACTGCCACTGGTGCTGTCGGCGGGGCGCGCCAGCAGTATCTCCACGTCCGGGTTGGCCAGTTCCATCGTCAGCGCCGCGCTCACCTGCTCGGGACGGATGTCGTCCGGGTCCGGGAAGTCGCCGCTCAGGGCGTAGAAGTCGCGGTTGGAGGCGTGCAGGGTGGTGAGTTCGGCGAGGAGGGGGTCTGGGATGGTCCCGTCCTCGGCCGTGCGGAGGGTTTCGATCAGCACCATGTGCCGCACGCTATCGATCACGCCCGCCTCGAATCCGAGTCATGGAAGCATCGGCTCTTCCGCAAGGCCGCTCGATTTCGGGCCGCTCGTTTTTATGTTGCGCGCCGGGCGCCGCTGCTCGTCCAATTCAGCGGGAGCAGTGGATCCGAGGAGGGAGGCGTGTGGAACAACGGGTGCGTGTGCACAAGGTTCGGCTGGGCGGCGATGAGGTCAGGGTGATTCGGCCGGCTCCGGCGCCCGCGCGGCTGGCGCTGCGTGATGACCGGCATTGGCTGTCGATGTACGCCGATCGAAGCGGGGCGGAGCAGCTTGTCGCCCTGTGGGCGTTGGCCGCCCGGTCCTCCCGGTCGCTGGTCCATCTGCCGATCCGGGCCAACCCGGTCCCTGAGGGTGTGGCGAGCGACGGCGAACCGGTCGCGCTGGACCTCGTACTGGTCCACCACAGCCTGCGGTTCCCGACCGGGTCCTGGAAGCAGGTGCGCGCACGACTCGGCACCGGCAAACCGCATACGACGGCCACCCCGGACGACGACTTCCCGGACGAGAGCGCCATCGACTACGAGCGGCGGCACCACCGGACGTACCGCGACCACCTCGACTTCACCATCGCGGCCCACACACTGTTCGTCGTCGGCAGCCCCACCGCGTTCCGCGAGTACGGCACGGCCCTGCGCGGCCTCATCGACGAGGCCCCGTCCTACCCGCACCGCTACCCGAACGCCGCCCACTTCTGTGTGGAACTCAGCGCGGGCTCCTGGTCCCGACCCAGGACCCGCCGCAACGTGCCCGCCCGCCTGCACATCCAGTACTCCGGCACCTGGAGAGTGTGAAGAATCCAGCCCGGAGCCCGGAGCCCGGAGCCCGGAGCCCGGAGCCCGAAGGCCCCGCTGTGACGTGGGTGTCGCGGCGGGGCCTTCCGTGAAGTCGGCCGGGGCCGTGGACGGGTGTCAGACGTTGACGCCGAAGTCCTGGGCGATGCCGACCAGGCCCGAGGCGTAGCCCTGGCCCACGGCGCGGAACTTCCACTCGGCGCCGTTGCGGTAGAGCTCGCCGAAGACCATGGCCGTTTCGGTGGCGGCGTCCTCGGAGAGGTCGTAACGGGCGATCTCGGCGCCGCCGGCCTGGTTGATGATGCGGATGTAGGCGTTGCGGACCTGGCCGAAGTTCTGCGAGCGGTTCTCGGCATCGTAGATCGAGACCGGGAAGACGATCTTGTCGATGTCGGCCGGGAGGGCCGCCAGGTTGACGTTGATCGCCTCGTCGTCGCCCGCGCCCTCACCCGTGCGGTTGTCACCGGTGTGGACGATCGTGTTGTCCGGGGTCTGCTTGTTGTTGAAGAAGACGAAGTGGGCGTCCGAGTAGACCTTGCCCTGCGTGTTCACCGCGATCGCGGAGGCGTCCAGGTCGAAGTCGGTGCCCGTGGTGGTACGGACGTCCCAACCGAGGCCCACGGTGACGGCGGTCAGGCCCGGAGCCTCCTTGGTGAGCGAGACGTTGCCACCCTTGGACAGGCTTACAGCCATTGTTGGGAGTCCTTCCCTCGTTGCGTACGACGAACCTACAGCTACCCCAATGAACGCCATGAGGGGTGGCGAAGGTTCCAGGTGTCGTCAGGAGTCTTTACTTTCTTTACCGACCGGCACCCGGAAGGAATATTGGGGTGACGTACACCGAACGGGGACGGGAACATGGACGGCATGTCCGGTCCCTACGTCATCCGTGGCTCCGTCTCGCTGCCCGAGGCCGAGCTCATGTGGCGTTTCTCCCGCTCCTCCGGGCCCGGCGGGCAGCACGTCAACACCAGTGACTCGCAGGTCGAGCTGCGGTTCGACCTCGCCCGCACCGAGGCCCTGCCCGAGGTGTGGAAGCGGCGCGCCCTGGAGCGGCTCGCCTCGCGGCTCGTCGACGGGGTCGTCAGCGTGCGGGCCTCCGAGCACCGTTCCCAGTGGCGGAACCGGGAGACCGCCGCCGTACGCCTCGCCGCCCTCCTCGCCGAAGCCACCGCCCCGCCCCCCAAGCCGCGCCGGCCGACCCGTATCCCCAAGGGGATCAACGAACGGCGGCTGCGCGAGAAGAAGCAGCGGTCGGACACCAAGCGGGGGCGATCGGGGCGCGACTGGGGCTGAGGGTGACCATCATGGGGGGTGTCACATCGGTGGGGCGTGATCCGTCAGGTTCGTAGAGGCAGTACGTGGCTACGGACGTGTTGACGAGGAGCGGTCACCGATGAGCGGTAGCGGTACCAGTGGCAGTAGTGGCAGTAGTGGCAGCGATGTTCTCGCGCTGCGGTTCGAGTCGCATCGGTCACATCTGCGGGCCGTCGCCTACCGCATGCTCGGGTCGCTCGCGGAGGCCGACGACGCCGTGCAGGAGACGTGGCTCAAACTGAGCCGGGTCGACGCGGACGAGGTCGACAACCTTCGTGGCTGGCTCACCACCGTGGTCGGGCGGGTCTGTCTCGACATGTTGCGGTCCCGGCGGGCGCGGGCGGAGGAGCCCTTGTCCGGGCCGGCGCAGGACGGTTCGGGTGGCGTCGGTGGATCCCCCAGATCCAGAGGATCTGGGGGATCTGTCGGATCTGGTGGCTCGGAGGGCGGATACGGCGGGCTGCGGATGCCTCAGCCGGTCGTCAGTCCGGTGAGTGGGGTCGATCCGGAGCAGGAGGCGTTGCTGGCCGATTCCGTCGGGCTCGCGCTGCTCGTCGTACTGGAGACGCTCGGGCCCGCCGAACGGCTCGCCTTCGTGCTGCACGACCTCTTCGGTGTTCCCTTCGACGACATCGCGCCCATCGTCGGTCGTACGCCCGTTGCCGTGCGGCAGCTCGCGAGTCGGGCGCGGCGGCGGGTGCGGGGTGGGGCGCCGTCGCCGGATGCGGATCTCGAGCGGCAGTGGGAGGTCGTGGACGCGTTTCTCGCGGCGGCTCGGGAGGGGGACTTCGAGGGGCTGCTCGCCGTGCTCGCGCCGGATGCGGTCGTACGGTCCGCCGCCGGGGTGACTCGGGGTGCCGCGGAGGTTGCGGCGCAGGCCGGGATGTATGGGCGGGCCGGGGGTGCCGGGGCGCGGGCCGCGCTTGTCAATGGGGGGCCTGGGCTTGTGGTGCTTCAGGAGGGGCGGGTTGTGCGGGTGCTGGCGTTCGCGGTCGCACAGGGGAGGGTTGCGGCGATCGATGTCGTTACGGAGGGGGAGCGGTTGGCGGCGTTGGATGTGACGGTGCTTGGGGGGTGAGGCCGGGAG
>NZ_AEJC01000531.1 GCF_000317595.1 Streptomyces ipomoeae 91-03 | reverse complement strand
GCGCGCCGTGCGACGGGTGGTGACCGGAACCCCGGCCGGAACGCCGGTCGGAACCCTGGCCGGAACCCTGGTCAGAACCCTCGGTCGATCCACTCCTGAAGGTGCGGGGCCTCCGCCCCGACGGTGGTCGTCTCCCCGTGCCCGGTGTGAACGACGGTCTCGCCGGGCAGGGTCAGCAACCGCTCCCGGATGGAGTCGACGATGGTCGGGAAGTCGCTGTACGACCTTCCCGTCGCCCCGGGGCCGCCCGCGAAGAGGGTGTCACCGCTGAAGAGGGCGGTCAGCGCGGGCGCGTACAGGCACACCGCGCCGGGGGCATGGCCGGGGGTGTGCAGCACGGTCAGCCCGACGCCGGCCACCGTGAGGACCTGGCCGTCGGACAACTCTCCGTCGGGCGCGCGGTCGGGGTGGGTCTGCTTCCACAGCGGCAGGTCGTCGGAGTGGAGCCAGATCGGGGCGCCGGTGCGCTCGGCCAGGGCGGGCGCGGCGTCGATGTGGTCGTTGTGGGCGTGGGTGCACACGATGGCCCGCAGGGTGCGTCCGCCCACGGCCTCGGCGATGGCGTCGGCGTCGTGGGCGGCGTCGATGACGATCACTTCGTGGTCGTCGCCGACGATCCAGACGTTGTTGTCGACGTCCCACGTGCCGCCGTCGAGCGTGAACTGGCCCGAGGTGACGAGGTGTTCGATGCGCGCGGCCATCAGAGCGTCACCACCGAGCGCAGGACGTCGCCGTGGTGCATCCGCTCGAAGGCCTTCTCGACCTCGTCGAGGGCGATGGTCTCGGTGACGAAGGCCTCCAGGTCCAGACGGCCCTGGAGATAGAGGTTGATCAGCATGGGGAAGTCGCGGTCCGGCAGACAGTCGCCGTACCAACTCGACTTGAGCGCACCGCCGCGACCGAAGACGTCGAGCAGCGGCAGCTCCAGCTTCATCTCGGGTGTCGGTACGCCGACGAGGACGACCGTGCCGGCCAGGTCGCGGGCGTAGAAGGCCTGCTTGTACGTCTCGGGGCGGCCGACCGCCTCGATGACGACGTCGGCACCGAAGCCACCGGTCAGCTCGCGGATCGCGTCGACGGCGTCGGTGGCCTTGGAGTTGACGGTGTGGGTCGCGCCCAGCTTCAGGGCGGTCTCCAGCTTCCGGTCGTCGATGTCCACGGCGATGATCTTCGCCGCGCCGGCCAGACGCGACCCGACGACCGCCGCGTCACCGACGCCACCGCAGCCGATGACCGCGACGGTGTCGCCCCGGCCGACGTTGCCCGTGTTGATGGCGGCGCCGATGCCCGCCATCACGCCACAGCCCAGCAGACCGGCGGCGGCCGGTGACGCCGCCCGGTCGACCTTGGTGCACTGCCCCGCCGCCACCAGCGTCTTCTCCGCGAACGCGCCGATGCCCAGCGCCGGGGAGAGTTCGGTGCCGTCGAGCAAGGTCATCTTCTGCTTGGCGTTGTGGGTGTCGAAGCAGTACCACGGGCGTCCGCGCCGACAGGCCCGGCACTGTCCGCACACCGCGCGCCAGTTGAGGATGACGAAGTCACCGGGGGCGACGTCAGTGACCCCCTCCCCCACCGACTCCACGACGCCGGCGGCCTCGTGGCCCAGCAGGAAGGGGTAGTCGTCGCTGATGCCGCCCTCGCGATAGTGCAGATCGGTGTGGCAGACCCCGCAGGCCTCGATCTTCACCAGCGCCTCCCCGGGTCCCGGGTCGGGCACGACGATCGTCTCCAGACTGACGGGGGCGCCCTTGCCCCGCGCGACGACAGCACGGACCTGGTGAGCCATGGCCACTCCTCGGCTGGTACGAGACCCGGGTTCGGCTGGTACGAGACCCGGGCCCGATGCCGATGTTGCTCATTACGGCACGCATCTCGCTTGCCGCAACACAGCATCGTGGAGCGCCGAGCGGGGGTCAAGGATTCGGCAGGCGATGCGAGGCGGGACCGACGGTCGGTACGGCGCGGTCCTCTCGCTCGACCGGTGCTCCGCCTCGTAATTGTGTGGTGGCCGTGACGCGACTCGGGCAGGCTGCGCGGCGATGAGTGATGAATCCACCGGTGAACAGGTGTACGCGTCGGCACGCTCGGTCGAGGGGCTGCTGCAACGAGGTCGGGGGCTGGGTGCGCTTCAGGTGTCGCGAGGAACGGACTCCGCGGCGTCCGCCGAGGCCGTGTACGGCGTCGTCCTGCAGGACTGGCGATGGGATTCGACGGTGGACGACCGGCATCTCTATCTCGCCCGGCTGATACGGGAGTCGGGGCTCGGGCTGGGGCCGGTGTACGAGTTGCTGGCGGGCGACGCGGACGACTGTGAGCGGGGCACTCGGATTCTGGAGCTGCTCGCCCTGTCCGGGTCGGGTGAGGCTCGGGAAGCCCTGCGGAGGCATGTTCGGGAAGGTGAGCACTGGGTCGATGTGATCGAGTCGGTGGCGGCGGTCTGGCCGGTGGAGTGGTGGGACGATCTGGCCGATGTCATACGGGGCCGGCTGACCGGGGAGGAGCGGTTGCTGTGGCGCTCCGAGCCCTGGGTGCGTTGGGGTGTGGGAGGGCGGTACGCCCCTTCCGCTCACTCGCCTCGGACCCATGTGATCCAAGTCGGCGCGAGCAGTCGGCGGCTTCTCTCCGTCCTCGCCGATGCCGGCTCGGCCAACGGCGAGAAGGCCGAGGCCCTGCGTCTCCTGGCCGGGCGCCCGCCGGAGCCGGGGCTGATCCCGCTGGTGCCCGAGCTTGCGGAGGTGAACGGTGAACTGCCGCTGCCCCAGCTCGCGCGGGCGATTCGGCGGCTCGGAGCGCCGGCCGTGCCCGCGGCACGCGAGTGGGCGGTGGACGGGGGACCGTGGTTGTCGTGGAACGGCGTCCTGGTGCTGGCGGAACACGGTGAAGTGCGGGACGTGCCCGTGCTGTTGGAGGAGCTGTCCGCCCATGAACGGGCACGTCTGTGGTGTGGTCCCTCGCTGCTGGCCGACGGGCTCGCCCGGTTCGGGGCGGCGGCCTCGGACGCGGCTCCGATGCTGCGGCGGCTCTGGCTGCGCACCCCGCACTCGTACGAACGGCCCGCGTATCTGAAGGCACTCAGGGCCATCGCGCCGGCCGGGCTCGACCTGGCGTACACCGAGTCGCTGTGGGACTGCGAATCGAACGCCCGGTTGTTGGGCATCGCGTCGGCGCCCGATTCGCCGTACGTCCGGGAGCGGCTCGTACGGCTGCGGGACGATCCGATGGAGGAGGCCGAGGTGCGGGCCGCCGCCGGGGAGCGACTGGCCGGCACCTCGTGAAAACGCCGTTGCGCGAAGGCCGCCGGCCGCCCGCCCGGATGCCCCGGCCCACCCCTGATCGCGTCCGGGCCCGGCCGCGGCGTCGCTCCTGTGACGGCGGATCGAAGACGGCTCGATAATCGAACACATTCCAGCCAAGACTTGTTATGCCCCTGACATAAGCGGCTCACGTCTGTCACTCTGTGCCCATTCCGCCTCACGGCGGTGCACGCGCACCCGCATTCGCAGTTCCCCCTGCACCACCCGGTGCCGTCAACCGGGGCACCGGGTCCTTCGGACGGCCGCTCGTCCAACGTCGGCCGCAGCAAAGGAGTTCGCGTGAGGTCCACCCCCCACAGACGTTCAACGGCCACGGCCGCGCTCGTCGTCGCGGCGGCCATGCTCGCCGTCGCCGTGCCCGGCGGTCCCGCCAGCGCCCGAGGTGACGGCGGCGAAGGCACCGTCCGTCCCCTGGCCGCCAAGCCGGACCGCGGGGCGCTGCCCGCGAAGCTCACTCCCGCTCAGCGCGAAAGTCTCATCCGGAAGGCCGAGAAGGCCACGGACGCGACCGCGGACCGCCTCGGCCTGGGCGGCCAGGAGGAGTTGCGGGTACGGGACGTCGTCAAGGACGCCGACGGCACCGTGCACACACGGTACGAGCGCACCTACGCCGGTCTTCCCGTGCTCGGCGGCGATCTGGTCGTGCACGCGTCGAAGTCCGGCGCGGTCGAGAGTGTCACGCGGGCCCACAAGGCCCGGTTGACCGTGCCCGACCTCAGCCCCGAGGTCAGCAAGGCCGCGGCGGAGAAGCAGGCGCTGGCGGCGGCCGAGGAAGAAGGCTCCAAGAAGACCGCGGCGGACAGCAGCCGCAAGGTCGTGTGGGCCGCGAAGGGCACGCCGACGCTCGCCTACGAGACCGTGGTGAGCGGCTTCCAGCACGACGACACCCCCAGTGAGCTGCACGTCATCACCGACGCGCAGACCGGGAAAAAGCTGTACGAGTACGAGTCCGTGCACACGGGCACCGGCAACACCCGCTACAGCGGCACGGTCACGCTCGGCACCAGCCAGTCGGGGTCGACGTACACGCTCACCGACGCGGAGCGGGGCAACCACCGGACGTACAACCTGAACCGGGGCTCGTCGGGGACCGGCACGCTGTTCAGCGGGTCCGACGACATCTGGGGCGACGGAACCACCGCCGACCTGGAGACCGCGGGCGCGGACGCGCACTACGGCGCCGCGCTGACCTGGGACTACTACAAGAACGTGCACGGGCGCAACGGGCTGCGCAACGACGGCGTCGCGCCGTACAGCCGGGTGCACTACGGCAACAACTACGTCAACGCGTTCTGGCAGGACTCCTGCTTCTGCATGACGTACGGCGACGGTTCGGGCAACGCCAATCCGCTCACCTCGATCGACGTGGCCGCGCACGAGATGACGCACGGCCTGACCTCGGTCACCGCGGGCCTCAACTACAGCGGTGAGTCGGGCGGGTTGAACGAGGCGACCTCCGACATCTTCGCCGCCGCGGTCGAGTTCGCCGCCGAGAACCCCAGCGACGTCGGGGACTACCTGGTCGGCGAGAAGATCGACATCAACGGCGACGGCACGCCGCTGCGGTACATGGACAAGCCCAGCAAGGACGGCGCCTCGCGCGACTACTGGTCCTCCACGCTCGGCTCCATCGACGTCCACTACTCCTCGGGTCCGGCCAACCACTGGTTCTACCTGGCCTCCGAGGGCAGCGGCGCGAAGGTCGTCAACGGCGTCTCCTACGACTCGCCGACGTACGACGGGCTGCCGGTGACGCCGATCGGCCGGGAGGCGGCCGAGAAGATATGGTTCCGGGCGCTCACCACGTACATGACGTCCACGACCAACTACGCGGGCGCCCGCACCGCCACCCTGCAGGCCGCCGCCGACCTGTACGGCCTCGGCTCGGTCACCTACAACAACACCGCCAACGCCTGGGCCGCCATCAACGTCGGCTCCAGGATCCTCGACGGGGTGACCGTCGTCCCGCCGGCCAGCCAGTACTCCCTGGTCGGCCAGGCCGTCACGCTGGACATCCAGGCGTCCTCCACCAACGCCGGCGCCCTGTCGTACGCGGCCACCGGTCTGCCGGACGGGCTGTCCATCGACTCCGCCACGGGACGCGTCTCGGGTACGCCGACCACCGCCGCGAGCTACACGCCCACCGTCACCGTGACGG
>NZ_AEJC01000530.1 GCF_000317595.1 Streptomyces ipomoeae 91-03 | reverse complement strand
GCCCCATGTGCTTGTCGTTGCCGCAGAGCGAATCGGTCCGGACGCCTGCGGAGCGACTGTTTCACGTGAAACACCGTGAACTGGGCGATGTTTCACGTGAAACGAAGCCAGGCTCTAGGGTGCGTTTTGAAAGTGCTGGTCACAGCCACTCGTTGATGGCTGCGACCAGCACGGTCGCCTCGTAGCGAACTGCCAACTTGTCGTATCTCGTGGCGACAGCGCGGTGCCGCTTGAGGCGATTGATTCCGCACTCGACCGCGTGGCGCTCCTTGTAGTCGGCCTTGTCGAACTTAGGTGGCCGGCCGCCGTGGGAGCCGCGGTTCTTGCGGTTGGCGATCTGGTCGCGCTTCTCCGGGATCGTGCAGCGGATACCGCGCTTGCGCAGGTAGGCACGGTTCGCGCGGGAGCCGTACGCCTTGTCGGCACGCACCTTGTCCGGCCGGGTGCGCGGGCGGCCCGACCCGAGCCGGGGCACCCGGATGCGGCCCAAGACCACCTGGAACTGCGGGGAATCACCGCGCTGTCCTGCCGTGATGACCAGCGACATCGGTTTCTGGGCCTGCTCGACCGCCAGGTGGAGCTTGGTTGTCAGCCCGCCCCGGGAGCGTCCGAGCCCGTGGTCGTCGGGCTCGATGAACACACCGCCTGGCGGCTCGATCTGCAGATCCCCTTTTTGCGGGCGCCGGCCGCATGCTGGTGGGCGCGGGCGATGGTCGAGTCCACCGAGACGTCCCAGGTGATCAGTCCCTCGGCGTCGGCCTGGGCCTGCAGCTGTTCGAAGATGCGGTGCCAGGTGCCGTCCCGCTGCCAGCGGCGGAACAGGCCGTAGACCGTCTCCCACGGGCCATAGCGCTCGGGCACGTCCCGCCAGGAAGCACCGGCGCGGGTGCGCCACCGTATGCCGTCTATCAGTTGCCGCTTGGTGTGCACCGGTGGCCGTCCAGGCTTCTTGCCGACCGGGAGCAGGGGCTCCAGCTTCGCCCACTGTGTATTCGTCAGATCATGCCGCCCCACGAAGTGGGATCTTGACACATCAAGATCCACATATGAAACGCACCCTAGTAGGGCTTGGTTATCTTGGATGGGGAATAGCGTGTCGGCCTCGCGGGGGTGAGGGCCATGACCCCGCAGGAGCTGGTGGAGGCCCAGGACCGGCTGGCGGCGTTCGCGGCCGAGGTGTTCGCCCCGCTGGGGCGGGTTGACCGGCGGCGGTGGGGCGAGCGGTATGTGCGGGGGCTGCTCGGCGAGGGGCGGCGCAAGTCGATGGAGCCGATGGCGGCCCGGCTGGGGGTGGACCGGCAGGGGCTGCAGCAGTTCCTGGCCGACTCCCCGTGGTCGCACCAGATGGTGCTGGCCGAGGTGGCCTGGAGGATGGAGCCGGTCATCCGCCCGGATGCCTGGGTGGTCGATGACGTGTCCTTCCCCAAGGACGGGCACGCCTCCCCGGGCGTGGCCGCGCAGTGCTGCGGGGCGTTGGGCAAAACCGCGAACTGCCAGGTCGCGCCGAGCGTGCACCTGGTCACCGATGCCGCCTCCTGCCCGGTGAACCGGCGGCTGTTCCTGCCGGCCGCGTGGGATGCGGCCGCCGCGCCCGCCGAGGAGGCCGGCCGGGCGGAGCACAGGCGGCGCCGGGCCCGGATCCCCGCCGGCGTGGGGCATGCCGAGAAGTGGCAGCTGGCCGTCGACATGGTCGACGAGCTGCGCTGCTGGGGCCTGGAGCCGCCGCTGGTGGTGGCCGACGAGGGCTACGGGCAGGACGGGGCCTTCCGCGAGGCGCTGACCGAGCGCGGCATCGCCTACGTGGTCGGGGCGCGCTCGGACACCGCGGTCCTGCCCGAGACCGCCACGCGCACCGCCCCTGCCTGGTCGGGCACCGGCCGCAAGCCCGTTGTGCGCTACCGGGACCAGCCCGTCGCGGTGCGCGAGCTGGTCCTGGGCATCGGGCGCGGCGCCCTGCACCGGGTGACCTGGCGCCAGGGCTCCAAGGGGCCGCTGCGCTCGCGGTTCGCCGCACTGCGGGTGCGCCCGGCCGGGGTCCGCCTGCGCCGGGCGCACCGGGGCGCGGACCTTCCGGTGTGCTGGCTGCTGGCCGAGTGGCCCGCCGGGGAGGAACAGCCGGTGAAGTACTGGCTGTCCACCCTGCCGGCTGACACCCCGCTGCGGCACCTGGTGCGTGCGGCGAAGATCCGCTGGCGGGTGGAGCACGACTACCGGGAACTGAAGACCGCCCTGGGACTGGGCCACTTCGAAGGCCGCACCTTCAACGGCTTCCTGCGGCACGTCACCCTGGCCTCGGTGGCGCAGGCGTTCTGCACCCTGGAGCGGCTGTGCCCGCCAGCAGCGGCCACGGCCTGACGACCTACCAGGTTGTGGCCGAGCTCCAAGTCCTCCTCGTCTGCTGGGCAGGAACATGCCCCACCTGCCGAAGACCCTGGACCCGATACGACACGCCGGTCCCAACCTAACCAAGCCCTACTAGCGCATCGCGCCAGTGACAATCCAGCGGCCGGAGCGGGAGCGCAGCCACAGGGTCAGCATGCGCGTCGCCATCATCAGCGTCATGGCGCTCCATAGGGCGGTCAGGCCACCGCCGAGAGTGGGAACGAGCAGGGCGGTCGGAACGAAGACCGCCAGGGTCACCAACATGGCCCAGGCCAGGTAAGGGCCGTCTCCCGCGCCCATCAGTACGCCGTCGAGTACGAAGACGATCCCGGAGATCGGCTGGGCCAGCGCCACCACAAGGAGGGCGGGTAGCGCCGCTTTCTGGACCACCGGATCATCCGTGAAGAGCGGGATGAACAAGGGACGGGTGGCGATCACCAGGAGTCCGAGTACGACACCCGAGGCGATTCCCCACTGCACCATGCGGTGGCAGGCCTCACGAGCGCCCTGGGCGTCACCCGCTCCGAGATAACGACCGATGATAGCCTGCCCGGCGATGGCGATCGCGTCCAGAGCGAAGGCGAGCAGACTCCAGAGCGACAGGATGATCTGGTGCGCGGCGATGTCCTCGTCCCCCAAGCGGGCGGCGACCGCGGTGGCGATCATCAGGATCGCGCGCAGAGAGAGCGTACGGACCAGCAGAGGCGCCCCCGCCTGAGCCGAGGCGCGTATGCCGGCGGTGTCCGGACGCAGTGAGGCGCCGTGCCTGAGTGCCCCGCGGATGACGACCCAGAGGTATGCGGCGGCCATGCCGCACTGGGCGATGACCGTGCCCCAGGCGGATCCGGCGATGCCTAGGTCGGCTCCGTAGACGAGGCCCGCGTTGAGGGCGGCGTTGGTGACGAAGCCCGCGACGGCGACGTAGAGAGGAGTCCTCGTGTCCTGGAGGCCGCGAAGGACACCTGTGGCGGCGAGCACGACAAGCATGGCTGGGATGCCGAGGGCCGAGATCCGCAGATAAGTGGTGGCGTAGGGGGCCGCGGTGTCCGAAGAACCGAAGAGGGCCACCAGGGTGGGTGCTGTGGGTACGACGACCGCGACGACAAGGGCGCCGAGGATCAGGGCGAGCCAGATGCCGTCCATGCCTTGTCGGATGGCGGCCCGCAGATCACCGGCTCCGACCCGCCGGGCAACGGCGGCCGTGGTGGCGTAGGCCAGGAAGACGAAGACGCTCACCGCAGTGACGAGGAGGGCCGAGGCGACACCGAGACCGGCCAGTTGCGCGGTGCCGAGGTGGCCGACGATGGCGGTGTCGACCATGAGGAATAGCGGCTCGGCGACGAGCGCACCGAAGGCCGGAACGGCCAGCGCGACGATCTCGCGGTCATGCCGGTGTCGAGCGGCTCTGGGTGTGTCGGGAGCCTGTGTCATGACCACCAACCTAATCTTCCACAGGTAAGAGATGCAAAGGGTTTGAGCCTATTACATTCGGTCCTGTCCGGTGTGCTGTCGGATACTGATCGTGATGATCTTGATCCGGTTCGGGAAGTTTTTCTTCTGCACAGCCGGTGGATGCTAAAGGTGCAGGTCAGAGCGGGTTGCGCGAGAGGAGCGAGGGCTTGTTCACAGGGCTGTCCACCGAGTCGTGCACAGGTTTTGCGGAGTTCTCCACAGCATCTGGCCCGTCGTCCACATGCCCTGTGGATAACCAGATTGGCTGACGGTGCCTGCGGGCCTACGGTGGTGCGGCGCCCCCCTCCTTGGTGGATCACGAAAACCTCGCAAAAGCGACGCGCCGGAAGCGGAGTTGGGCCTCTTAGTTGTCAGTGTCGTGCCGTAGAAATGAGAGGCACGGCGAGGTCCGCTCGGCGGACGGGAGGAGGTCGCTCGGTGAGCATTTCCGAGCCCTTGGACGACCCGTGGGCCGACAGCGGACCCAGTGATCGTCTGCCCGCTTCCCGCCGACGCCCTGACGGCGGTCGGGGCCGTGACGAGCAGCATGACCGCGGCCGGGACGGGGAATGGGACGGCGGGGGTTCGGCCTTCGAGCGGGTGCCGCCACAGGATCTCGATGCCGAGCAGTCCGTCCTCGGCGGCATGTTGCTGTCCAAGGACGCCATCGCCGACGTGGTCGAGATCCTCAAGGGCCCTGACTTCTACAAACCGGCGCACGAGACCATCTACCAGGCGATCCTCGACGTCTACGCCAAGGGTGAGCCCGCCGACCCCATCACCATCGCCGCCGAGCTGACCAAGCGCGGCGAGATCACCAAGGTCGGCGGCGCCCCCTATCTGCACAGCCTGGTCCAGACGGTACCGACGGCGGCGAACGCGGAGTACTACGCGGAGATCGTCCACGAGCGTGCGGTCCTGCGCCGCCTGGTCGAGGCCGGCACACGTATCACCCAGATGGGATACGCGGCCGACGACGACGTGGACGAGATCGTCAACAGAGCCCAGGCGGAGATCTTCGCGGTCACCGAGCAGCGCACCACCGAGGACTATCTGCCGCTCGGCGACATCATGGAGGGCGCGCTCGACGAGATCGAGGCGATCGGTTCCCGGTCGGGGGAGATGACGGGTGTGCCGACCGGCTTCACCGATCTCGACCAGCTCACCAACGGTCTGCACCCGGGCCAGATGATCATCATCGCGGCCCGTCCCGCCATGGGTAAGTCCACGCTCGCGCTGGACTTCGCCCGCGCCGCTTCCATCAAGCACAACCTGCCGAGCGTGATCTTCTCGCTGGAAATGGGCCGCAACGAGATCGCGATGCGTCTGCTGTCGGCCGAGGCGCGTGTGGCCCTGCATCACATGCGCTCCGGCACGATGACCGACGAGGACTGGACCCGGCTGGCCCGCCGGATGCCGGATGTCTCAGCCGCGCCGCTCTACATCGACGACTCCCCGAACCTGTCGATGATGGAGATCCGCGCCAAGTGCCGGCGCCTGAAGCAGCGCAACGACCTGAAGCTCGTCATCATCGACTATCTGCAGCTCATGCAGTCCGGCAAGCGGTCCGAGAGCCGTCAGCAGGAGGTCTCGGACATGTCGCGAAACCTCAAGCTGCTGGCGAAGGAGCTGGAGCTGCCGGTCATCGCGCTGTCCCAGCTGAACCGTGGTCCCGAGCAGCGTACGGACAAGAAGCCCATGGTCTCCGACCTGCGTGAGTCGGGATCGATCGAGCAGGACGCGGACATGGTGATCCTGCTGCACCGCGAGGACGCGTACGAGAAGGAGTCGCCGCGCGCGGGCGAGGCGGACATCATCGTGGGCAAGCACCGTAACGGCCCGACGGCCACGATCACGGTCGCCTTCCAGGGCCATTACTCGCGCTTCGTGGACATGGCGCAGACCTGATCCGGCAGGCTGTGGGGTCTCAGATTTCGTGGCACAGCCTCAGCCGTGATGGCGCAACGGTGGCACTTATGCCGCCGTTGTGAGACTCACTGGTCAGAGCTTTCGCCCTTTCGGGTGACGGTGGATCTGGTCCGGCCCTTCGAGGGATGCAGCGCTGACACCTTGGCTGTACAGGCGATTGCCTGTGGGCTGTGGGGGCGCCAGATGGACGACGCGGCTGTGACCGTGAGTTTTCGTCGCCGAAGCGGTGAGCGCGTCGACGGCCGGGCTTGTCGTACGGTTCCCATCGAGCTTTTGGAGTCGGCTGCTCCATGGCGGACTTTCCGCTGGTACAAGGGCCAGAAGCACCCCCGGCATCTACTGGTCTGCGACGGTGCGCGACCATGCGATCTACGAGTCGCGCCTGGAATTGGCGAGGCCGCTCTTCGCGGATTTCGATGCTGCCGTGCGGTCCATCGTGGCTCAGCCCTTCCTACTGAAAGCCGAAGTGGATGGGAGGCTCCGCAAGCACATCCCGGACTACCCGCTGGTCACGGAGCAGGGGCCGATGGTCGTGGATGTCAAGCCACTGCACCGGCTGTCTGGACCCGACGGGTGGTGGAGTCGCGGGGATGGCACGGTGAACCCCGGGAAGCGCGTACCGACTCCTACACGGAACCCGGCCCTGTGAACCTACAGACCTTGTAGGGGCTCAGATTCCGTCAGGTTGGAAGAATGCGAGCATTTTCTGGGCGGCGGCCGGCGACGTCAGCAATTCCTGGATGTCCGTGGACATCCGGGCGGCAGCGCTGGTGCGTTCGAACATCTCGCGTTCGTATTCTTTGACTGCGGCGGGAAAGTCGTCCGGGTGCGCGGCCAGCGCGAGGCCGAGCAGGGCGCCGTCGAGCAGCGCCATGTTGGCGCCCTCTCCCACCGGCGGCATCAGGTGCGCGGCATCGCCGAGCAGTGTGACGCCTGGCGTCGACGGCCAGGTCAGGCCGACCGGGAGAGCGGTGATCGACCGCGGCACGACCGTGTCGTCGCAGGCCGCGATCAGCGCGGTGAACCGTGAGTCCCAGCCGGGGAGCAGGTCGATCAGCCGCGCCCGGGCGGCGGCCGGGTCGTCGAACGGGATCCCGCTGGTAGCGAACCAGTCCTCGGCGGTGTTGTAGAAGCTGAGGCCGATGCGAACGCGGCCGTCGCCGTTGCGCTGCGCCGCCAGGGATATTCCGTTGCCGAGCACCCAGTAGTTGCCGCGCCCGACCATCGCCGCGAGGTCGGGGTGCGTGCGGTCGATGTCGGGAATGCCGACCTCAATAACGTTCTGGCCGATATGCGCCGGGCGGGCGTCGGTGAGCAGCGCGCGGACCCGGGACTGCGCGCCGTCCGCGCCGACCAGCAGGTCATACGTCGCACTGCTGCCGTCGGCGAAGTGCAGCAGGCCGTTGTCGGCGGATATGAACGCGTGCCCCCAGCGCACCACGTCTTCGGGGAGGGAATCCAACAGCAGGTTGCGCAGATCGGCGCGGTCGACCTCGGGTCGATCGAGCGGGGCGTCGTCGGGTGTGTCCTCCTGGAGCAGCAGGGTGCCATCCGGCTCGAGAAGACGCATGTCCTGGCCTTCACCACGGGCAATCGCGGAGAACTGGTCGATCAGACCGGCCTCGCGCAGCGCCCGCTGGCCGGAGTGGATGTCGAGCATGCCGCCCTGACCGCGCGCACCGCGCGACGATTCACGTTCATACACGACGGCGTCCATGCCGTTCACGTGCAGCACACGGGCGAGAGCCAGGCCGCCGAGGCCGGCTCCGACGATGGCGATGGTCATGGTTGCCGCTCCTCCGATACGCCGTACTGACCGATACACTGTATCGCCTGATGCGATGTATCGTTAGCGGCATGTTGGTGTGGGAAAGGCCAGAGCCACCGAACCGACCCGTGCCGGCCCCGCTGAACCGAGAGCGGATCGTGCGAGCGGCGATGCAGTTGGCCGACGCGGACGGCCTGGAGGCGGTGTCGCTGCGCAAAGTCGCCACCGCGCTGGGCGTCGGGCCGATGCGGCTGTACGGCTACATCGCCGGCAAGGAGGAGTTGCTCGACCTGATGGTCGACGCGGCCTATGCCGAGATCCGGCCGGTCGGAGACGGCTGGCGGGAGGTTCTGCGGTCTCTTGCCGAAACCACCCGGCAGGCCGCTCACGAGCACGAATGGCTCGCCGATCTGCTCGGTGGACGACCGCAGCTCGGGCCGCATGCGCTGGCCAGGGGGGAGGCCGTCGTGTCCGCGCTGGACGGCGTTGACGTGGATGACATCATGCCGGTGGTGACCGCGGTCGACGCGTATGTGATCGGCGCGGTGCGTCGGGAGATCGCCGAGCGGCGTGCCGAGCGGGCCACCGGGATGGACGAGAAGCGTTGGCAGGCCTCACTCGGGCCCTATCTGGAGCGGACCTTCGCCACCGGCCGATTCCCCGCGCTGGCCACGGTGGTGCGCGATGCCGCTCACCTGGACGCCGACCACACCTTCCGGATCGGTCTCGACTTCCTGCTCGACGGCATCGAAGCCCGCATCTCAAGGTGACGCGCGGCCGAAGGACCGGTATCGGTACCGCCCCTAGGGTGCGTTTCATATGTGGATCTTGATGTGTCAAGATCCCACTTCGTGGGGCGGCATGATCTGACGAATACACAGTGGGCGAAGCTGGAGCCCCTGCTCCCGGTCGGCAAGAAGCCTGGACGGCCACCGGTGCACACCAAGCGGCAACTGATAGACGGCATACGGTGGCGCACCCGCGCCGGTGCTTCCTGGCGGGACGTGCCCGAGCGCTATGGCCCGTGGGAGACGGTCTACGGCCTGTTCCGCCGCTGGCAGCGGGACGGCACCTGGCACCGCATCTTCGAACAGCTGCAGGCCCAGGCCGACGCCGAGGGACTGATCACCTGGGACGTCTCGGTGGACTCGACCATCGCCCGCGCCCACCAGCATGCGGCCGGCGCCCGCAAAAAGGGGATCTGCAGATCGAGCCGCCAGGCGGTGTGTTCATCGAGCCCGACGACCACGGGCTCGGACGCTCCCGGGGCGGGCTGACAACCAAGCTCCACCTGGCGGTCGAGCAGGCCCAGAAACCGATGTCGCTGGTCATCACGGCAGGACAGCGCGGTGATTCCCCGCAGTTCCAGGTGGTCTTGGGCCGCATCCGGGTGCCCCGGCTCGGGTCGGGCCGCCCGCGCACCCGGCCGGACAAGGTGCGTGCCGACAAGGCGTACGGCTCCCGCGCGAACCGTGCCTACCTGCGCAAGCGCGGTATCCGCTGCACGATCCCGGAGAAGCGCGACCAGATCGCCAACCGCAAGAACCGCGGCTCCCACGGCGGCCGGCCACCTAAGTTCGACAAGGCCGACTACAAGGAGCGCCACGCGGTCGAGTGCGGAATCAATCGCCTCAAGCGGCACCGCGCTGTCGCCACGAGATACGACAAGTTGGCAGTTCGCTACGAGGCGACCGTGCTGGTCGCAGCCATCAACGAGTGGCTGTGACCAGCACTTTCAAAACGCACCCTAAAGGGTGTTGCAGAAGGTTCTCCTCGGGCAGGTCGAAGTGGTGCTTGACCTGGTGTTTCACCCGGCGAGGGCGAGGTTGTGCATGGTGGCGACGGCCTGGACGGCGTGGTGAAGGCCGTCGCCTTTCTGACGGCAGTCGCGGAGGATCTTCCAGTTCTTCATGCGGGCGAAGGTGTGCTCGACGCGGGCCCTGACGCGTCGGTGTTCGGCGTTGTCCTCCTGCTGCCCGCGCAGCAGGGGGCGTCCGGCTCTTCTGCGGTGCGGGACGATGAGGCCGGTGCCGAGGTAGGCGCCGTCCGCGAGCACCGTGGTTCCGGTCGCCACGGCCGGCAGGTCGGACTCCCGCCAGACGTGAGCGTCGGCCTTGTTGCCCGGGGCCGGCCGGGCCGAGGCGATGACCAGGCGGGTGTCGGCATCAATGATGACCTGCACGTTCGCCGAGAACCGGTAGTTGCGGCTCGAGGCACCCACGCTGCGGTCGCGGACCGGGATCAGGGTGCCGTCCACGATCCACAGCCGGTCCGCCTCGGCGACCGGCCGTGGGGCGGGCTCCAGCGCGAGCAGCGGTCGCAGGCGCTGGATGACCCGGCAGACAGTCGCCGGGGAGATGCCGAAGAGCGGGGCGAGCTGCCGCATGGTGAGGTTGGTGCGGTAGTAGACGGCCACCAGCAGGACCCGGTCCGCCAGCGGCAGGCACCACGGACGGCCTCCACCGGGCCCGTCACCGCCCTGCTCCCGCACCACCTTCACCAGCTTCACGAACCGATCCATCCGCAAGCCCGTGAACGTCTCCACCCACACCGACTCAGCCCGCAACACCCCACCCATACAGGCAAAATGCCCTGAACCGAGCCTTCTGCAACACCCTTTAGCACCAGGTCGGCGCTGACGCGTTGAGATGACGCAACCTCACCAAGGCGCGCCGAAATTGAAGAAGTGTCACGGAACTGAGATTCAAGCCGCATTACATCCCGTGAGACAGCCCGGGGATCCGCTGGTCAAGCGCCGGCCAGGCCGACGGCGAGCAGCTTGCCGAAGGGGGCGCGGGCGGCGAGGGCGGTACGAGTGCCGCGCTCCACGATCAGCCCGTAGAGCGGCAGGATCGCCACGACGCGCTGAGATCAACATGTCACGCGAGACCTGGACCTGCGCAGCGATGACACCCCTGGGGCTCGGTGAACAGCACGCGCCAATATGGTGGCCCCATGACGTCGATCAAGAAGTTCCAAGTCACCTTCGACTGCGCAGAACCTGAGCGCCTCGCTCGTTTCTGGTGCGAGGTGTTGGGGTACGTCATACCGCCGCCACCGGAGGGGTTTGCCACTTGGGACGATTTCAAGCGCTCGCTGCCGCCTGAGCAGCAGGACTCATGGTTCGCCTGCGTGGATCCCTCAGGTGTGGGCCCGCGACTGTTCTTCCAGCGCGTTCCCGAAGGGAAGGCCGCCAAGAATCGGCTGCATCTTGACGTGCGGGTCGGCACCGGACTCGTGGGTGAAGAGCGCCTCGCCGCGCTTGAGGCCGAGTGCGCACGACTGGTCCCGCTCGGCGCGGTACACGTGCGAACGCTGTATGACGGAAATGATGCGTGCATCCCGATGCTGGACATCGAGGGCAACGAGTTCTGCCTCGACTGAGGGGCCGCGAAAGAGTCCTCGCTCTGTCCCATGGGCCAAGACGATGAACAGCCCGACCTGTCAGGGCGCTGTGGCGTAAACCGCCGGATAGGCGCTCGTGACGGGCGAGTCGTCCGGCAGTCCAACCCGGCCAAGGACGCCGTCTCACTGTCGCCCGAAGCGCACTCATCGGCGAAGCCGTAGTCGCAGCGATCCACGCGGCGACAGAACTAAGCGCCACAGACGCCTCCGGGCCCGTGCGCCGAGGAAAATGACACGCACCATGGGAATCCGGCACCGGCACGATGGTGGAACGGTGCGCAAAGCCGCAGGTCACAAGAGCTGACCGTAAATCCGGTAATGGGCCTACGGCAGGTTGCGCCGAGTCGCGCCGGCCTGAGGGAGTGCGCTCGACGTGCGGTGCCGGGCAGGACGGACTGGGCGCATGACAGAACCTCTGGAAGAGCTGCTTCCCGCCACCCGCCGGGCCCTGCTGCACCGTATCGCCGTGGCCCAGGCCGAGGGACGGGCGCCGTAGCTGGTCGCCGCAGTCCGGGCGGGGGAGGCCACCATCGCTGAACTGCTCGTGCATACGCGCGGACTGGCGGCCGAGTCGCCGTCGCCCTGGTGGGAGCACCCGCCCGGTTCCTTGCGCCCCGAAGTCGACCACTCGGTCCTGGAGTTGGTGGGTCCTTGGTACTGGGGGACGCACAGCTTCGTGCTGCGACTTGTGGTCGGTGGGGGAGTCTTGCTGGAGCCGCTGTCCGCCACCCTGCGCAGCGCTCGTTTCCGGCTCAACGCGACGTAAGTGGACGGGCTCAACGGGTACTTCGTCGGAGAGGTTCTGAGGGGCGTACGAAGGCCTGACAGGTCTGTGAGCCATCTGGACCTCGGCTCTTTCGTGTTCACGCGTCAGCCGTACGAGGAGGGGGCTCCGGTGCCGGGTGGAGTGGATCGCGAAGGGTGGCGGGTGATACCGGGGACGCCAATCAGTGATGGCGGGGCCGTCTTGCGTTGTTTCACGTGAAACATCCCGCCCCTGTTCTCGCGAAGCAGGACCTCGTACGCCTCTCGGAGGCGCCTCAGAGCGGCAGTTTGAAGCCTACGTGGGTGGCCTCGAATCCCAGCCGTTCATAGAAGCGGTGGGCGTCGGTGCGCGAGGCATCGGACGTCAGCTGCACCAACTGGCATCCCCGGGTGCGCGATTCGGCGATCGCCCACTCGATGAGTTGTGTGCCGAGGCCGCTCCCGCGCTCGGCGGCGTGCACCCGTACACCCTCGATGATCGAGCGGGTGGAGCCACGTCGGGAGAGGCCCGCGATGATCGTCAGCTGGAGTGTGCCGACGACACGGCCCCCGCGGACGGCGACCATCAGATGCTGGTTGGGGTCGCCGCTCAGCCGCTCCAGAGCCGCGAGGTACGGGGTCAGATCGTCCGGTGACTCACGCTGGGCGCCCAGTGGATCGTCCGCGAGCATCGCGACTATCTCAGGGATGTCGTCCTTGGTCGCTGCGCGGACTTCAAGATCTCCCATGCCCGCACCCTACGCGGTACGTTCAGTGACTCCCCGACAAGGACTGAGGGACCAGTTCGGGTTCTTCTCGGGCTCGTCAAGCGCCTCGCGCAGTGCGGTGACATCCATGGCGTCCGCAGTCGAGTACCGGAGGGCCATACACCGTTGACCGTGGGCGGCGGGCTGCCGCTGCTCGACTCGGGGCTTCATGACGCCACCCGGTGATCAGCCCGCTGCCACGGTCAGCGGGGCGTACCGGCGGGTCCAGTCGCCCGGCAGCTCGGAGATGCCGTAGGTCATCACCGCGTTGAAGGCGACAGACTTCAGGCCACGCTCCTTCACCCACGCCAGCAGCTCCTCATGGCGTACGTCGATGTCGGTGCGCAACGGGCGGTCGGTGTGGGCGGCCAGGGAGGCGATGAGTGCCTTCGCGGTCTGGGTGTCACGGGCGATCAGCGGGCCGACGACATGGTTGTCCATGTTGGGCCAGGCAGCCGCGTACCCGATGATCCGGTCGTTCTCCTCGGCGACGCGCAGCTGATCGGCGAAGGCGGGGAGCCGGGTGAGGATGTGGGTGCGGTCCGTGCCGAAGACCTCCTCGTCGAGTCTGAGGATCGCGGTGAGGTCCTCGGCCGTTGCCGGGCGGGTGGAGACCGCGGGGTCGGGGCCGCCGACTGTGAAGTGTCCCCGGACCATCTCCGCCCGTCCGGTGACCTTGAACCCCAACTCCTCATAAAGCGGTAGCCCGTACGGCGTCGCATGCAAGGTCAGAGGCGTCGGGCCCATCTCGGTGACGACATGGCGCATCAGACGGCGGCCGATGCCCCGCCGGGCGTGCCGCTCGGCGACCAGCACCATGCCGATCGCCCCCAGCTCCGGACACCTCGCCGGGCCGTACTCGGTGACCACGCAGGCGGTGACGAGGCCACCCTTCGGATCGTCGATGCCGTACCCCGTCCCGGCCGCGAGAAGCAGCCCCCACTTGTGCTCCTCGCGAGGCTAGCCCCGGTCCTCGGACAAGTCGGCGCAGGCGATGAGATCGCGAGGCGTCAGACGACGGATGGGCAGAGGGGCGGAGGAAGACGTTGGCACGCGGGTCAGGCTGTACGACCCAGGCCCCTGACGTCCACCGGTTTGCGGTCAGACATACGGGCTTTTGGCCATCTCGTGCACAACCGCACAGCGCGCGGGCAGATGTTTCACGTGAAACAGCGGTGTCCGGCCACACGCGCGCAACCGCGGAGCGGGGCGGGAGCCTCGGCCCTCCGTGAGCCGAACGCTCGGTACTGTGCCGGACTCGACCTCGATACGGTGCCGGGACGGGCGGCCGTTAACCTCGCGCTTTCACGAGGTGGGCTGTCCAAGAGTTGATCAGAAACACGGAAAGTGCCCTTGACCTGCAACGATAGGACTTGCTGAGGGTCCTGTTGGCTGCAAGGAAAAGAGCACTTTCCAGGTGAGAGAGCCTATCTCGTCGTACCCACGTGTCCGTGTCCAGGGAGACGGTCGGCAGGTGGTCTCGCAGGCCGGTGCGGTCCTGCTGATGGAGACGGTCCGCAAGACGGGCCTTGACCAGGCGATATCCGCAGCTCTGGCTCCGTGGCGGAAGCCGCGGGCCGTCCACGATCCCGGCAAGATCCTCCTGGACGTCGCCATGGCGGTCGCACTGGGCGGGGACTGCCTCGCGGACGTCGCCATGCTGCGGTGTGAGCCGGCCGTCTTCGGCCCGGTCGCCTCCGACCCGACCGTCTCCCGCCTGATCGACACCCTCGCCGCATCCGGCGAGAAAGCCCTGCAGGCCGTCCGGTCCGCACGCTCCGAAGTCCGTCATCGTGCCTGGTCGTTGGCCGGCAAAAACGCCCCGGACGCCGACGGTCAGGTCACCGTCGACCTCGATGGCGTCCTCGTGATCGCCCACTCCGACAAGCAGGACGCGGCCGCGACCTGGAAGAAGACCTACGGCCATCACCCGCTGACGGCCTTCGTCGACCACGGACCGGGCGGAACCGGAGAGCCCGTCGCCACCCTCCTCAGACCGGGAAACGCGGGCTCCAACACCGCCGCCGACCACATCACCACCGCCCAACTCGCCCTGGCCCAACTGCCCAAGCGCTACCGGCGCGGGCGGCAGACGCTGATCCGCACGGACTCCGCCGGCGGCACCCACGACTTCGTGTCCTGGCTCGCGAAGCGGGGCCGATGGCTGTCCTACTCGGTCGGCATGACGGTCACCGAAGCGATCCACGAACACGTACTGAAGGTCCCCGCCTCGGCCTGGACCCCGGCCGTCGAGGCCGACGGTGAGGCCCGGGACGGGGCCTGGGTCGCCGAGCTCACCGGCAAGCTCCTTAACGGCTGGCCCAAGGGCATGCGGCTCATCGTCCGCAAGGAAAGGCCCCATCCCGGCGCCCAGTTGAGGATCACGGACGCGGACGGCATGCGGATCACGTGCTTCGCGACCAACACCACCGGCCGGCCGATCGCCGAGCTCGAACTCCGTCACCGGCTCCGGGCACGGGCCGAGGACCGGATCCGGGCTGCCCGGGCCACCGGCCTGCGCAACCTGCCCCTGCACGACACCGCCCAGAACCGGGTCTGGATGGAGATCGTCCAGATCGCGCTCGACCTGCTGGCCTGGATGCCCATGCTCGCCCTGACCGGCCGGGCGAGGCTCTGGGAACCGCGTCGCTTGCGGTTCCGCCTGTTTTCCGCAGCCGGCCAGCTCGTCACCACCAGTCGGCGCAGGATTCTCCGCCTCGCCCGGCACTGGCCCTGGACCGGCGAGATCACCGCCGCCCTTGAACGGCTCGCGCTCCTGCCCGACCCCGGCTGACCAGCAACCCACCGTCCCTGCGACAGCATCACCCGCCCCGGGCAGTGGAACCCGGCGCCCACCCGACGCGACAGCCGGGCCACCGGCCTGCCCGGCATCAGCTCCGGAAAGCAAAAGGGTCCACCGACTCCGTCGGCGGACCCTCAAGAAAGATCGAGGTTAATGGCGATCATCTGGTGCTGCGCCTTCCGGGCGGCATCCGGTGAAGCTCGCCATGCGCTCCTATGCGGGGCAGGATCTATGTAATGCCTATGAAATCGCGCGACGCGCCCGGTAATTGAAGGAATCACTGATTCGCCCCCGTTGAATTCCCGGTAGGCCAAGGCGGGGCTTGTGTATGGCGAGCCTGCCGGTAGGGTCGAGTCCGGTTCGTGTCCGAAGCGAGATGCAGTCGTCTCATCGCGTGGGTGCGAACGCAGTCCAATGCAGCCTAACCGGACAGGGAGATCGAAGACCTGCGTTCACCGCTATGAGGCGAGGGGGTTCGTGTGCTGTGCAACGCTGCGGCGTGAGTGCTGCGGCTCACGTCACACTCCCGCCTACTAGTCCGTACGGAGTGGGAATTCGGGTTGAATGTGGCCGCATTGGTCGACGAGGAACGAACGGGGAAAGCAAGGCCGTCTGCGGGGGAAAGCAAGCGACTTCCAGTTGGGGAAGCGCGCAGATCGACCGAAAGATGCTCGAGGCGAGGCACACCATGGACGCTCCGACGACCACGTCGGCCGGCAACGGTACTTCGGGGGACAGCGACGGAGGCGGCTGGTTCACACCGCGCACGCAGCCGCAACCGCCCGGCGGGGCAGAGGAGCCCGAAGGCAACCGGCTTGCCGCGTTGCGGCCCATGGGCAGGCCTCAGGAGCCGCTGAGCGGGCCGCAGCAGGACCGTGACGACGTTCCCGGGGAGCGAATACCCGCGCCCGAGGAACCCCCTCCCAGCGCCCTGCCGCACCCCCGGCAGGGCCCGACCGGGGACGAGTACGGCACCGAGCACTCAGCACATGGCTCCGAGCGCTCCCTCTTCGAGGGCCGGGTACCCGTCCAGCAGGAGCCGCGCGCCCCCGAGCCCTCCCCCGACGCGGTTCTCATCCGGCGCACCATGGCCGAGGTCGGACCTGTCGCCGACAAGGTCACCTCGTACTTCTACGCGCTGCTCTTCGTTCAGCACCCCGAACTGCGCTCCCTCTTCCCCCCGGCGATGGACGCCCAGCGGGACCGTCTGCTCAAGGCGCTCCTGACCGCCGCCGAGCACATCGACAACACCCCCGTACTCGTCGACTACCTGCAGAACCTCGGCCGCGGCCACCGAAAGTACGGCACCCGGGCCGAGCACTACCCGGCCGTCGGGGAGTGCCTGATCGGCGCGCTGAGCCGGTATACCCCTGAGAGCTGGAACGACGAAACCGAGGCGGCCTGGGTCCGGGCGTACACGACGATCTCCCAGGTGATGATCGACGCGGCGGCTGCCGACGAGCTGCACTCGCCGCCGTGGTGGATGGCGGAGGTCGTCTCACACGAGATGAGGACCTCGGACATAGCGGTCATCACCGTCCGCCCGAACCAGCCGTATCCCTTCCTCGCCGGGCAGTACACCAGCCTGGAGACCCCCTGGTGGCCGCGGATCTGGCGGCACTACTCGTTCGCCTCGGCACCCCGCTCGGACGGACTGCTGTCGTTCCATGTGAAGGCGATCTCCGCAGGCTGGGTCTCCAACTCGCTCGTGCACCGGGCCCGGCCCGGCGACGTTCTGCGACTGGGCCCGCCGGCCGGTGCGATGACCGTGGACCACGCAAGCGACAGCGGACTGCTCTGCCTGGGCGGCGGCACCGGTATAGCGCCCATCAAGGCCATGGTCGAGGACGTCGCCGAACGCGGGCGGCCCCGTCCCGTCGAGGTCTTCTACGGCGCCCGCACCAGCCAGGACCTGTACGACATCGACACGCTACTGCGCCTGCGGCAGAGCAACCCCTGGTTGGAGATCCGTCCGGTGGTGGACAAGCACGGGCTGCTCCGGCTGCCCGACGCCATACGCGAGTACGGGCCGTGGAACGAGTACGACGCGTACCTCTCGGGCCCGCCCGGCATGATCCGCAGTGGTGTCGACGCGCTCCGGGGCGCCGGAGTCCCCTCGGAGCGCATACGGCACGACTCGGTGGAGGAACTGGTGGCGGCCGGCAACTGACGAGAGGGCCGCGCGGGGAATCGACGGCAGCCGCCGGTGAAGCTTCAGCCCAGGTCGGGCGCGTGCATTGCCCGTACGCCCTCGATGTTGCCGTCGAGGTAGTGCCGCAGGGACAGCGGCACGAGGTGTACGGAGGCGATGCCGACCCGGGTGAAGGGCACACGCACGATCTCGTACTCGCCCTGGGGCTCGTCCACCTCGGGGCCGTGCCGCTTGGACGTGTCCATGGACTCCAGGCGGCAGACGAAGAAATGCTGGACCTTCACGCCGGTGGCGCCGCCGTCCTCGCCGATGTGCTCGACGGTGTCCACGAAGCAGGGCACCACATCGGTGATCTTGGCGCCGAGTTCCTCGTGTACCTCGCGGTGGAGCGCGTCGACGACAGTCGCGTCATCCGGCTCGACGCCGCCACCCGGGGTGAGCCAGTAGGGATCGACGCCCGGCTTGGTCCGCTTGATCAGGATCAGGTCGTCGCCGTCGAGCAGGATGGCGCGGGCGGTGCGCTTGACCACGGGTCGGACGGTCATGGGAGAAATAGTGGCCCGACATGTTCCACGTGAAACATCGCCCCGTCACGGAAATGCGGTGCGCCGGAGAGGCCCGGTTCGACTCAGGACCAGTGGACGGCCGTCTGCAGCAGCCACGCGTGTGCCCGCGCGATGTGTGGCATGGCCAGGGTGCCGGTACGGACGACCAGGAAATACGTCCGCAGTGGTGGCACCGCAGGGTCGAGGAGCGCCACGACATCACCGCGTTCCAGTGCGGAGGCGCACAGATAGCGGGGCAGTACTGCGAGGCCCGCTCCTGAGATCACGCAGGCGAGGACCGCCCGCAGGTCCGGGACGACGACGGTGCCGGAGGCGGTGGGACGGGAGTCGAAGACCGAGGCCCAGTAGCGTGTGACGAACGGCAGCGACTCGTGGACCTCGACCACCGGGACGTTCTCCAGCGTGTGCGCCGCCTTGCGGCGCAGTTTGCCGGGGCCGATGCGTTCGGCCCAGCGCGGGGCGGCGACCAGGACATGCTCCTCGTCGCAGAGCGGGGTCGTGGTGAGCAGGGCGCCGCGCGGCTGGGCGGTGGTGATGGCCAGGTCGTGGTGGCCGGCTGCGAGGCCCTCCAGTGTCTCGTCGGCGTTCCCGAAGGAGACCCGCAATGTGAAGCCCTGCCCGTCGTCTCCGGTCAGCTCGGTGAGGGCGGGCAGGGCTCGTTCGGCGGTGAACTCCGGTGGGCCGGCGAGATGGAGGGTCCGTAAGGAGGAGTCGTCGTCGAGGCCGGACTCGGCGATCTCCACCAGCGCGTCGAGATGTGGCGCCGCCTTGTGGGCGAGCTCGTCGCCGATGGTCGTCGGGCTCACTCCCCGGGCCTGGCGGAGGAAGAGAGGGCGGCCCAGTTGTCGTTCGAGAGTGCGAATCTGTGAGGTGACGGCCGGCTGCGAGAGACCGAGCAGGGCGGCGGCGCGGGTGAAGGAACCGGCCCGGTGCACGGTCACGAACGTACGCAGTAAGGCCAGATCCATGGCTGCCCCTCCCTTCGCCCCCGGAGCGCCCAACTATAAATAAGTCGATAGGTTCCTGTCGCTACTGTGATTGGACACTGACAGAGAGTCAACTAGCCTTGTTCGCGCGGTTCTTCGCGCGCGGAACCGAGGACGGTCCGAGCCACGAGGGGGGAGGCTCGGACCGTCCGTTGTGCGTAGGGAAGTACTAGTCGGTAGCCACAGCGAGCGCACGCAGCACGTCCGCCACCAGATCGTCGGTGTCCTCCACGCCGGCCGAGAAACGGATGAAGCCCTCCGGAACCGCGTCGCCACCCCACCGTCCGCGGCGCTCGGCGGTGGACCGCACTCCGCCGAAGCTCGTGGCGTCGTCCACCAGGCGGAGCGCGTCGAGGAAACGTTCGGCACGCGCGCGCGTGGGCAACGAGAACGACACCACACACCCGTAGCGCCGCATCTGCTGTGCGGCGATCTTGTGCGAGGGGTCGTCGGGCAGCCCCGGGTAGCGCAGTCCGGTCACCTCGGTCCGTTCCTTGAGGGCCTCGGCGACGGCCAGGGCGTTTGCGCTCTGCCGGTCGGCGCGCAGTTGGAGAGTGGCGAGCGAGCGGTGCGCGAGCCAGGTCTCCATCGGGCCCGGAATCGCCCCGACGATCTTGCGCCAGCGCCGTACGGCCGCCATCGCCGAGGCGTCGCGTCCGACGACGTACCCGAGCAGGATGTCCCCGTGCCCGGTCAGCTGCTTGGTTCCGCTGGCCACCGCGAAGTCGGCGCCTAGTGTCAGCGGTCGCTGCCCGAGCGGCGTCGCCAGGGTGTTGTCGACGGCGACGAGACATCCACGCGCGCGTGCCGCCTCGCAGAGCCGCCGGACGTCGCATACGTCGAGTCCAGGGTTGGAGGGCGTCTCCAGCCACAGCAGCTTGGCGCCGTCGAGCATGTCGAACTGGGCGTCGCCGGCCGTCGGGGCGCTGCGCACCTCGATGCCGTACGACCGCAGCTGCTCACCTGCCAGGGACAGCACGTTGTAGCCGTCGCCGGGCAGGACGACGATGTCGCCGGTGCGCAGCTGCGAGAAGAGGACGGCCGAGATGGCGGCCATTCCGGAGGCGAAGGCGACCGTTTCTACTTCATCCTGTCCGGGCGCCTCCAATTCGCCGATGGCGCGCTCCAGGAGGGTCCAGGTGGGGTTCTGGTCGCGTCCGTAGGCGTACGGGCCCGTGGGGTCACCGGGCAGGTGGTAGTGGGCCGCGAAGACCGGCCCGGGGAGGGTCGGCTCGTACTTGACGGGCTCGGGCAGGCCGGCCCGCACCGCGCGCGTGCCGTCGCCGGGATTCGAAACGGCGTTCTCCGCGTTCACTGCGTCCGCCCTTCCACCTGCTCGCGTACGGCGGTGAGCAGGCCGGGACTCGCCGCCTCCACCAGCTCCAGGCACTCCTCGAAGCCATCCATGCCCCCGTAGTACGGGTCCGGAACGTCGAGGTCGTCGCCCGCGGCGGGGTCGTAGGAGCGCAGCAGCCTGATCTTCTCCGCGTCCGCCGTGGTGGGTGCGAGACGGCGCAGGGCCTTGACATGGCCGGCGTCGAGGGCGATCACGAGGTCGAGGCGGGAGAACCACGAGGCCTGGAACTGGCGGGCGGCGTGGACGCTGCCGTACCCGTTCGCCTCCAGGACGGAGACGGTGCGCGGATCGGCGGGGTCGCCCTCGTGCCAGCCGCCCGTGCCCGCGCTGTCGACCTCGACCAGGCCGTCCAGCCCGGCCTCCTCTATTCGGGCGCGGAAGACGGACTCGGCCATCGGGGAGCGGCAGATGTTGCCGGTGCAGACGAAACAGACGCGGTAGGTCATCGCGAAGCCTCAGTCCCCGTCGGGGAGGACGAGGTGCAGGGCCCAGGAGACGATCGAGATGATCAGGCCGCCCAGGACGGCGGTCCAGAAGCCCTCCACGTGGAAGCTCAGGTCGAGCTTGTCGGCCAGCCACGAGGTGAGCAGCAGCATCAGGGCGTTCACCACCAGCGTGAACAGGCCGAGCGTCAGGATGAACAGCGGGAGGGTGAGCAGCTTGACGAGCGGCTTGACCACGGCGTTCACGAGGCCGAAGACGAGCGCCACCAGCAGCAGCGTGCCGACCTTCTTGCCGGTGCTGTCCCCGGTCAGTGTGATCTTGTCGACCAGCCACACCGCGACCGCCAGGGCGCCCGCGTTGGCGATCGTCTTGACTAGGAAATTCATCATGTGTCTGATCGTGGCAGAAGAGATCGGTACGAGCACCGGGCAGGGGCGACGAAGTCGATGAAGGCATTCCGGCTGGATGAACTGGAGGCGGAACGCGCCGCCAATGACGGCGCCTACCTGCAGTTCCTGCGTGAGCGGAATATGTCGGTCGGTCTCTACGCGCTCGACGCCGGCGAGCTCGACCCGCAGAAGCCGCACGCCCAGGACGAGGTGTACCTCGTCGTCAGCGGTCGCGCCTCGCTCACGGTCGGCCTGGAGACCACTCAGGTGGCGCGGGGAAGCGTCGTGTACGTGCCTGCCGGGGTCGCCCACAAGTTCCACCACATCACCGAGGACCTGCGGGTCGTGGTGGTGTTCTCTCCACCGGAGGGCTGACGTCCGCTTCAGGGCTCCCTAGGGGAACGATCAGGGATGGACAAGGGGCGCGAACCCACCGGACGGCCCCTTCGTGCCCCTAGCATCGATGGCAGGACAGCAGAAGGCCCGGAAGCGGTGCCCCGGACGAGGGGGCCACGGGTGGAGACGCAAGGAGCAGGGCGATGCGGGAGATCTTCGCGGGGATGCCGTGGTGGGTGAAGTGGATCGCTGTACCGGTCATCGTCCTCGTCGTGTTCGGCGGACTGATAGTCAGCGTCGTTCAGGTCGTGGTCAGTCTGCTCTTCAAGGTGCTGGTCTTCGTGGCGCTCGTCGGCGGACTGATCTACGTCGTGAGGAAGTTCACCTCCAGCTCGTCGTCACGCGATGACTGGTGAGGCGTCAGCAGGGCGCAAGAGCTGAGGCGTGAGTGAGTGAGGCCGGTCAGGGCATGGCGGTAACAGGAACGTGAGGTTCCCTCGCCAGAGGGAAGTTTCCCGGCGGGGCGGTCTGCGAGTGGTGGCGGGCGGCTAGAGTCCCGGGAACTCGTCGCGGGCTCGACCCCGCGGGCGGCGCATCTCCTCCCGTGTCTCCCGCACGGGCGGCCCTCCTCGCGCTTCGGAAGTGACCCTTGGCCACGGCTGACACCGCACCTGCAGAACCGCTCCTCCCCACCCCCCAGCCGCGCTCCCGATCGACACAGAGCGCCGTCCCTCCCCCACAACCCGGCCCTCGGACGCCTCCGGTGGTCGGCGCCCCCGAGCAGCCCCGCAACGGGCCCGGCCAGGCCCGGGTTTCGCCCCGGCAGCCGCGCACCCCGTCCGGTGAGACCCACGCCCCGCCCCCACAACCGCGCGCGGCACCCTCGAAGGCCCCGGCTCCCCCCGCCCAGCCGCGCACATCACCGGGTGAGGAGACCGGTCGGCCCACGGAGTCCCCCACACCTCCGGTGGTGGGCCCCGCGCGGCCCGCACCGCCTTCCACGGCCATTGCGACGAGTCGAGTCCGGTCCACGCCGCCTCCCACGGCTCCCGCAGCCGACCCCGCCCAACCCACGCCGGCATACCCGCACGGGTCCGGGAGAAGAGCGCGCGTCCCGGCCCCAGCGGCCTCGGACGTCGCCCCCGAACCCTCCGGCACCCTGATCGGCTCCGTACAACGCGCGATGCGGCTGCTGGAGGCCGTCGCCGAGCGGGAACACGGGGCGCCCGCCAAACAACTGGCGCGGGACGCCGGGCTGGCGCTGCCCACGGCGTACCACCTGCTGCGCACCCTGGTGCACGAGGGCTATCTCCGCAGAGAGAAGGGGCTCTTCTTCCTCGGCGGGGCGGCAGAGCGGCTGGGGAGCAGCGGAGCGCAGCAGAAACGTCGCAGCACGGTGAGCGAGACACTGGCGCACTGGTGCGACCAGATCGGCGTACCCGTCTACTACGCGGTCTACCGTGACGGCGAGATCGACGTCATGTGCGTCGCCGACAGTCCGAGCACCCCGGCCGTCGAGGAGTGGGCCGACTTCCGAGAGACCGGGCATGCCCACGCCGTCGGGCAGTGTCTGCTGTCCCAGCTCGGTGACGAGGCCCGCCGCGACCATCTGGCCCGCTACCCGGTGCAGTCGATCACCCCGTACACCGTGCGCGACAACGAGACCCTGCTGCGGCGCCTGGACCGGATCGGGCGGATGGAACCGGTCGTCGAGCGACAGGAGTACGCCCTCGGGACGGTCTGCGCCGCGATCCCGATCACCGTCGGGACGACCGCGGGGACCCTGGCCATCTCACTGCCCGCACGCCAGGCCGACCGGCTGCTGCCCGCAGCACATCAGTTGCAGACGGAGATCGGAAAGCTACTAGGGACACTCGCGATCTCTATCAGCATCTGAAAAATCACTCCTTGTGATCTCCCGTGTACTTTCAGCAAACTTCCAGCAGTGTCAGGCGGATGATTCCTGGCTACTCGACCAACATGGCGGGGTAAGCGATGCGCGAGTCGGTACAGGCAGAGGTCATGATGAGCTTCCTCGTGTCGGAGGAGCTCTCCTTCCGCATCCCGGTGGAGCTGCGTTACGAGACCTGTGATCCCTATGCCGTGCGGCTGACGTTCCACCTGCCCGGGGACGCTCCCGTGACCTGGGCCTTCGGGCGGGAGCTGCTCATCGACGGCGTGGGCCGGCCGTGCGGGGACGGGGACGTGCACATCACGCCCGCCGATCCGGAGACGTTCGGCGAGGTCCTGATCCGCCTTCAGGTGGGCACCGACCAGGCGCTGTTCCGGGTCGGCACGGCGCCGCTCGTGGCCTTTCTGGACCGTACGGACAAGCTCGTGCCTCTCGGGCAGGAGCGTTCCCTCGCCGACTTCGACACCCTGCTCGACGAGGCGCTGGACCGCATCCTGGCTGAGGAGCAGAGCGCGGGCTGAGCTGTCGCCTTCCGTACGCCGTCGGGGTGACGTAACGCTTCAGCGCTTGCGGCGGCGGCCCCTGCCCGCGCGCGCCGGAGCGGGTGCGGACGTGGCCGCCGTCTCGCCCGGGCGATCGGCCGAGACGACCAGGGCGGCCAGCGCGGTGGTCACCGGCACCGAGGCGACCAGGCCGATCGAACCGACGAGCGTACGCACGATCTCCTCGGCCACCAGTTCGCTGTTGGCGACCGTACCGATGCTGCTCTGCGCGATCGAGAAGAGCAGCAGCAGTGGCAGCGCGGCACCCGCGTAGGCGAGGACGAGGGTGTTGACCACCGACGCGATGTGGTCCCGGCCGATCCGGATGCCTGCCCGGTACAGACCGCGCCAGCCCATCGACGGATTGGCCTCGTGCAGCTCCCAGACGGCCGACGTCTGGGTGACCGTCACGTCGTCGAGCACACCGAGGGAGCCGATGATGACGCCCGCGAGCAGCAGACCGCTCATGTCGATGTCCGGGTACAGACCGTGGATCAGACCCGTGTTGTCGTCCGTGTTGCCGGTCAGTGCGGCCCAACCGATGAACATCGAGCCCAGCACGCCGATCAACAGCAGCGAGATCAGGGTGCCGAGTACGGCGACCGATGTGCGAGCCGAGAGGCCGTGGCACATGTAGAGCGCGATCAGCATGATGGCGCTCGCCCCGACCACCGCCACCACCAGCGGGTTCGAGCCCTGCAGGATGGCCGGCAGGATGAAGAAGGTCAGCACCAGGAAGCTGACCGCCAGTGCGATCAGTGCCATGACACCGCGCAGTCGGCCCACCACCACGACGGCGAGCGCGAAGATCCCGGCGAGCAGCGCCATCGGGAACTTTCGGTTCACATCGGTGACCGAGTACTGCAGATCCTTGGGCGCGGCGGGTTCGTACGCGACCACGACCTCCTGGCCCTGCTTCAACTGCCGTGACTGGTCCGGTTGAACGATCTCCGTGAACGTACGGCCCTTGTCCTTGCCGGTGTCGACCCGGATCGTCGCCTTCTTGCAGGTGCCGTTCGCCTGTTGCTGGGCGGACGAGCCCTCGGCGGTGGATGTGTCGCCGGTCGGGGGGACGCCCGAGGCATTCACCGAGGAGCAGTCGACCTCCTCGACCTTGGTGACCGTGGCCGACTGCGTCTGCCGGTCGAAGCCCACACCGGTGCGCTCGTGCGGCGGGGCACCGCCGGGCCAGAGCACGACGAGGCCCACGAGGACCGCGGTCGCGAAGGGGATCAGTACCGCTGCGATGACCTTGCGCAGGTGCTGTGACACGGGAGCGGCGGGGCCGTGACTGTGGGAGTGGCCGTGGCCGCCGCCGGAGTTCGAGCCGTGGCCATGCCCGTCACCGGATCCGTGGCCGCCGCGGGAGCCATGGACATGGCCGCCGTCCGGGCCATGGCCATGGCCACCGTCGGTGCTGTGCCCATGGCCGGGCCCCGGGCCAGGGCCTCGGGGCGGCTCGGGGGGTGGAGGAGGGGGCTGCTGCATCGTGGTCACCGACCGATCATCGCAAGAACAAGCGGTGCCCACTGTTCACCGCGCCACATCTGACGCTAGCGTGGAGCCACCTTTGCACACGCGGGAGCTCGGAGCACCGGGCTGAGAGGGCGCTGACCTCCGCAAACGCGATGTTTCACGTGGAACATCCGCGGGCGGAAATCGCTGCGTCGACCGCTGAACCTGTTACCGGGTAATGCCGGCGTAGGGAGTAGGTCTCATGACCATCGAGGACACACGCACGCCTGCCTCCCACCAGACGGACGGGGCATTTGCCTCGTCCGGTGGTGAAAACAACCAGGGCGACAAGCTCCAGGAGGTCGGTAAGTCCATCGGCTGGCACAAGGCGTACATCGAGGGCTCGCGCCCCGATCTGCGCGTGCCGGTCCGCCAGGTGCACCTCACCAACGGGCAGTCGGTCACCCTGTACGACACCTCCGGCCCGTACACCGATCCGAACGTCGAGACCGATGTCAGGAGGGGGCTCCTCCCTCTCCGGGAGAACTGGATCATCGCTCGCGGCGACACCGAGGAGTACGCGGGCCGTCCCGTCCGGCCCGAGGACGACGGGATCAAGCACACCTCGCCGCGCGGGGGACTGCGCAACCTCGACGCGGTGTTCCCCGGTCGGCCGCGCCAGCCTCGAAGGGGCCGTGACGGCCGGGCGGTGACCCAGCTCGCGTATGCGCGACGCGGGGAGATCACCCCCGAGATGGAGTTCGTGGCCGTCCGGGAGAACGTCTCGCCGGAGGTCGTCCGGGAGGAGATCGCGGCGGGCAGGGCCGTACTGCCCGCGAACGTGAACCACCCGGAGATCGAGCCGATGATCATCGGCAAGCGGTTCCTGGTGAAGGTCAACGCCAACATCGGCAACTCCGCGGTCACCTCCTCCATCGAGGAGGAGGTCGAGAAGATGACCTGGGCGACCCGCTGGGGTGCCGACACGGTCATGGACCTGTCCACCGGGCGCAACATCCACACGACCCGCGAGTGGGTGCTGCGCAACTCCCCCGTCCCCATCGGCACGGTGCCGCTGTACCAGGCGCTGGAGAAGGTCGACGGCAGGGCCGAGGAGCTGACCTGGGAGATCTACAAGGACACGGTCATCGAGCAGGCAGAGCAGGGCGTGGACTACATGACGGTCCACGCAGGCGTGCGCCTGGCGTACGTGCCGTTGACCGCGAACCGCAAGACCGGCATCGTCTCCCGCGGCGGTTCGATCATGGCGGCCTGGTGCCTGGCGCACCACAAGGAGTCGTTCCTCTACGAGAACTTCGAGGAACTCTGCGAGATCCTCGCCGCATACGACGTCACGTACTCGCTGGGCGACGGCCTGCGGCCCGGCTCCATCGCGGACGCCAACGACGAGGCGCAGTTCGCGGAATTGCGCACGCTCGGGGAACTCAACCGGATCGCGAAGCGTTTCAACGTACAGACCATGATCGAGGGCCCGGGACATGTCCCGATGCACAAGATCAAGGAGAACATCGACCTTCAGCAGGAGATCTGCGATGAAGCTCCGTTCTATACGCTCGGCCCGCTGACCACCGACGTCGCGCCGGCGTACGACCACATCACCTCAGGCATAGGTGCCGCGATGATCGCGTGGTGGGGCACGGCCATGCTCTGCTACGTCACGCCCAAGGAGCACTTGGGACTGCCCAATCGTGACGACGTCAAGACGGGCGTCATCACATACAAGATCGCGGCCCATGCGGCGGACATCGCCAAGGGACACCCGGGCGCACAGGAGTGGGACGACGCGTTGTCGGACGCCCGCTTCGAGTTCCGCTGGGAGGATCAGTTCAACCTGGCCCTCGACCCCGACACGGCCCGCGACTTCCACGACGAGACCCTTCCGGCGGAGCCGGCCAAGACGGCTCACTTCTGCTCCATGTGCGGTCCCAAGTTCTGCTCGATGAAGATCTCTCAGGACATCCGCCGCGAACACGGCGGCTCCCGGGAGGAGATCGAGGCGGGTATGGCCCAGAAGTCCAAGGAGTTCGCGGAGGCGGGGAACCGGGTCTATCTGCCGCTCGCGGACTGAGGTCCATGGGCGGACAGGCGGTACACGGGTCGTCGCGGATCCGTCGCGGCCGTTGACTGCTCACGCGCGGCGGTGCTCTCCCGGGTGTGTGCTCGGGGAGCCCGCCGCTGCTCGGCAGCGTCATGGTCTGTCGGCGTCCCATGTGTGCGCGGAGCGGACAGGACGGAGTGTGAGCGCGCCGGTCGGCAGACCGAGCGTCGTGCCGGGCGGACCACGTCGCGTCGGGCGGCTGCCGGGCCCGGCAGGTTCCGGGTGGCTGCTCGGTCCCGAGGCGTCATTCCGGCCGGTGTTCCGGGCCGCCGAAGTCGGGGCTCGTGAAGTCCGGGCTGGTGAAGCTGGGACGGGCGCCGGCGCCGCCGCTGTCCGGGCTGCTGAAGCTCGGTCGGTTGTAGCCGAGATGCGGCATACGGCTGGGTGGAGTCGGGCGGGTCGGCTCGCTCAGCACCGCCGGGCCCGGGTTGGCCAGGGCGTCCCGCAGGAAGGGCAGGATGCCGCGCTCCAGGAGGGCATCGCGCCAGGCCTCCTTGGCCCGGGCCACCTCCTCGGTCAACTCGCCACGTGCTCCGTCGTCCACGGCGGTGGCGCCGTTGCGCAGGGCGGTGAGCAACAGGCCGACCGCGGCGACCAGGATCGCAGCCGCCGTGACCGCGCCGAACACCCATCCTGTGGTGAGGAGGGTCTGGGCTATCGCACGATCGGGGTCGATCACCCTCATCACATAGCCGACGAGGAGGAAGAGACCTGCGGCGGTGCCCGCCAGGACGGGGGCGAGTACCGCGGCGACGGCGCCGACACCGGCTCCGGCCGCCTCGCCGACCTCGCCCATGGCGGCGGCGAGTCCCGCCGCGGTCCCGTCGGGCTCGGCGGAGCCGGACGCAGTGCCCTCGCGGGTGGGGAGAGCGGACGCCGGCGGGTTGCGCAGTTCGTCGCGGACCTTGACGTAGTACTCGTATTCGGCCGCGGCGGACGCCGTGATGATCGCCGTGGCGTTGAGGGCCATGGTGCGCAGCTGTTCGGGGTTGAGCCGCTGCAGGCCAGCGGCGAATTCCGGGCGGTGTGGTGCGGAGCGCAGCGCCTCGCCGAGGATCCGCTCGTACTCTTGGCGGTCCTCACTGAGCAGGTGCTGCGGAACGCTGTTCATGTGCATCCCCCGATGCTCCGTAGGGCTTGTGGCTCGGCATGCTGACGAGCCGTCGGGCAGAAACGGAGGGGAGCCTGCTACGGATAAGCCGATGGTAGAGCGGTGACGGCGGGCGGTGACAGGGGGTTTGAAGAAATTGGCCCCTGGCCAGCGAAGTCTTCCGCCGGTGGACGCCTGCGTGTTGACGGCTCAGCTGTTGAGCGGAAGTTGCTGGACCAGCAGTTTCCCGGCCATGGTCACTCCGCCGTCCATGGCGACGGCCAGACCGTCCGCATAGATGTACGGTCCGTCGACGGAGGGGCCCGCGCCGTCCTCGCTGTCCTCCGAGCCGACCTCGCCCAGGAGGTAGGGGATGGGGCTGTGGCCGTGGACGATGCAGGTGCCGCCATAGGTGTCCAGCAGGGAGCGCACGGCGTCGGCGCCGCCCTCGTCGCGGAAGGAGAAGCGGCGGGTGAACTTGCGGAAGAGGTCCCAGACCTCGTCCGGGTCGTTACGGGTGATCGTTTCGCGGACGGTGTCGTTGACCGCCTCGATGGAGTCGCCGTAGTCGCGGTAGGCGGTGGTGTCGGAGTGCACCAGGAGGTGGCCGTCGACCTCCTCCATGGCGTCGAGGCGGGCCATCCACTGCAGATGGTGATCCTGGAGGCGGTCCATGTCGGTCTTCTGGCCGCCGTTGAGCAGCCAGGCGGCCTGGAAGGTGGCGGTGCCCGCGCCCGAGTTGACGGGGGTGTCGCCGAACCGCTTGGCACCGAGCAGCAGCAGTTCGTGGTTGCCCATGAGGGCCTTGCAGTAGCCGCCGGCCGCTGCGGCCTCGGCGGACAGCCGCATCACGAGGTCGATGACGCCGATGCCGTCCGGTCCGCGGTCGGTGAAGTCACCGAGGAACCACAGCCGGGCGGTGCCCGCGGACCAGTTGCCCGCCGCGTCGATGAGGCCCTTCTCCTGGAGCGCGGCGACGAGCTCGTCCAGGTAGCCGTGGACGTCGCCGACGACGAACAGCGGGCCGGGCCCGGGGGCGGACCGGTCGGCCGCCGCGGCCTCGGGGTCGATCGTGACCTGAAGTGTGTCACCCCGGTTGATCACGGGCAGGTCCCTCTGGGTGGGGGTGTACCCCTCGGGGTAACCCTCCGGCTCGTCGGCGGGCCGGGCGTCGCCGGGGTGGCTGGCGTGTCCGTACGGACCGGCTTCGTGGACGTACGCGGGCACGCGGAAATCACGCACCGTCGGCGTCCGCACCTCGGGTCCCTGACCGGCCCCCTGAGTCATCGACCCCTCCACCACCATCGCGCCGCATCTGCACCGCATCGGACTGCCTGGTCGCAGCGGCCCGCGGTGTCGTCCGCCCATCATAGGAATGCGGATCGCGCCATGTGATGACCCAGGGGTGGTGAAATGGCGCAGGCTCCCAGTTCACCGCGGTTTTCTCCCGAATTGGGCGGGGCTTTCCCGCCCTCTTCCGGTCGGATCCTCGTTGCGGCGTCAACCCTCTTCGGGTGATCGTGGCGGGCTGACCGTCGTGCGCGGCGGACGTCGCTCGGACGAGGTGCGCACGATCAGCTCCGTCGGTATCACCTGCTCGACCGGTTGGTCCGATTCGACCCCCTCGATGGCGTCGATGAGGAGCTGGACCACCGCCGTGCCGATCCGGCGCGGCTTCAGCGAGAGCGTGGTGATGGGCGGCTCGGTCGTCGCGTACACGGTGGACTCGCTGCAGCAGACCAGCAGCAGGTCGTCCGGGACGCGCAGGCCGTACCGGCGAGCCGCGGCCAGCAGGTCGGTGCCGTTCGGGTCGAAGAGTCCGTAGACCGCGTCGGGGCGGTCGGGCCGGGCCAGCAGCCGGTCGGCGGCGACGGCTCCCGCGCACGGATCATGCGCCGGATAGGCCTCGTACACCGGATCCTGGCCCACGCGCTCGCACCAGCGCAGGTATGCGGTGGTGGAGAGATGGGTGTACGTGTCCGTCGTCGTGCCCGTGAGGAGTCCGATCCGGCGGGCGCCCGCGTCGGCCAGGTGGTCGAGGATGTCGAGGACGGCGGCCTCGTGGTCGTTGTCGACCCATGCCGTGACTGGGAGCGAGCCGGCCGGGCGGCCGTCGGAGACCACCGGTAATCCCTGGCGGACCAGCTCGCTGACCACCGGGTCCTGGTCGGAGGGGTCGATGACCACGGTGCCGTCCAGGGCGACGTTCGACCACACGTCGTGGCGCGAGGTCGCGGGAAGGATCACCAGGGCGTAGCCCCGGGCGAGCGCTGCCGAGGTGGCGGCCCGCGCCATTTCCGCGAAGTACGCGAACTCGGTGAAGGTGAAAGGTTCATCCCCGTACGTGGTCACGGTCAGGCCGATGAGGCCGGACTTGCCCGTTCTGAGGGTTCGGGCCGCCGCCGAGGGGCGGTAGCCAAGTCGGTCGGCGACCTCGCGTACATGGCGTCGGGTGGCGTCCGGGAGCCGGCCCTTGCCGTTGAGGGCGTCGGAAACGGTCGTGATGGAGACCCCGGCGGCGGCGGCCACGTCTCGAATGCCCGCCCGGCCCGACCGGCTGCCTCGGCGGGGAGTTTCCGCCCGGCTCACCTGGTGCTTCCCTGCTGCTGTCATGGCGAGCCGATAGTAGGGCTCATGCGGTGGGGTAGTGCGGACGCATATGCACTCGTTGACAGGTACGTTTCTGCAAGGTCAGCGAGGGTCAAATTCCTTTAAATGCAAGGGAGTTGCCCGATCCAATGTCAGTACGTGACTCGTCGACGCGTATGGGCCTGCCAAGTAGTTCATGTTTCGAAGAGGTCTCAACTCACCTGCATGGGTGATGCGCGCCACGGCGTGAGCCACCGGCGCGTGTGCTCATGAGCGGCGCGCCCCCTGATTCGTACACCTTCGTGTGCTGATGCCCATGAGGCTCCTGGGACGGAAGAGGTACGAACACGAGGTGACGGACGCGGTGCGGGCACCACATGGATGTGGTTGTCCACAGGCCATTCGCAGGCGCGCGGAATCCTCATAAAGTGAGGAGCATTACGTCGACGAGGAGGACTGCGGTGAGCGAGACGAGCCCCAAGCTGCGAGCCGAGCTGGAGGGTATCCCCACCTACAAGCCCGGCAAGCCGGCCGTGGCGGGCGGTCCGGTGGCGTACAAGCTGTCCTCCAACGAGAACCCGTATCCGCCGCTGCCCGGCGTGCTGGAAGGTGTGACCGCGGCGGCCACGTCGTTCAACCGGTACCCGGACATGGCCTGCACGGGCCTGATGAACGAGTTGGCGGATCGCTTCGGGGTGCCCGTCACGCACCTGGCCACGGGTACCGGCTCGGTCGGTGTCGCCCAGCAGCTGCTGCAGGCCACCGCGGGGCCCGGCGACGAGGTGATCTACGCCTGGCGGTCGTTCGAGGCGTACCCGATCATCACGCAGATCAGCGGGGCCACGTCCGTGCAGGTGCCGCTGACGCCGGGCGATGTGCACGACCTGGACGCGATGGCGGACGCGATCACCGATCGGACTCGGCTGATTTTCGTCTGCAACCCCAACAACCCGACGGGTACGGCGGTCCGCCGCTCGGAGCTGGAGCGATTCCTCGACCGCGTGCCTGGTGATGTGCTGGTGGTGCTGGACGAGGCGTACCGCGAGTTCGTGCGCGATGCCGAGGTTCCGGACGGCGTGGAGTTCTATCGCGAGCGGTCGAACGTCTGCGTGTTGCGCACCTTCTCCAAGGCATACGGCCTTGCGGGCCTTCGAGTGGGCTTTGCGATCGCTCACGAGCCGGTGGCTGCGGCGCTGCGCAAGACGGCCGTGCCGTTCGGGGTGAGCCAGATCGCCCAGGACGCGGCGGTCGCCTCCCTGCGTGCCGAGGACGAACTCCTCGGGCGTGTGGGCGCGCTGGTCTGCGAGCGGAACCGGGTCGTCGAGGCGCTGCGCGCCCAGGGCTGGACGGTGCCGGACACGCAGGCGAACTTCGTGTGGCTGCGGCTGGGGGAGCGGACGGTCGACTTCGCGGGTGTCTGTGAGCAGGCCGGCGTTGTCGTACGTCCGTTTCCGGGTGAGGGTGTGCGAGTGACGATCGGCGAGACCGAGGCCAACGACATCTTCCTCAAGGTGACGGAGAGCTTCCGCAAGGACCTCTAGACCGCCTCTGACCAGGGGGTTCGGGGATTTCCCCGGGCCCCCTGATTTGTTTGGTCCGAGCTCTTGCGTTTCGGGGCACCCCCACTCTCACGCCTCGAACGGCCATGCGTCATAATTGCTTGTGAATGTGAACGCGTTCACAAGCGCGTCCCGATTGCCCTGTGATGTGCGTGACAAGCGGGGCAAACTGCCGCAGTGCCACGGCATGTAAGGAGAAGACGTGGACCTCGCTCTGGCGCCGGAGACTCTGGCGCGATGGCAGTTCGGCATCACCACCGTCTACCACTTCCTCTTCGTCCCGCTCACCATCTCGCTGGCCGCGCTCACAGCCGGCCTGCAGACCGCGTGGGTGCGCTCGGGGAAGGAGAAGTACCTCAAGGCCACCAAGTTCTGGGGCAAGCTCTTCCTGATCAACATCGCGATGGGTGTCGTCACGGGCATCGTGCAGGAGTTCCAGTTCGGCATGAACTGGTCCGACTACTCCCGCTTCGTCGGTGATGTCTTCGGGGCCCCGCTCGCCTTCGAGGCACTGATCGCCTTCTTCTTCGAGTCCACCTTCATCGGGCTGTGGATCTTCGGCTGGGACAAACTGCCCCAGAGGATCCACCTGGCCTGCATCTGGATGGTCTCCATAGGCACGATCCTGTCGGCGTACTTCATCCTCGCGGCCAACTCCTGGATGCAGCACCCCGTCGGCTACCGGATCAACGAGGCGAGGGGCCGCGCCGAACTCACCGACTTCTGGCTCGTCCTGACCCAGAACACCGCTCTCACCCAGGCCTTCCACACCCTCTCGGCAGCCTTCCTCACCGGCGGCGCCTTCATGGTCGGCATCGCCGCCTTCCACCTGGTCCGCAAGAAGCACATACCGGTGATGAAGACCTCGCTGCGGCTCGGCCTGGTCACCGTGGTCATCGCCGGCCTGCTCACCGCGATCAGCGGTGACCTGCTCGGCAAGGTCATGTTCAAGCAGCAGCCCATGAAGATGGCCGCCGCTGAAGCACTGTGGGACGGCGAGGCACCCGCACCCTTCTCGGTCTTCGCCTACGGCGATGTCGACAAGGGCCACAACAAGGTCGCCATCGAGATCCCCGGCCTGCTGTCCTTCCTCGCCAACGACGACTTCGACTCGTACGTCCCCGGCATCAACGACGTCAACAAGGCCGAACAGCAGAAGTACGGGCCCGGCGACTACCGGCCCAACATCCCCGTCGCCTACTGGGGCTTCCGCTGGATGATCGGCTTCGGCATGGCGTCCTTCACCATCGGCCTGATCGGACTCTGGCTCACCCGTAAGAAGTTCATGCTGCCGCAGCATCTGCGGGTCGGCGAGGACGAGGTGCCGCATCTCGCGCTGCTGCCGGGCAAGGCCCTCGGCCCGACCCTCACCAAGTGGTACTGGCGCATCGCGATCCTGACGCTGGGCTTCCCGCTGATCGCCAACTCCTGGGGTTGGATCTTCACCGAGATGGGCCGTCAGCCTTGGGTGGTCTACGGCGTGCTGCGCACCGAGGACGCGGTCTCCCCCGGTGTCTCCCAGGGCGAGATCCTCACCTCGATGATCGTCTTCACCACGCTGTACGCCATCCTCGCCGTCGTCGAGGTCAAGCTGCTCGCGAAGTACGTCAAGGCCGGTCCGCCCGAGCTGACGGAAGCCGATCTCAACCCGCCCACGAAGATCGGCGGCGACCCCCGTGACGCCGACAAGCCGATGGCCTTCTCGTACTAGGCAGCACCGGGCCAAGGGAGCACAGTCATGGAACTTCACGACGTCTGGTTCGTCCTCATCGCCGTCCTCTGGATCGGCTACTTCTTCCTGGAGGGCTTCGACTTCGGGGTCGGCGTCCTCACCAAGCTGCTGGCGCGCAACCGTCCGGAGAAGCGGGTCCTCATCAACACCATCGGGCCCGTCTGGGACGGCAACGAGGTGTGGCTGCTCTCGGCGGGTGGCGCGACCTTCGCTGCCTTCCCCGAGTGGTACGCCACGCTGTTCTCCGGCTTCTATCTGCCGCTGCTGCTCATCCTGGTCTGCCTGATCGTCCGCGGAGTCGCCTTCGAGTACCGGGCGAAGCGGCCCGAGGAGAACTGGCAGCGCAACTGGGAGACGGCGATCTTCTGGACCTCGCTGCTCCCCGCCTTCCTGTGGGGCGTGGCCTTCGCCAACATCGTGCGCGGGGTGAAGATCGACCGTGACTTCGAGTACGTGGGCAGTGTCGGAGACCTGCTCAACCCGTACGCCCTCCTGGGCGGACTTGTCACCCTGACGCTGTTCACCTTCCATGGAGCGGTGTTCGTCGGGCTCAAGACCGTCGGGGACATCCGGGAGCGGGCTCGGAAGCTGGCGCTGCAGGTCGGGCTGGTGACGGCCGGGCTGGCGCTTCTCTTCCTGCTCTGGACGCAGGTCGAGAAGGGCGGCGGCGCCTCGCTGGTCGCGGCGGTCGTGGCCGTCGCTGCGCTCGTGGTGGCACTGATGGCGGTGCGCGCGGGGCGCGAGGGCTGGGCGTTCGCGTTGTCGGGGATCACCATCGTGGCCGCGGTCGCGATGCTCTTCCTGACGCTCTTCCCGAATGTCATGCCGTCCTCGCTGAACGAGGAGTGGAGCCTCACGGTGACCAACGCCTCATCGAGCCCGTACACCCTGAAGATCATGACGTGGTGCGCGGCGATCGCCACACCGGTTGTGATGCTCTACCAGGGGTGGACGTACTGGGTGTTCCGCAAGCGGATCGGCACGCAGCACATCGCCGAGCCGGTGCACTGAGTCCGGTTCCGTGCACTGGGTCCCGTCCTGTGCATCGAGTCCGGCAAGAGGTGTGTTTGACGATGTTTCACGTGAAACACGCCTCCTCGTGCCGAAGAGTCATGTTTCACGTGAAACATGGCTGCTGAGAAGAGGATGTTTCACGTGAAACCGATCGACCCGCGACTGCTGCGATATGCCCGTGCCACCCGTCTTTTCCTGGTGGCGGTCGTCGGCCTGGGTGTCGTCGGGGCCGCACTCGTCATCGCGCAGGCGATGCTCATCGCTGACGTGGTGGTCGGTGCCTTCCAACACGGGATGTCGATCGCCGAACTCGGGACTCCCCTGTCTCTGTTGGCGGCCGTCGCGGTGGGTCGGGCGCTGGTCTCCTGGCTCACCGAGCTCTCCGCTCACCGGGCGAGGGCGGCGGTGAAATCGGAGCTGCGGGGCCGCTTGCTGGAGCGGGCCGCCGCGCTGGGGCCCGGGTGGCTGAGCGGGCAGCGCACGGGCTCGCTGGTCGCCCTCGCCACCCGTGGCGTCGACGCGCTCGACGACTACTTCTCGCGCTATCTGCCGCAGTTGGGCCTCGCCATCGTCGTGCCCGTGGCGGTGCTCGCGCGGATCGTCACCGAGGACTGGGTGTCGGCGGCGATCATCGTCGGCACACTGCCGCTGATCCCGATCTTCATGGTGCTCATCGGCTGGGCCACGCGCTCGCAGATGGACCGACAGTGGCGAATGCTGTCACGGCTGTCGGGTCACTTCTTGGATGTCGTCGCCGGGCTGCCGACGCTCAAGGTCTTCGGCCGGGCCAAGGCGCAGGCAGAGTCGATCAAGCGGATCACCGGGGAGTACCGGCAGGCGACGATGCGCACGCTGCGGATCGCGTTCCTGTCGTCCTTCGCGCTGGAGTTGCTCGCGACGATCTCGGTCGCGCTGGTCGCGGTCACCATCGGAATGCGCCTCGTGCACGGCGAGATGGACCTGTACATCGGGCTGGTCATCCTCGTTCTGGCGCCGGAGGCGTATGCGCCGGTGCGGCAGGTGGGGGCGCAGTTCCACGCCGCCGCCGAGGGCGTCGCGGCAGCCGAGGAGATCTTCGAGGTGCTGGAGACGCCCTTGCCGACCTCCGGGACCGGGGTCGTGCCGGCTTCCCATGCCCTCCGCTTCGAGGGGGTGACCGTCCGGTATTCGGGGCGGTCGTACGACGCTGTCGCTGACGTGTCCTTCACGGTGGCGCCCGGCGAGACCGTGGCTCTCGTCGGGCCGAGCGGGGTGGGCAAGTCGACGCTGCTGAACGTCCTGTTGGGGTTCACGGAGCCCACTGGGGGCCGGGTGCGGGTCGGGGGAGCCGATCTCGCCTCACTCGACACTGAGGAGTGGCGTTCGCGGGTCGCCTGGGTGCCGCAGCGGCCCCACCTGTACGCCGGGTCGATCGCGGAGAACCTGCGGCTGGCCCGTCCGGACGCGGATGACGCGGCGGTACGGCGGGCGCTGGCCGACGCGGGGGCGCTGGAGTTCGTGGACGCGCTGCCCGCCGGGGCCGACACAGTTCTCGGTGAGGACGGCGCAGGTCTCTCCGCTGGGCAGCGGCAACGGCTGGCCCTCGCCCGGGCGTTCCTCGCGGACCGGCCCGTGCTGCTCCTCGACGAGCCGACGGCCTCGCTGGACGGGGAGACCGAGGCGGAGGTCGTGGAGGCGGTACGGCGGCTGGCGGTGGGCCGGACCGTGCTGCTGGTGGTGCATCGGCCGGCGTTGCTGGGGGTCGCGGATCGGGTGGTGCGGCTGGAAGCGCGGGCCGTTGAGGCCCCTCCCACCTGCCTGCCTTTTTCAAGTACCGGTTCCCTAGGGCCCTTCGAGGACGAAGCAGAGCAGATACCCGGGCCGGTCGACGCTCGGGGAGCGGCAGCCGAGCTGATCTCCGACGCGAGCGTGGCCTCGACGGTCGGCCCTGGTGTGAACGCTCGTCCCAACGGGCTCAAGACGACTGACCGTCATGCAGATGCTCGCCGCGATGTGGCTGGTACGGCCGATCGTGGTGCTGAGGACCTGTTCGACGCGGCTGAGACGGATGCCCGCAGCGTGGGTGCCCGTCCCGGCGCGTCGGCCATCGTGCCTCAAGGCGGGGTGCTCGCCCGTGTCCGCCGCATGGCGGATCCCCGGCGGAGTCGTCTCGCCCTCGCCCTGTTGCTCGGGAGCCTTGCCCTGGGCAGTGCCGTCGGGCTGATGGCGACGTCCGGGTGGTTGATCTCGCGGGCCTCTCAGCAGCCTCCGGTGCTGTATCTGATGGTCGCCGTGACGGCCACGCGGGCGTTCGGGATCGGGCGGGCGGTGTTCCGGTACGCGGAGCGGCTGGTGTCGCACGACACGGTGCTGCGGATGCTGGCCGACACGAGGGTGGCCGTCTACCGGCGGTTGGAGCGGCTGGCGCCCGCCGGGCTGCGGACGACGCGGCGGGGCGATCTGCTCTCGCGTCTGGTCGCCGATGTGGACGCCCTGCAGGACTACTGGGTGCGGTGGCTGCTGCCCGCCGGTGCCGCGGTGGTCGTGTCCGCCGTCTCTGTCGGGTTCACGGCCTGGCTGCTGCCCGAGGCCGGAGCCGCCCTCGCGGTGGGGCTGCTCGCCGCCGGAGTCGGGGTGCCCCTGGTGACCGGGGCCGTGGCCCGTAGGGCGGAGCACCGGTTGGCGCCCGCTCGTGGCGTGCTGGCCACGCGTGTCACCGATCTGCTCACCGGCACCGCCGAGTTGACGGTCGCGGGTGCTCTTCCCACGCGTACCGCCGAGGTGCGTCGGGCCGACCGGGCGCTCACCCGGATCGCCTCCCGCGCCGCCACCGCCACCGCGCTCGGCGACGGGCTCACCGCGCTCGTCTCCGGGCTCACCGTCGCCGCCACCGCGCTCCTGGGCGCACAGGCTGTCGTCGACGGACGGCTGAGCGGCGTGGCCATGGCCGTCGTCGTCCTCACCCCGCTGGCCGCCTTCGAGGCGGTGCTGGGGCTGCCGCTCGCCGTCCAGTTCCGCCAGCGGGTACGCAGGAGCGCGGAGCGCGTGTACGAGGTGCTGGACGCCCCCGACCCCGTACGCGAACCGGAGGAGCCCGTCGAGGCGCCGGTGTCGCCGTTCCCGCTCAGGCTCGAAGGGCTCGGCGCCCGGTATGCCGGGCAGGACCGGGACGCGCTCACCGGGGTGGACCTCACCCTCGAAGAGGGCCGCAGGATCGCCGTGGTCGGCGTCTCGGGGGCCGGGAAGACGACCCTCGCGCAGGTGCTGTTGCGGTTCCTGGACGCGCGCGAGGGGACGTACACGCTGAGCGGTGCGGACGCATACGCGCTCGACGGGGACGACGTACGGCGGGTCATCGGGCTGTGTGCCCAGGACGCGCACCTCTTCGACAGCTCCGTGCGCGAGAACCTGCTGCTGGCCCGGAAGGACGCCACCGAGGCGGAGCTGCGGGACGCGCTCGCGCGGGCGCGTTTGCTGGACTGGGCCGACGAATTGCCGGACGGGCTGGACACGTTGATCGGCGAGCACGGGGCGCGGCTGTCGGGCGGCCAGCGTCAGCGGCTCGCCCTCGCTCGTGCGCTGCTGGCCGACTTCCCGGTCCTCGTCCTCGACGAGCCCGCGGAACACCTCGACCTGCCGACGGCCGACGCCCTCACCGCCGACCTGCTGGCCGCGACCGAGGGCCGTACGACCCTGCTGATCACCCACCGGCTGGCCGGGCTGGAGGAGGTGGACGAGGTCGTCGTGCTGGAGAAGGGGCGCGTCGCGCAGCGTGGGACGTATGCCGAACTGGCCGCCGTGGACGGACCTTTGCGGGCGATGGTCGAGCGGGAGGCGGCGGGGGAGCTGCTGGCGGGGATTTGAACGCCTTGAGCCGGGCCGGACGGGACTCGGGTGAGCGCTCGGTCGGGAATCCTGCCTCGGTGCCTCGGTGCCTCGGTGCCTCGGTGCCTCGGTGCCTCGGTGCCTCGGTGCCTCGGTGCCTCGGTGCCTCGGTGCCTCGGTGCCTCGGTGCCTCGGTGGGGTGATGGCGTGGTGGGGCGAGTGGGCCGGTAGACGGCCGGGTGCGCGGCTGACCTGGGCTCGTCTTCGTGGCCGGCCTTGGTGTCTGGCCCGGCTGCCGGGTCTGGCGCCCTGTCAGCCGTCCGGTGACACGGTCCCCTTCGCAAGGCTCCTCGCCGAACGCGGTGGTGGAGGCTCCCTGTTCGGCCGACCTTCCTGGTCCGTACGGGGCACTCTGTCCCCCGGCTGTACGACCTGAACAGGACCTGGGGCATAGGTGCGGGCCACGATCGCTGGCATGCGTTCATCTCGCCGACATCGGCTGCTCGTCGCCGTACTGCTGTGTGCCGCCGTGGTTCTCGCCGCCCGGCCGACAGCGGCCGGGAGCGATGGTGGCGGACCCCCAGGTGCCTCCCGTGACGCCGGGGTCAGCGCCCAGGTGGCGCGGCTGTTCGAGGACGCGGCGGTGGCGACGCAGCAGTACGAGGCCGGGCGGAAGGCGGCGGACGCAGAGCGGGCGCAGGCGCGGCGGCTGGAATCGCTGCTCACCCGGGAGCGGCGGAACATCGCGGCGCTGAACGCGGACCTCGGCCGGATCGCGCGCGCCCAGTACCGCGCGGGTGGCGGCGTGCCGTATACCGCGCAGATGCTGCTCGCGGAGGACCCGAAGGAGCTGATGCGGGGGCAGCGTGCCGTCTGGCAGGCGGATCTGGTGTTTGACCACGCGGTGTCCAGGAGCCGTCGTGCCGAGGCGAGGCTGGCCGCGGACGAGGCGAAGGCCGCGGTGGCATGGCGGGCGCTGCAGCGGCGGAACATCGAACTCGCCGGGATCAAGCGGGAGATCCGGCAGAAGCTGGAAGAGGCGCGGTGGACGCTGCAGGGGCAGGCCGACGCGGCGGTCGCGGCCGGTGCCTGCCGGGGCGCCGCCCGCTTGAACCAGCCGAAAACGGGCCGCACCAGAGCGTGGGTCGCGCCCGTGGAGACGTACGAGCTCTCCGCGAGTTTCGGCGGCGGCGGTGAGCACTGGGCCAGTCGGCACACCGGACAGGACTTCGCGGTGCCGATCGGTACACCGGTGCGGGCGGTCGGCGAGGGACGGGTGGTGAAGGTGTCGTGCGGGGGAGCCTTCGGCATCGAGATCGTCGTCCAGCACAGGGACGGCTACTACACGCAGTACGCGCACCTGGCCGCCGTCACCGTCGACCAGGGCGAACGGGTGGCGCCCGGGCAGTGGATCGGCCAGTCGGGCACCACCGGCAACTCCACCGGGCCACACCTGCACTTCGAGGTACGGGTCACACCGGAACTGGGGTCGGGCGTGGATCCCGTGCCGTGGCTGCGCAAGCGCGGGGTGCAGCTCTAGGGTGCGTTTCATATGTGGATCTTGATGTGTCAAGATCCCACTTCGTGGGGCGGCATGATCTGACGAATACACAGTGGGCGAAGCTGGAGCCCCTGCTCCCGGTCGGCAAGAAGCCTGGACGGCCACCGGTGCACACCAAGCGGCAACTGATAGACGGCATACGGTGGCGCACCCGCGCCGGTGCTTCCTGGCGGGACGTGCCCGAGCGCTATGGCCCGTGGGAGACGGTCTACGGCCTGTTCCGCCGCTGGCAGCGGGACGGCACCTGGCACCGCATCTTCGAACAGCTGCAGGCCCAGGCCGACGCCGAGGGACTGATCACCTGGGACGTCTCGGTGGACTCGACCATCGCCCGCGCCCACCAGCATGCGGCCGGCGCCCGCAAAAAGGGGATCTGCAGATCGAGCCGCCAGGCGGTGTGTTCATCGAGCCCGACGACCACGGGCTCGGACGCTCCCGGGGCGGGCTGACAACCAAGCTCCACCTGGCGGTCGAGCAGGCCCAGAAACCGATGTCGCTGGTCATCACGGCAGGACAGCGCGGTGATTCCCCGCAGTTCCAGGTGGTCTTGGGCCGCATCCGGGTGCCCCGGCTCGGGTCGGGCCGCCCGCGCACCCGGCCGGACAAGGTGCGTGCCGACAAGGCGTACGGCTCCCGCGCGAACCGTGCCTACCTGCGCAAGCGCGGTATCCGCTGCACGATCCCGGAGAAGCGCGACCAGATCGCCAACCGCAAGAACCGCGGCTCCCACGGCGGCCGGCCACCTAAGTTCGACAAGGCCGACTACAAGGAGCGCCACGCGGTCGAGTGCGGAATCAATCGCCTCAAGCGGCACCGCGCTGTCGCCACGAGATACGACAAGTTGGCAGTTCGCTACGAGGCGACCGTGCTGGTCGCAGCCATCAACGAGTGGCTGTGACCAGCACTTTCAAAACGCACCCTAGGGCGTGTTACGGCCGCTTCGCCAGCAGGCGTTCGATGACGACCGCGACGCCGTCCTCGTTGTTGGCGGTGGTGCGGCCGGAGGCGGCGGCGATGACCTCCGGGTGTGCGTTGCCCATGGCGTACGACTGGCCCGCCCAGGTGAGCATCTCGATGTCGTTCGGCATGTCACCGAAGGCGACGACCTCCTCGTGGGAGATGCCGCGCTCGGCGCAGCACAGGGCGAGGGTGCTGGCCTTGGAGACGCCCGGGCCACTGATCTCCAGCAGGGCGCTGGGGCTGGAGCGGGTGATGGTGGCGCGGTCGCCGACGGCGATACGGGCGGTGGCGAGGAAGTCGTCGGGGTCGAGCGAGGGGTGGAACGCGAGGATCTTCAGCACCGGTTCGTGGTCGGCGACACCGCCTGGGGCCAGCAGTTTCTCGGCCGGCGCCAGGGTGTCGGGGATCTCCATGTGGAGCTTCGGGTAATCGGGCTCCTGGTTGAAGCCGTACGTCTGCTCGACGGCGTACACGGTGCCGGGTGCGGCGTCGCGCAACAGTCGTACGGCGTCGAGTGCGTTCTCACGCGCCAGTTCGCGGATCTTGACGAAGCGATGGGCGCCGGGGCCGCCGTGCAGATCGACCACGGCGGCGCCGTTTCCACAGATCGCGAGGCCGTGGCCGTGGACGTGCTCGCTCACGACGTCCATCCAGCGGGCGGGGCGGCCGGTGACGAAGAAGACCTCGATGCCCGCCTCCTCGGCGGCGGCGAGGGCGGCGACCGTGCGGGGGGAGACGGACTTGTCGTCTCGGAGCAGGGTGCCGTCGAGATCGGTGGCTATCAGCCGGGGCGGGACGGTCGGGGCCGGGGTCTCGGGCTGTCTCGTCGCTGAGGTCACGGACCCCATTGTCGCGCATATGCGCGCACGGCCGTGCGGACGGTCGCACGGGTGAATGATTACGGCCGCTTGCCTGCGCCGCTGCTTGCCTCTGTGACCTGCGGCGATACGACTCGTCACCCTATGCCGCTGTGACCTGTCGTACATGACTCGGTCCTGCGGACCCGGGGCTCGTCGTCCATGTCCCGGCCAGGCCGTCCGGGGCTCAGGACAACTGGGCCGGGGCGTCCATGGCGATCCGCTCGAAGACCTTCTCGCTCGCCGCGAACTCGGAGTCCGGGATGGGCCAGTGGATCACCAGATCGGTGAAGCCCAGCTCCGCGTGTCGGCCCGCGAAGTCCACGAACGCGTCCAGCGACTCGAGCGGTCGGCCGCGGTCCGGCGTGAAACCGGTGAGCAGGATTTTGTCGAGGGCAGCCGCGTCCCGGCCGATCGCGGCGGCCGTGTCGGCCAGCCTCTCGATCTGCCCGCGAATGGCCTCGACCGACTGCTCAGGGGTGCCCGTCTCGTACAGCTTGGGATCCCCGGTGGTCACCCACGCCTGCCCGTACCGCGCCGCGAGTCGCATTCCGCGCGGCCCGGTGGCGGCCACCGCGAAGGGAAGCCGGGGGCGCTGGACGCAGCCGGGGATGTTGCGGGCCTCGTGGGCCGAGTAGTAGTCGCCCTCGTACGACACCGAGTCCTCGGTGAGCAACCGGTCGAGCAGGGGTACGAACTCGGCCAGTCGGTCGGCACGCTCGCGCGGGGCCCATGGCTCCTGGCCGAGCACGGTGGCGTCGAAGCTGGTGCCACCGGCGCCGATGCCGAGGGTGACCCGGCCGCCGGAGACGTCGTCGAGGGAGATCAGCTCCTTGGCGAGGGTCACCGGGTGCCGGAAGTTCGGCGAGGTCACGAGGGTGCCGAGGCGCAGATGGTCGGTGACGGCGGCTGCGGCGGTCAGGGTCGGTACGGCACCGAACCATGGTCCGTCCCGGAAGCTTCGCCACGACAGGTGGTCGTAGGTGAACGCGGCGTGGAAACCGAGCTGCTCGGCCCGCTGCCACATGGCACGGCCGCCTTCGTGCCAGCGGATGTACGGCAGGATCACGGTGCTCAGACGCAGACTCATGCTTCGAGCCTAAGCGGAGTCGGCGGGTCCGCCGACCGGGCGGGTCGGGCCGGGTCGAGTCCGACTGGATGACCAGGTCAAGGCGGGGGCAGATCGGATCCGACGGGCTGATCAGGTCGGCTTCGGGTCGGTCATGCCAGAGTCGGCCTGGTTCAGTGCGACTCCGGGAATCGCAGGTACTTCGGCGGCACGGCCTCGGTCAGCCACACTCCGTTGTCGCTGACGCGGAAGACGTGGCCGTCGCGGTGCATGGCGCCGGCGTCCACGGAGAGCACGACGGGGCGGCCTCGGCGGGCGCCGACCCGGGTGGCGGTCTCGCGGTCGGGCGAGAGGTGCACATCGTGCCGGTTCATCGCGCGCAGTCCCTCGGCCCGGATCGCGCCCAGGTAGGCCGCCACTGTGCCGTGGTAGAGGTACGGCGGCGGGGTTGCCGGGGACAGGCCGAGGTCGACCTCGACGGTGTGGCCCTGGTTGGCACGAATCCGGTTGCCCTCGACGGCGAAGCGGCGCTTGTCGTTGGCCTCGACCACATGGTCGAGTTCCGCTCTGGTGAAGCGGAAGCCGTGGGCGGTGGCTGCCGCGATGAGCGTGTCGATCTCGACCCAGCCGGCCTCGTCGAGCGTGATCCCGATTCGTTCCGGCTGATGTCGCAGGTGCTTCGAGAGGTATTTCGACACCTTTACGGTGCGTCTTTCATCCATCTCGCCAGCGTGCCCGGCGAGACGCGCGTCACGCATCTGATTTTGCTCCGGATGTTTGATCCACAACCAAGTGTAGTTATCCACAAGGGAATTGAAGATTCTGTGGACAACTCGGCGCCCGAATCAGGGTGATTGATGAAGTTCGCTTGTTTCGTGACTGTTTGCTGTGAGCGCGTCCAAGGTGCGTGACTGTACCTCCCGTTCGGCCGCCGCAGTGATGAACGCCGAAACCTGCTCGGGGCCAACGAGCTTCTCCACAGCCCGTCTTGTGGACGAGGGGACCCGCACCGAGCACGACTCGTCCGGGGGCTCGGCAGGGGTTTCCGAACCGAGGTGCCGACGCAGCTGCCGGGTGGCCAACAGGCGCATCGCCCGGGCGAGTTCGGCGTCCACCGTCTGCTGGGCGAGCGGTCGCAGTCGTCGTACGAGTGCCGCCGCCTCGTCCGCGTCGGTCTCGGTCGGCGGCTGGTGCTGCCCGAGGTAGCGCGCGAACACATGCTCGGTGGTGAAGTCCAGGAAACGGGCCGCGATGTGCTCGACCTGCCCTCTCAACTCCCTTAGATGACCCGCGATGGCGGACAGTGGAACACCGGCCGCGTGCAACTCGGCTGCCACGGACAGCTCTTGGGGGCTCGGTACGAGGAAGAGGTCCTCCTCGCCGGGCACAGGCTCCAGTACGCCCAGCTCGACCGCGTCCGCCACCGCCGCCTCGTCCGGAGCGCCGCCGAACCGCTCGACCAACTCGGCCCGCGAGATCCGTACGGCCTCCTCGTCGGTCCAGGGTCCATCGACCTCCGCGACCAGGCCGAGCACCCCACCGAGGCCGCGGCCCGTGTCCCAGGCTTCCAGGAGTTCCTTGATGGAGGCCAGGGTGTAGCCGCGGTCGAGGAGGTCGGCGATCTGGTGCAGCCGGGTCAGATGGGCGTCCGAGTACACGTTTGCCCGGCCGCGCCGCTCGGGGCGGGGGAGCAGCCCGCGGTCCTGATAGGCGCGGATGGTCCGCACTGTCGCGCCGCTGCGGTGCGCCAGGTCCTCGATGCGGTACCCGGCCCCGGCCGGTTCGTCGTTCACGCTCCTCATGCCTCCTTCTGCCTCCGTGCGCTGCCAACAGATGTGCCGTCCTCGCGCGTTGTCCGTCGCCGCGCTGTTTCCCGGTCCCGGTCGCCTTCGGCGACCACGCCGTCCTGCGTTTTTGACCGGGCTGTCCTACGTCGCCGCCCGTGCGACGACGCCCGCCGCTGTACGTGCCGCAGGTGACTGCGCCAGATACTCGACCGCTCTCCGCAGAGAGCCCTCCTGCGACGGGTGGTAGGAGCGGCGCAGATAACGGGGGACTGCCGCGCCGAGCTCTTTCCAGGTGGGCAGCAGGCCCTTGCGTACGGCCCTGTTGTGCGCGGTGAGGGAGTAGCGCACGCGTCCGGCGAGCTGCGGGTCGTGACGTATGAGATACACGGCGCCCCATGCCCAGAGGTAGAGCATCACCGGTGCCGTGACCGCCATGCCCGCGACCCGGCGGGCGTAGCGGGCCCGACCCCGGCCGCCGCAGTGCTGGTACATGTCGAAGGCGACCGTGCGGTGTTCGACCTCCTCGGCGCCGTGCCAGCGCAGCAGGTCGAGCATGACCTCGTCGGCCCCGGCCCGGTCGAGCCCCTCGGCGGCCAGTACCCAGTCGCCGAGCACCGCTGTGAACTGCTCTATCGCCGCGATCACCGACAGCCGGAAGCACAGCCATTCACGCGGCGGTATCGGTGCTCCCAGGGGAGGTTTCTCGCCGAGCAGCTTCTCGAAGAGGAAATCGACGTACTTGGTGAAGTCCGCGGTGTCGAGGCGCTGCGCCGCGAGATGGTCCAGCGCATACGCGTGCTGCACGCTGTGCGTGGCCTCCTGACCCATGAACCCCTTCACGTCCTTGAGGAGTTCGGGGTCCCTGACCAGCGGAAGTCCCTCCTTGAAGACCTTCACGAACCACCGCTCCCCCGCCGGCAGCAGCAGATGCAGCACATTGATGACGTGGGTGGCGGTGGGCTCGTCGGGGATCCAGTGGAGCGGGGTCTTGTCCCAGTCGAAGGAGACCCTGCGCGGGGCGATCTTGTGGTGCTCCGCCTCGTAGTCGGATGGGTCCGCTTCGCACGCGTGGTGCTCGTGTCGGGGAATCACAGCGGCGGCTCCAGCCGGGCAAGGGTGCGCAGTGCTCTCGGGGCGAAACGGGACATGAGACGGCCGCCGCGGGCTTCCGGGGTGACGGGGACGACCGCCTGGTTGCGTACGATCGCGCGCAGGACGGCGTCGGCGACCTTCTCGGGTGGATAGTTCCGCAGCCCGTACAGCCGTGCCGTCTTCCGCTGCCGGCGCTTCTCCTCCTCGGCGTCGACGCCGGCGAAGCGCGCGGTGGAGGTGATGTTGGTGTTGACGATGCCGGGACAGATCGCCGACACCCCGATGCCCTGACCGGCCAACTCCGCACGCAGACATTCGCTGAGCATCAGTACGGCCGCCTTGGAGGTGCTGTACGCGGGCAGTGTTCTGGAGGGCAGATACTCAGCCGCCGATGCGGTGTTGACGATATGGCCGCCCTGCCCGCGTTCGACCATCTGCCTGCCGAAGAGCCGACAACCGTGGATGACACCCCACAGGTTGACGTCGAGGACCTTCCGCCAGTCCTCGGGAGTGGTGTCGAGGAAGGACCCCGAGAGCCCGATCCCCGCGTTGTTGACCAGCACGTCCACCACGCCGTACTCCGCGGCGACTCTCTCGGCGAGTTTCTCCATGGCCTGCTCGTCCGAGACGTCGACCGTCTCAGCCCAGGCTTCCGGGGCGCCGACCAGCCGGGACAGCTCCGCGGTGCGGGCCGCGCCCTCCGCGTCCCGGTCGACGGCGATCACACGGGCGCCGGCCTCGGCGAACGCGAAGGCGGTGGCCCGGCCGATACCGCCCGCCGCGCCGGTGACCAGCACCAACTGCCCGCCGAACCGGTCCGCGTACTTCCCGGTCGCCACCGGCGCGGGCCGCCCGCCCTCGGTGGCCGTGACGAACTCGGTGATCCAGGCCACAAGCTGGTCGGGGCGGGTGCGAGGAATCCAGTGCTTGGCGGGGAGGGTGCGGCGGGTCAGCCGAGGGGTCCACGACTCCAGGTCGTCGTAGAGCTGTTCGGAGAGGAATGGATCTCCCAGGGGTGTGATCAGCTGCACTGGCGCGTGTGCGTACGCGTCGTCGCGAGGTCTGGCCAGGCGCGCTCGGATGTTGTCCCGATACAGCCAAGCGCCGTGTGCCGCGTCCGTGGGCAGCGACGGTGTGGGGTAGCCGCCCGAGGGCAGCTTCTCGGCCCGCCGGAGCATGGCGGGCCACGTCTTGCCCAGGGGGCCGCGCCAGGCGAGTTCGGGCAGCACAGGTGTGTGCAGCAGGTAGATGTACCAGGATTTGGCGCCCTGGCCGAGGAGTTGACCGATCCGGCGCGGGGTCGGTCGCCGCACGCGCCGTTTGATCCAGTGGCCGAGGTGATCCAGAGAGGGGCCGGACATCGAGGTGAAGGACGCCACGCGGCCCTCGGTTCGCTCGACCGTCACGAACTCCCAGCCCTGTACGGAACCCCAGTCGTGCCCCACCAGATGCACGGGCCGGTCGGGGCTGACCACATCCGCGACCGCCAGGAAGTCGTTCGTCAGCTTCTCCAGCGTGAAGCCGCCGCGCAGCGGACGCGGCGCCGTCGAACCGCCGTGGCCGCGCACGTCGTACAGCACCACGTGAAAGCGCTCGGCCAGCCGTACGGCGACCTCGGACCAGACCTCCTTGGAGTCCGGGTAGCCGTGTACGAGCACTACGGTCGGCTGCTGGGGATCGCCCAGCTCGGCGACGGCCAGCTCCACCCCGTCCCCGCGCACCCGTCGCCGCCGCGCGCCTTCGAGCCGCACCCCGCCCGTCACGTGTCCTTCTTCGCTCATCGGCCCTTCTCCTCCGCCCATCGCCGTACGTGCGGCAGGTCGTCGTCCAGCCAGAACGCGCTCTCCTCGGGGTCGCGGGAGTCGGTGACGACCAGGATCTCCTCGAACTTCGCGCCCGTGCCCCGGAAGCCGAGGTGCGGCTCGACCGCCCACAGCCCCGGCTGCGGTGGATGGTCGGAGAACCGGTACGGCGACCACAGCGGCGACCAGCCGTCGCGGTGTCCGTGCAGCGCGTCGGCCGCCAGGCCCTTCAGCGACTGCACGCCGAACCCGAAGACATGCGGGGACCAGCGCCCTTCTCGCACCCGGTCCACTTTGTGCGCGATGACGCCGAAGGGATACGCGCGATGCCTGTTGGCGTATCCCTGGCGGACCATCAGCCGGTCCACATCTTCGTAGATCTCCCGCAGCGATCGTCGTTCTCGCACCTCGCGCAGGATCAGCTCGCGGTGCGCTTCCAGGTCCGCCATCAGCCTGTCGTGCAGAGGACTGGGGCCGAGGCAGCCCGAGTACCCGATGTCCGCCGTGCAGCCCTGGTATATGGGGGCCAGGTCGAGAATGAACGGCATGCCCGGCTCCAGCCGGCGGTCCGTGGGGAAGAACTGCAGCGGTATCCGGAAGTTCGCGAACGCCGTGCGGTCGCCGAACCAGGCGAAGGGCAGATGGAACCAGTCCCGCACGCCACGCTCGCGCAGCCAGCGGCGCTGCATCCGCGCCGCCTCACGCTCGGTCACACCCGGCTTCAGCTGGGCCGCGACCGCTTCCGCGCACTCGTACGCGAGCGCCTGCACCTTCCGGAAACTCCGCAGCTCCGCCGCGCGTTCGCCTGTCACCGCCGAGGTCATGCCACCATCCCCACCCGTCTCGGTTGGCTACCGTCCGTGTTCGCAATGTGACACTGATGAATGTGACAGTCGTTGGAGGCTGAGTCAATAGGGGCGTGCCGCGCCTGTGGAAAACTCGCGGGCGCGGAAGTGGAGGCCGGAAGCGGGGCGGAATCCGTTGAAGAGCCGAGGGCACCAAACGGCGAAGCCGGTCGTTCCACCTCACAGCGACCGGTCGGCGTTCCGCCTCGCGACCGTCGTCGGTGTCCCGGCTCGCCGCGAGCGCCGACGCTCGGTCCGGGCCCGCCGTTGTTCGACCTCAGGGCGACCCCTAGGGGAACCGAGGGTGGATGCCCCCTACGGGCCCGTACGACTCGAGAGTGATACGGAGACAGCTCTGCGGGGTGACGACCGCCACGTCCCCCGGCCCTAGTGTCGAAAACGTGACTGTGATCGCGACTGAAAGCCTGAGCAAGCGGTTCCCGAGGGTGACCGCTCTTGACCGGCTCTCCGTGGACATCGGACCCGGTGTGACGGGACTCGTCGGTGCCAATGGCGCCGGCAAGTCCACACTGATCAAGATCCTTCTGGGTCTGTCCCCCGCCTCGGAGGGGCGTGCCGAGGTGCTCGGACTCGACGTCGCGAGCAACGGCGGCGCCATCCGGGAGCGCGTGGGATACATGCCGGAGCACGACTGCCTGCCCCCCGACGTCTCGGCCACCGAGTTCGTCGTGCACATGGCCCGCATGTCCGGCCTCCCGCCGACCGCCGCGCGCGAGCGCACCGCGGACACCCTGCGCCACGTCGGCCTGTACGAGGAGCGGTACCGCCCCATCGGCGGCTACTCGACAGGCATGAAGCAGCGGGTGAAGCTCGCCCAGGCCCTGGTGCACGACCCGCAGCTGGTCTTCCTGGACGAGCCGACGAACGGCCTGGACCCGGTCGGCCGTGACGAGATGCTCGGCCTGATCCGTCGCATCCACACCGACTTCGGCATCTCGGTCCTGGTCACCTCCCATCTGCTCGGCGAGTTGGAGCGCACCTGCGACCACGTCGTCGTGGTCGACGGCGGCAAGCTCTTGCGATCCAGCTCCACCAGGGACTTCACACAGAGCACGGCAACCCTCGCGATCGAGGTCACGGACACCGACGAGCACCCCGACGGCACTCGCGCGCTGCGTGAGGCGCTCCACGCGCGCGGAGTGACCGTCTCGGACGGCAGCGGCCTCCCGGGTGCCGGGCACATCCTGCTGCTCACCGCCCAGGGCGAGGAGACATACGACCTGATCCGCGACGTCGTCGCCGACCTGGGCCTCGGCCTGGTCCGCATGGAGCAGCGCAGGCACCACATCGCCGAGGTGTTCAAGGACAGCGACGAGCAGGCGATTTCCCAGCGCACGCAGGATGCCTGGAAGGAGGCGGTCGGCCATGGCGGTTGAGCAGACCCGGACACAGGTTCCGGCCCTCGCCGGTGAACAGCCCGCGCACGCGGGCGAACAGAGCCGTATCCACAACATCGGCTACCGCAGCTACGACGGTCCCCGCCTGGGCCGCGCCTACGCCCGCCGCTCGCTGTACTCGCAGTCCCTGCGCGGCGCGTACGGACTCGGCCGCTCTGCCAAGTCCAAGGTGCTGCCGATGCTGCTCTTCGCGGTGATGTGCGTACCGGCGGCCATCATGGTGGCGGTCGCGGTGGCCACCCAGGCCAACGACCTGCCGATCAAGTACACCGACTACGCGATCATCATGCAGGCCGTGATCGGCCTGTATGTCGCCTCCCAGGCACCCCAGTCCGTCTCGCGCGACCTGCGCTTCAAGACGGTGCCGCTGTACTTCTCGCGCCCGATCGAGACCGCCGACTACGTACGTGCGAAGTTCACGGCGCTGGCCTCGGCGCTCTTCATCCTCACCACCGTGCCTCTGATCGTGCTCTATGTGGGCGCGCTGCTGGCCAAGCTCGACTTCACCGATCAGACCAAGGGATTCGCACAGGGACTGGTGTCCGTGGCACTGCTGTCGCTGCTCTTCGCCGGCATCGGTCTGGTGATCTCGGCGGTCACCCCGCGCCGCGGCTTCGGCATCGCGGCCGTCATCGCCGTCCTGACCATCTCCTACGGGGCCGTCTCCGTCGTCCAGGCCATCGCCGACGTGCAGTCCAGCACGGAAGCGGTGCCCTGGCTCGGCCTCTTCTCGCCGATCACACTCATAGACGGCGTACAGACGGCGTTCCTCGGCGCCACCTCCAACTTCCCCGGCGGGCACGGTCCCTCCGGCGGGCAGGGAGTCGTCTACCTCCTCATCGTCCTGGGCCTCATCGCCGGCTGCTACGGCCTGCTGATGCGCCGCTACCGAAAGGCCGGGCTGTGACCACGCTCAACATCGACCACGTCTCGCGCTGGTTCGGCAACGTGGTGGCGGTCAACGACATCACGATGACGATCGGCCCCGGCGTCACCGGCTTGCTCGGCCCGAACGGCGCCGGGAAGTCCACCCTCATCAACATGATGGGCGGCTTCCTCGCCCCCTCCACGGGCACCGTCACCCTCGACGGCCAGCCGGTGTGGCGCAACGAGCAGATCTACAAGCACATCGGCATCGTCCCCGAGCGGGAGGCGATGTACGACTTCCTCACCGGCCGCGAATTCGTCGTCGCCAACGCCGAACTGCACGGGTTGGGGGCGGTGGCCGCCCAACGGGCGCTCGCCACGGTGGAGATGGAGTATGCGCAGGACCGCCAGATCTCGACCTACTCCAAGGGCATGCGGCAGCGCGTGAAGATGGCGTCCGCGCTGGTCCACGAGCCGTCGCTGCTCCTGCTGGACGAGCCCTTCAACGGCATGGACCCGCGCCAGCGCATGCAGCTCATGGATCTGCTGCGGCGGATGGGAGACGAGGGCCGCACGGTGTTGTTCTCGTCCCACATCCTCGAAGAGGTGGAGCAGTTGGCCGCCCATATCGAGGTGATAGTCGCCGGACGGCATGCGGCGAGCGGCGACTTCCGGCGCATCCGCCGCCTGATGACCGACCGCCCGCACCGCTATCTGGTGCGCTCCAGTGACGATCGGGCGCTGGCCGCCGCACTGATCGCCGACCCGTCGACCGCCGGCATCGAAGTGGACCTGACCGAGGGCGCCTTGCGTATCCAGGCCGTCGACTTCGGCAGATTCACGACGCTGTTGCCCAGGGTGGCCCGGGACCACGGCATCCGGCTGCTCACTGTCTCGCCGTCGGACGAGTCCCTCGAGTCCGTCTTCTCGTATCTGGTCGCGGCGTAGGAGGCCGAAGATGTATGACCCCACAGTCGCCCGGCTGACCTACCGAGCCCTGCTCGGCCGACGCCGAGCCCTCATCCTCGGCGCGCTGCCCCTGCTGCTGATCGTGATCTCCGTGGCCGTGCGCGTGCTGAGCGGCGCCGACGACCAGGTGGCCGCGGACCTCCTCGGCGGATTCGCGCTCGCCACGATGGTGCCGATCATCGGCGTCATCGCGGGAACGGGCGCGATCGGGCCGGAGATCGACGACGGCTCCGTGGTGTATCTGCTGGCCAAGCCGGTGAAGCGGCCGACGATCATTTTTACGAAGTTGATCGTGGCGATCGCGGTCACCATGGCGTTCTCCGCGATACCGACGCTGCTCGCGGGCCTGATCCTGAACGGCAACGGGCAGCAGATCGCGGTCGCCTACACGGTGGCGGCGCTGGTCGCCTCGATAGCGTACGCGGCGATGTTCCTGCTCCTCGGCACGGTGACCCGGCACGCGGTGGTCTTCGGGCTCGTCTACGCGCTCGTCTGGGAGGCCCTGTTCGGGTCGCTGGTGGAGGGTGCGCGCACGCTCAGCGTTCAGCAGTGGGCGCTCGCCGTGGCCCACAAGGTCACCGACGGCGATCTGATCACCTCCGAGGTGGGGCTGCCGACCGCGGTGATCCTGCTGACGGTCGTCACGCTGGGCGCGACCTGGTACGCCGGGCAGAAGCTGCGGACGCTGAAGCTGGCCGGGGAGGAGTGACGGCAACCTCCGGGGTGCGCAGCCCCGGAGGGTCGCCTCTCTCGGTTTTGACAGGGGTCTCTCGGTCTTGACGGGGGCTTCACGCACGTCCCGGCACACTGGGCAAGAGGGGGACGAACGGGCATACATGGCCAGGAAGGGCGGCCAGGAGTCAGGAGGAACGGGGATGGCGACGGAGGCAACGCCCAACGACGGTGAAGGGCAAGGCGCGGCGACCGGAGGCGCGGCTGGGGGCGGCTCGGGTGCGGAGTTTGAATCCGCTGTCGGGATGGGGCCGGGCGCCGAGCCTGGAACCAGTGCCGGGGCCGGGACAGACGTCGAGGGTGGAGCCGGCCTCAGGAGTGGGGCGGGTTGCGAGGGTGGGCCGGGTCGCTTGAGCGTGGTCGGGTCCGGCGATGTGGCCGGATCCGGTGCCGGGGCTTCATCTGAGGAGGGGGCCGCGTCCGGGTCCGGTGCCGGGGGCGAGGTCGGCGTCGGTTCAAAGGGTGAGGTCGGTGCCGGCTCCAACGGTGGCGGCGCGGCCGGGGACGGCTGGGATGACGTCGTGTTGGACCAGGACTTCATACGGGCCGCGGAGGCGGCTGAGCCGTCGGCGCGGGCTCGGATGCTTGCGGCGCGTTGGCGGGAACAGGCTCCGGATCCCCAGCCGTGGCGGTCGGATGAGCCGCCTGCCGGGTGGTTCTTCAGCAAGGCGCGGCGGCGCAGGTGGCGGCGTCGGTGACCGTGCCGCGCGGCGGACGGGCGGGCGGTGGTTATTCGGTGGCGGTCGACTCGGCTTCTGGGCAGAGTGGTTGATGTTCGGGTCGCCGGATCGGATCGGCGTCATGAACTGGGAGAGGAACTCGGCGATGTCGCTCATCGGGCGCTGTACGCGGAGTTCCCGACAGGGTAGCCCGCAGCGGGTTCCGGAGTAGTTACTCCTCCGTCGAGTCCGCCACCAGGGTGCTGCCCGGGGCGGCCGCTTCGAGCACGCGAGTCAGCTTCGCGTGGGCCGCCCACCCGGAGGATTGGCCGAGTGGTAAGGCACCGGCTTGCTGAGCCGTGGTCGGGTGTGGACGCCCGCGCACGTTCGAGTCGTGCATCCTCCGCCGGATCGCTGTCGCTGTGACGTGGCCGGGTTTTGTGGCTGGGGTATGTGAGGGAAGGGCCCGGGTTGGGGCTGGGCGGGGCCTTGGTTGACAGGTGCCCGGTGGGTGGTTGGTAGCTCTTGGCGTTGCTAGGGCAGTAGGCGTTCCAGAACCTCAGCGATGCCGTCGGCCTCGTTGGAGGAGGTCACCTCGTCGGCGATGGCTTTGAGGGAGGCGTGGGCGTTGGACATGGCTACGCCGTGGGCCGACCAGGTGAGCATGGGGATGTCGTTGGGCATGTCGCCGAAGGCGATGGCGTGGGTGCGGTGGACGCCGAGGCGGCGGGCGGCCAGGGAGAGCCCGGTGGCCTTGGTGAGGCCGAGGGGGAGGAGTTCGACGATGCCCTCGCCTGCCATGGCGACCGTGACGAAGCCGCCGGCGGCTTGGCGGGAGGCTTCGGCGAGTTCGTCGGAGGTCAGAGTGGGGTGCTGGATGTAGATCTTGTTCAGCGGGGCCGCCCAGAGGTCGGTGACGTCCGTGAGCGGTGTGGTGGGGAGCGAGCCGTGCAGGGCGTAGCCGGGGCCGACCAGTATCTCGCCCTCCAGCCCCGCGCGGCTGGCGGCCAGGAACAGCGGGCCGACCTCCGCCTCGATCTTGGCGAGGGCCACGGCGGCGAGCTGCCGGTCCAGAGTCACCGAGGTCAGCAGACGGTGCTCCCCGGCGTCGTACACCTGTGCGCCCTGGGCGCAGACCGCCAGGCCCTGGTAGCCGAGGTCTTCGAGGATGTGCCGCGTCCAGGGGGCGGCTCGGCCGGTGACGACGATGTGGGCGGCGCCCGCCGCGGTGGCCGCGGCGAGTGCCTCACGGGTGCGATCGGAGATTGATTCGTCGGAGCGCAGGAGCGTTCCGTCGAGGTCGGTCGCGATCAGCTTGTACGGGAAGCCCGAGGGGCCGGAGGAATTCGGGGAGGCCACGGTGCCTGTGGAGTCCGCCGTGTTTGAGGGGGGTTCCGGCCGTATGAAGGTCCTGGGGGTCTTCAGGTCGTTCAGATCCTTCAGATCTTCCAGGTCCTTCGGGTCTTTTGATTTCCTGGGTTCCTTGGCGTCCTCGGGCTTCGCCGTTTCGCTCACTTGGCTACCGGCTCCAGGATCTCGCGGCCGCCCAGGTAGGGACGCAGGATCTCGGGGACGCGGACGGAGCCGTCGGCCTGCTGGTGGTTCTCCAGGATCGCGACGATGGTGCGCGGGACGGCGCACAGGGTGCCGTTGAGGGTGGCCAGCGGCTTGACCTGCTTGCCGTCACGGACGCGGATCTGCAGTCGGCGGGACTGGAACTCGGTGCAGTCCGAGGTCGACGTCAGCTCGCGGTACTTGCCCTGGGTCGGGATCCACGCCTCGCAGTCGAACTTGCGCGAGGCAGAGGAGCCGAGGTCGGCGGAGGCGACGTCGATGACGCGGAACGGCAGTTCCAGCGACGTCAGCCACTGCTTCTCCCACTCCAGCAGGCGCTGGTGCTCGGCCTGGGAGTCCTCGGGAGCGACGTACGAGAACATCTCGACCTTGTCGAACTGGTGGACGCGGAAGATGCCCCGGGTGTCCTTGCCGTGCGAGCCGGCCTCGCGGCGGAAGCAGGGGGAGAAGCCCGCGTAGCGCAGGGGGAGACGGTCGGCGTCGAGGATCTCGTCCATGTGGTACGCGGCCAGCGCGACCTCGGAGGTGCCGACCAGGTACAGGTCGTCCTTGTCGAGGTGGTACACGTCCTGGGCGGCCTGGCCGAGGAAGCCGGTGCCGGCCATCGACTGCGGGCGGACCAGGGCCGGGGTCAGCATCGGTGTGAAGCCGGCCGCGGTGGCCTGGGCCATCGCCGCGTTGACCAGGGCGAGTTCGAGGAGGGCGCCGACGCCCGTCAGGAAGTAGAAACGCGAGCCGGAGACCTTGGCGCCGCGCTCGACGTCGATGGCGCCCAGCAGCGTGCCGAGCTCCAGGTGGTCCTTGGGCTCGAAGCCCTCGGCCGCGAAGTCGCGGATCTCGCCGTGCGTCTCCAGCGTGACGAAGTCCTCCTCGCCGCCGACGGGGACGTCGGGGTGGACGAGGTTGCCGAGTTGGAGGAGGAGCTGCTGGGTCTCGGCGTCGGCCGCGTCGCGCTCGGCGTCGGCGGCCTTGACATCGGCGGCGAGCTGGCTCGCCTTCTTCAGCAGCTCGGCCTTCTCGTCACCGGAGGCCTTGGGGATCAGCTTGCCGAGCGACTTCTGCTCGGCGCGGAGTTCGTCGAAGCGGACGCCGGAGGACCTGCGCCGCTCGTCGGCAGACAGGAGGGCGTCGACGAGGGCGACGTCCTCTCCACGGGCGCGCTGGGACGCGCGCACACGGTCGGGGTCCTCACGGAGCAGGCGAAGGTCAATCACTCCTCAAGGCTACCGGTGAGTGGTTCCGGCCCACGACCTGGAATTGCAGTACGCCTCTCCTTTGGCCATTTTGAGAGAAATGTCGGATGCTGTGGTGAGAGTCGAGGGAGTCGATGAACCGGGGTGGATTGCCTGAAAGGGGGGTGCTGGAGTGGCCCTTGGCCGACTCGTCCTCCGTGTGTCGTATGGAACTTGGCTCGGCTGTCCACAGGAATCCACAGCGCCGGAGAGTTATCCACAGGCTGTGCGAAAGATCTGTGGACTTCGGGGATGATCGTTTCGAAGGGTGGGTGTCAACCCCGGGATTCCTGGCTCAAACCACCTTCACTCCCCCTTTCGAGTGGATTCGCTCGAATTGGGTCACTCCAATGGATTGACCGGAGGGAACGGGCGGGAGAAGGGTGATCTATGAGGGTGTGGACAGAGTGGGGCTCGACGAAATGATTTATCGACTGAATGGTGCAACGTTGTCGACTTGCCCCCAGGTCGAGAAGCCCACCTGTGGATAACTTCTGTGGACAAAGAAAATAAGCAGGTAGGACCGGCCTGGGACTTGCTGGACGACTAGAACCGGCCGTCCTGGCAGCGCGCCACCCATTCCGCCGCCGCCACGAACTCGGCGTCCGAGGTGCCCGGCAGACTGGGCCGGACCTTCGCCTCGGCGGCGTCCGCACGCGGGTACGAACCGAGGAAGCGCACCTGGAGGCAGATCCGCTTGAGGCCCATCAGCGCCTCGGCGACCCTGCGGTCGGAGATGTGGCCCTCGGCGTCTATGGCGAAGCAGTAGTTGCCGATGCCCTCGCCGGTCGGGCGGGACTGCAGGAGCATGAGGTTGACGCCGCGGACGGCGAACTCGCCCAGCAGATCGCGCAGTCCACCGGGGTGGTCGTCGCGCTGCCAGATGACGACGGACGTCTTGTCGGTGCCGGTCGGGGCGGCGGGGCGGGCGGGGCGGCCGACCAGGACGAACCGGGTCTGGGCGTTCTCCGCGTCGTGGATGCCGGTCTCCAGGGCCTCCAGGCCGTACCGGGAGGCCGCGAACTCGCCGGCGAACGCGGCGTCGTAGCGGCCCTCCTGGACGAGGCGGGCGCCGTCGGCGTTCGAGGCGGCGGACTCCCAGACGACGTCCGGGGGGAGGTTGGCCTTCATCCAGTTGCGGACCTGCGGCTGGGCGGCCGGGTGGGCGGTGACCGTTTTGATCTCGGAGATCTTCGTGCCCGGGCGGACCAGCAGGGCGAAGGTGATCGAGAGGAGTACCTCGCGGTAGATCATCAGCGGGGCACCGGCGACCAGTTCGTCGAGGGTGGTGGTGATGCCGCCCTCGACGGAATTCTCGATCGGGACGAAGGCGGCCTCGGCGTCGCCGTTGCGGACGGCATCGAGGGCGGCGGGGACGGAGACCATCGGGATGAGCTCGCGGGTCGCGGACTCCGGCAGCGTGCGCAGGGCGACCTCGGTGAAGGTGCCCTCGGGGCCGAGGTACACGTAGCTGGCTGGCATGGCACTCACCCTAATGGGCCTGGTGACGCACCGGCGCCCACCACCCCTGCGGGGCGACCTGTGGCTCTGGGGCGCCCTTGCGCAACTTCGAGGGCCAGCGCTGTGGGCTGACGTCGGTGCAAGGTGGGCCGGTGCCGGTGCCGGTGCCGGTGCCGGCGCTGGGCGGGGGTGGGTTCCGCTTGCCAGCGCGTGCAGGGTGCCGCCGCGCCCACCCTCCCCACTCTCGACTTCGCAGCCAGGAAGACTGGGCCGTCGGCTAGCCCTCCAGCAAGCGTTGGCCCACGTACTCCCCCTTCGCCGCTCCCCCCGGTACCGCGAAGAGGCCGCTGGATTCGTGGCGGATGAACGTGGAGAGGGCGTCGCCGCGGTCGAGTTTTCGTTGGAGGGGGATGAAGCCGCGGAGGGGGTCGGCCTGCCAGCAGATGAAGAGGAGGCCGGCGTCGGGGACGCCCTTCGCGTCGATGCCGTCGTGGAAGGAGAAGGGGCGGCGGAGAATCGCCGCGCCGCCGTTCTGGTCGGGGCGCGTGATACGGGCGTGCGCGTTGATCGGGACGAGCAGATTGCCTTGGGCGTCGGTCTTCTCCAGGTCCATCTCGGTCGTCTCGGTCGCCTTCGCGCCCCCGCTCAGCGCCGCGCCGTCGGACTTCCGGCGCCCGATGACGTCCTCCTGCTCCTTGAGCGAGAACTCGTCCCAGTCGTCGAGGAGCATCCGGATACGGCGTACGACGGCGTACGAACCGTTCGCCATCCACGCCGGGTCGTCCGACGCGCCCTCGCCCGACCCACCGGCGGACGCGGGCACGAAGATCCGCTCGTCGAAGTCGGGCTCGGTCGGCTTGGGGTTGCGCGTGCCGTCGATCTGGCCCATCAGGTTGCGCGCGGTCATGGGATGGGACGTGGCACCCGGCGAACGATTGAACCCGTTCATCTGCCAGCGCACCCGGGCCGCGCCACCCGCGTCTTTCTGGATCGCGCGCAGGGCGTGGAAGGCGACGAGCGAGTCGTCGGCGCCGATCTGCACCCACAGGTCACCGTTGCTGCGTGCCTTGTCCAGCTGGTCCGAGGAGAAGTCCGGCAGCGGGTCCAGGGAGTCCGGGCGCTGCTTCTCCAGGCCGGTCCGGGCGAAGAAGCTGTGCCCGAAGCCGAACGTCACCGTCAACGAGGACGGCCCCGCGTCGAGGGCGATGCCGGTGTCGTCCTGCGCGGAGGTCTCCCCGGCCATCAGTCGCCGGGCCGTCTCCGACCAGCGGCGCATCAGCGCGGCGGCTTCCCTGCGCCCGGCGCCGGCGGCCAGGTCGAAGGCGATGAGGTGACCACGGGCCTGCAGGGGGGTCGTGATCCCGGGCTGATGTTTCACGTGAAACGGCACCTGTCCCGCGCCCAGGGAGGACAGCGGCGTGGCCTTCTCGGCCGAGGAGGAGGACGCCGCCGCGTACCCGGCGGCGCCGCCGACCGCGCCGAAAGTGAGGCCGGTCGCTCCGGCAGTGCCGAGCAGGCGGCGCCGGGAGATCCCATCGGTGGAAGGGCTCGACGTACGGGACGGGCCGGACGGTTCCGAAGGTGCGGGTGGAGCGTCGCTGCCTCGCCGTGACTGCTTGGGGGCGGATGGCGACCGCGGGGCGTCTGCGGTTGCTCGCGCAGTTCCCCGTGCGGTTCCCCGCGCCTCTACGGAGGCGCCTGGCTCCTTGGCCTCCACGGAGGCGCCCGGTCCCTTGGCCCTCACGGGGGCGTCCCTTCCCTCGGACGGGTCCATCGTGGACTGGTCAGCGTCAGCCATGATCTCGTTCAGCCGATCTTCGCGTTCTTGCCTACGGTCACCTGATCGATGTCGGATGTCCGTACGGTGATTTCGATCTTCCAGTCGCCCGCCATGGGGATCTGTACGCCGTTGGCCGACCAGTGCCCGGTGGCGAGGTGGTCGGGGACGACGGGCAGGGGGCCGATCTTCTTGGCCTCCAGGGTGAAGGCGACCTTCACTTCGGGGACGTCGAAGGCTTTGCCGTCGGGGCGCTGGACGTAGACGTGCATCTCGTTGGCGCCCACGCGCGCGGGGTCGATCTCCAGGCGGGCCACGCCCTTGCCGTCCTTGCCCCCGGTGTCGAACGGGATGTCCAGCGCCAGTGCCCCGGACTGCTCCGCCTCCTGTGTCACGGCCGCGTTGGCCGCCTTGGCCTCCTCCACCGTGCGCCCCGGCTCGGTGGACGTCAGGGCCGTTGTGACGGCGAGCAGTACGACGGCGACGCCCGCCTCCGCCAGCGCCGACTTGCGCAGACCCGTACGGCCCGGATCGGCGTTCCGTATCCGCTTCTCGCGCGCGTTGGCCACCGCGGTCCGCTGCCGGGCCAGCTGGGCGGCCCGCTCGGAATCGCCGACGGTGGCCCCGGCCGACGCCGTCGGCGTCTTCTCCGCGGCGGCTGTTGTCGGTTTCCTCTCCGAGACGGCGACCGCCGGTTCCTTCTCCAGCACGCGCTCCGGAACGGCCTCGACGTCGGGCTCCGGGACGGACGTCACGGCGGATTCCGCAACCGACGCCACGGGGTACTCCGCGACGCCCTTGTCGGCATCCGTGACGCCCTTCTCGGCCTCCGCCTCCCCTGCGGCCGGCGCCTCCGCCAGCTGTTCCGTCCACCGGCGGGAGATCCACGCGATCCCGACGAGCACGGTGACCAGGCCGATCTTCACCAGCAGCAGTTGCCCGTACGACGTGTCGGTCAGTGCCGACCAGGTGCCGACCTGCCGCCACGACTGGTAGATCCCGGTCGCGGCCAGTACGAGCACGCTGCCGAACGCGACTCGCGAGAAGCGTCGTACGGCCGCGGTCTCGATCGGTGCGTCGGCCGGCGCCCGGAACAGCGCCACGAGCAGCGTCGCCAGACCGCCCAGCCAGGCGGCGACCGCCAGCAGGTGCAGGACGTCGAGGGGCATCGCGAGGCCTGTCTGGATACCGGTCGAGGCATGCTCGGACATCGCCCAGCTCGCGGCGAGCCCGATGGCGACCACACCACCGCCGATGGCGAGCCCGAAGGTGAGATCTCTCCGGAGGGAGTCGTCGTACTCCTCCGAATCGTCAGAGTCCTCCGAGCCGTCAGAGTCCTCCGAATCATCAGAGTCCTCAGAGCTGTCAGAGTCCTCCGCCTCCGACTCCTCCGGCTTCTCCGAAACCTCGGGGATCTCCTCGTCCGTGTCCTCGACATCCGCGTCCCGTCGCGCGTACGCGCCGAACAGCACCGCGATGAAGAGGGCCGCCGCGGCGAGGAGCAGCAGGCGGGAGACCAGGGCCGCGCCCGCCTTCGTCTGGAGGACCTGGCCGAGGAGGTCCAGGTCGAAGACGTCGCCGAGCTTGCCGGAGCCGGTGTACGAGCCGCGCATGAGCAGCATGGCGAGGGTGGCGGCGGTCAGCGTGAGCCAGCCGGTGACGACCAGCCGCTGCACGGGACGTACGCCTGCGCCGCGCTGCCAGCAGGCCAGTACGAAGGCGGCGCCGCCGACCAGCAGGATGAAACCGGCGTACGACAGATAGCGGGCGAACCCGTAGAGGCCCCCGACGACCCCGCCCCCGGCGCTCTGCTCGGGTACCACGGCCGTCGTCTTGGAGGGCGCCCCCACGGAGAAGGTGAAGGCACCGGAGACGGGGTGGCTGTCCGCCGAGACCACCTGGTAGGTGACGGTGAACGTGCCGTCGGGCAGGCCGGAGTGCAGGCCCACCCCGTAGCTGTTGCCGCCGAGATCGGTGACGTCGCCGGTGTCGACCTGCTTGCCCTTGGGGTCGTACACGCGCACCGAGCCGTCGGACAGCGCGACCTTCTCGGAGAACGTGAGCGACACCTGGGACGGCGCCTCCTCGACCACCGATCCCTGCTGTGGATCGCTGCCGGTCAGCGCGGCGTGCGCGGAGACCGGCGCGGCTCCGGCGAACAGCGCCCCGAGGACGGCGAGCAGCACCAGCAGCAGCGGCCTGAACCGGCTCGACGGCCGATCCCGCCTCAACCGGCTCGACGGCCGATCATGCGTCGACCCGCTCGACGGTCCCAACCTGCTCAAGGGCCTCAACGGGGTTCCCTCCCTCAGTGCCCGGTGGTCGGCCGGTACGTCGCCGACTTCACGGGCATCTCGACCGTGATGGCCTTGGACTTGGTGAAGTTCAACCGCAGGGACACGGTCTCGCCTTCCTTCGGCCTGCGCTTCAGGTTTTCGAACATCAGGTGGTTTCCGCCGCTTTCGAACACGAGCTCCCCATCGGCGGGGACCTTCAGGGACGAGACCTCCTGCATCGACTGCCCGGTGGTCCTGTGGACGGTGACGTCCTGGGCGAGGTCGCTGGTGACGGAGGTGAGCTCGTCCGCCGTACCGCCGGTGTTCTCGACGATGAGGAAACCGGCCGCCATGGAGTCCGAGACCGGCTGCGGCATGTAGGCGGCCTTCACGGACAGCTTGGCGGCGGAGGAACCGGAAGTAGCCAAGGAATCCGAGGAACCCGAAGAATCCGAAGGATCCGAGGAGCCACAACCGGTCAGAACGAGCGCGGCGGCGGTGATCAGACTCAGACCGGGACCGACGAGTCGCCGCCTCACGGGTTCTGGCCCTTGAGCAGCTTCGGCAGGTCCTTCTCATAGTCCTGCACGGTCGCGTCCTCGCCGTAGAGGACGTAGCCCCCGTCGGTCTTCGGTGAGAACGCGATGACCTGGGTGCCGTGTTCGGAGATGGTCTTGCCGTTCTTGTCCTTGGTCGGCGGGTTGATGGAGATGCCGAGGGTACGGGCGCCGGCCTGGATCTCGTCGAAGTCGCCGGTGAGGCCGACGATCTCGGGGTCGATGCCCTTGAGCCACTTGCCGAGCTCTGTCGGAGTGTCCCGCTCCGGGTCGGTGGTGACGAAGACGAGCCGGAGGTTCGCCATCTCCGACTGCGACAGCTTCTTGGCCGCCTCCTTCTTCGCGACCGCGAGGTTGTTCATGGTCAGCGGGCAGATGTCGGGGCAGTTGGTGTAGCCGAAGTAGATCAGCGTCGGCTTGCCCTTGGTCTCCTTGCGGAGATCGTACGACTTGCCGTGTGTGTCGGTGAGGACCAGATTCGGCTTGGTGAACGGCTGGTCGAGGACCGTGGCCGCCTTCCTCGGGCCGGTGTTGGAGACCTCGGTGACCGACGCCGTGGAGTCTTCGCCGCTGCCGCAGGCGGAGAGGGTGAGGACGGCCGCGATGAGCAGGGCGCCGGCCGCGTACGTCCTCGTCTTCTTCGTGTTGGTGCGCATAGAGAAATGTCCCAGATGTTCGAGTCCCGGCGCGCACGGGGGTGTACGCCGTCGCGGTCGACAGGTTCCGTGGTGCGGCCCGGTAGTGCCTGACCGGGCCGCCGGGCGGTGCCGTACGACTGCCGCGTGCGCGCCGAGGGGGAGGAAAAGAGGAGCCTGAACCTCAGCAAGCCTGAACTTCAGCCAGCCGGAGGCTCAGGCAGCTGGAGCCTCAGGCAGCCGGAGGCTCAGGCGTCCGTACGCCGACGGCCGGCCATGACGCCGTACGCGACGCCCGCCGCGCCGACGACGATGCCGACGATGCCGAGCACGCGGGCGGTGGTGTCGCTGGTGTCGGCGGGCGCGGCGGCGGTCTCGTTCGAGGCGGCCTCGGCGTCCTTGCCGGCATCCTCCGACTCGTCGGCGGCGGTGGACGCGCCGGACGAGCCGTGGTGGTCGTCGGACGCGGCGGACAGCGCGAGCACGGGCGCCGGGTTGTCGGGCTCCTCCTGGCCGTCCTGCGGGACCTCGATCCAGCGGACGACCTCCTTGTTGGAGTAGGTCTGGAGGGCCTTGAAGACCAGTTCGTCGGTGTCTTCGGGGAGCTGGCCGATGGAGACCGGGAACTTCTGGAAGAAGCCCGGCTCGATACCGTCCCCGTCGGCGGTCCAGGTGATCTTGGAGACGGCCTCGTCGATCTGCTCGCCGTGCAGTTCGAGCGGCTTGTCGAGCTTGGACTTGGTGACCTGGATCTTCCAGCCGGGGACGGCCTCGGGCTGGGCCGAGGCGAGCGGGTGGTCGGTCGGGAAGTTCACTTCGAGCTTGGTGGTCGAGGCGTCGTCGCGCTCGTTGGGGACCTTGAAGTTGACGGTCGCGTACCCGCCTTTGGCCGCCGTGCCCTCCGCCGCGACGCTGACGTGCGCGAACGCGGGACCGGACAGAACGAGGACGGCCGAACCGGCGAGGGCGCCGACGGCGGCGATACGAGAAGCCTTCATGACTGGTGACACTCCACGGTGAGTGAGAGAGAAGAGGGAGCGCGCGCCGGTAACAGGTGCGCGCAGGTTGGCGCCGCACGACGGCGTCCTCTTCCAGGCGTGCGTGGAGTGAGTGGCGCGTCGTGTCAGGCGGCGAGGGCGAGCTCGGCGGTCGGCGGGCCGCGCCGGATCACGGTGTGCTGAAGGGCGGTGGTACACAGGGCGGGTGGCGCCGCGTACGGGGTGCGCGGGGCGCGCGAGACGGCGTCCGGCGCGTCCGGGAGTCCCCAGCGCAGGGTCCGCGCCAGCGCGAGCGCCGCGCGCAGGGAGCGTACGAGCGGCTCGTGGGCCTCTTGGCCCGACAGCCGGACGAGGCGCAGCAGCGCGAGGTCGCCGTGACGGAGCACCCACCCGGTGGCGACGGCCGCGAGCACATGGCCGAGCAGCATGGGCAGCGACGGCAGGACGGACCCCGAGGAGTCGACCGCGGTCGTCATGGCGTCCGCCGGGTGCGTGATGTGTGTGCCGAGCCCGGCGTCGACGAGGATGCGCCGAGCCTGTGCGGGGCTCAGCGCCGCGGCGGTCGTGCCGCACACGAACTGGGCGGCGCGTTCGACGAGGGCCGCGTCCATGGTCTCGGCGGCCCTCGACGACGCGGCGGATGCCATGCCGTGCTGGCTCAGCCCGAAGAGGGCGTGCAGCACGGTCTGGCCGACGGCCAGCAGCGCCGAGATGCCCGGCAGCGAGCGCTCCCGGCCCGCCAGGACGGCCGCCACGGCGAAGACGCCGGCGAATCCGGCGCCGAGACTCCACAGCGGGATCGTCGCGCACGACGCGAGCGCGTGACCGGCCCCGGCCAGCACGACGCAGGCCGCGGCGAACACCGCGGCCCGCAGAACCCGGAGGTCGTGATCGCCTCCAGTGCGATCGCCTCCGGCGCGCGGCGGACGCAGTGCGCGCGGCCGGCGGGGGTGGGGGGCAGTCATGGCTGGCTCATCATCGCACCGGGGCGCTCCGCTTGATACGCCGGGTTCATAGGGGGAGGTACGCGAGACGGGTGGCGTGCGTTCAGGTGGGCGTTGCGCGCCCCAAGAGTGGGGGATTTCTCACGTTTGGCGGGCGCGAATCCGGTTATTGGATCGCGCCCACGCGTCGGAGCCGCATCGATACAGCCCGCGCCCCTCGATCGGCCGGAGGTTTCACGTGAAACCTTGCTCGCATACACCGGTCATGATCGTTACGCATCCGCCGTTCGGGCGGTGGGGCCGGTTCCGGGCGATTGCGGGGCGGGTCGCGTGGCAATACGTAACGGTATGTCGAGCCGCGGCCGGGAGGCTGGAGCATGAGCATCTGGTGGTCACTCCATTTGCGGCGTGAGGCTGCGAGCGTACCGCTCGCCCGGCGTCTGCTGCTCGGCACGATGGAGACCGCGGGCGTCGACCCGGACGTCTCCTACGACCTCTCCGTCGCCCTCAGCGAGGCCTGTGCCAACGTGGTCGAACACGGCGGCGCCCACTCCACGGACGGCACCTCGGAGGCGTACCGGGTCACCGCCTATCTCGACGGCGAGAAGTGCCGTATCGAGGTCGCCGACTCCGGCCCCGGCTTCCCGCACCGCCCACCCGTCCGCCCGGCCCACACCGACGCCGAGAACGGCCGCGGCCTCTGCCTCATCCGCGAACTCGCCGACCACGTCCACATCGGCAACAAGCCGGGCCGCGGCGCAGTCGTGAGCTTCGACAAGATCCTCAAATGGAGGGAAGACGCTCCGCTGGTGGCGGTGTAGTGCCAGGGGTGAGGGCTCAAGGGCGGGCGATTGGGCTGTGACCTGCTAATACGGTCCGTGTTGGGGCGATTGCCGGTCAGTGTTGGTTGCGCGCCGGGCGTTGCCGTCAGGCCGCGAGGGCACACGCAGGGCACATGCCGGAAGGTTTCGCCTCAGCCGGTGTGCCCTCGGGGTTCTCTGCAGCGGTGGCAGCGGTCGCCGTTGTGCCCGTTTGGGCGAGCACCGCGTCCATCGCCCGACGCGTACGGGACTCGCTGTTCGGCATCAGGTGCGTGTACGTGCGCAGCGTGAAGCCGGGGTCCGAGTGGCCGAGGTACTCGGACAGCGCCTTGATGCTCTCGCCCGCGTCGAGGAGGACCGACGCGTAGGCGTGGCGGTAGGCGTGCATGCCGTCGTCGGGTGCCGCAGCGAAGCGCGGGGAGCCCTTCTCACGGGGCGGGATGACGCCGGCGGCGGCGAGGGCACCCTTCCATGTGTACTGGTTGAAGACGCTGCGGTGGTACGCACGCCCCTGCTCGTCGGTGAACAGCAGGCGGAACGTGCGCTCCTCGCCGTCGGGTTCGGCCCACGGGAGCGTGACCTCGACCGGCGGGAACTCCTTCACGTGGGCCTTGAACGCCTCGGCGAGCGCGTCCGGCATGGGGACTGTGCGGAGACGGTTGCCCTTGGGTAGCGCGAACACCATCTTCGAGCGGACCAGCTTGATCTGCCGGTTGACGTGGACCACGCCGCGCTCGAAGTCGACCTGGTCCTCGGCGAAGCCGAACACCTCGCCCTGCCGGAGCCCGCACCCGAAGGACAGCTTTCCGCCGCACCGGAAGCGTGGGGGCAGCGCGGCCGTCACCGCGTGCACGCGCTCCAGGCTCCACGGGATGACCTTCTTCTTGGTCACGGTCGGGAGCTTGACCGAGCTGGACTTACAGGGGTTCTTGGGCAGCAGCCCGTCTTCGACGGCGGCGTCCAGGACTGCTGAGAGGACCGAGTTGATCCAGCCGATGGTGGACGCTTCCAGTCCTGCGCTCTGCAGCTTTTTCACCCAACCCTGGATCAGGGAGGGGCGGTTGAGGGTGCGGATCTCCAGGTGGCCCAGATGCGGCTCGATGTGGTTGCGGACGACGCCCTCGTAGGCGTCACCGGTGCCCATGCCGACGCTCCGTGCCTCGACCCACTCGCGGGCGTAGGTCCTGAGCGTCTTCTTGCCGGCGTTCGGGTCTATGTACGTGCCGTCGTGCAGCTTGGTTCCAACGGCTGCGGCTGCCTTCTCGGCGTCGGTCTTGCGGTCGAAGTTCTCCTTCCGCTGTTGGCCGAGGAGGTCGCGGTAACGGACCTGCCACCGCTTGCCCCTGCCGTGATCGGCTGTGGGGACCTTGCCCTTGTGCTCGAGGCACTCCTCCTCGCCCGGCTTCGGGAACGTCTTGTGCCAGCGGTCGTACACATCAGCCAAGAAGGGCCTCCTGGAGGTTGAGGGGCAGGGCGGCGGTATCGGACGCGGCCGTGTAGGCGGGCCACAAGGGCAGCAGGGCTGCGGGGGAAATGCCGAGGGCGGTGGCGATTGCCACGAGGTCGTCGACGTCGCAGCGACGGCGGGCACGTTCGGTGCGGCTGAGGGCGGTGTTGGTCATGGGGCGGCCCAGGGTGGTGCAGCGGGCGGCGAGCTGTTGCTGGGTCAGGCCGCGCGCGAGGCGTAGGCGCTCGATGGCGCGGGCGGTGTGGAGGCCGGAGGGGCCAATTTCGACGGGTCGAGTTGCCATGACAGTTAGCTGTAACTTGCCGCCGGGCGTAATGGCAAGAGTTGGTTCACAAACCCTAAAGAAGTTGCTCGGAGGGCGAGTGGTGCTCGTCTCAGTAATCCACCGTGCGCGGCATTTCATTTCGGGGAGGTGTCGTGCTAACTTCCCTCCGCGCGTGCGATATGGGCGATTTAGGAATGTATGTGCTTGAGTGTCTGTTGGGCGGGCTGTAGCCATTTCGTGTCCGCTCGGTGGTGTATCTAGCTGTGGCGATGCCTGTCGCCGTGTGCCTGAGCGGTCGTTCGGAACGCGACGGCAGGGTTGTGAGGTATACGTCTGGCCCCGCAGCGGCCCGTGGAATTTCTGGTTTGTCGTGAGTGATTTCGGCAACCGGGGATTGGCCCTTACGGTTATGCCCCAACCGGCCGCACCGAAGGAATTACTACAGGATTCTTGAACCAGCTCTGGACTTCTTCGCCCGAGGTGTGGCTGTGTTGTCCAGGTCCGCTGTCCAAGACCGAAAAGGAGCCCTGTGCCGAACCCTTCTCCCCGCCGCACCAATCCCGCTGCCACCGCCGAGGCCGCCAAGCGCGGCCCGCTGGCCACCCCAGTGGAGGTCGCCGAGTACCTCGGGGTGCCGGTGAAGACCCTCTACCAGTGGAAGTACCGGGGCATCGGTCCCAACGTGCACAAGGTCGGCCGTCACCTTCGTTACCGCTGGTCCGAGGTGGACGCCTGGGTGAACGCCCAGTCCGTGTACGGCCTCGCGGCCTGAAGCGGCCCTGCCGGGACAGCGAAACGGCTCTCGGCGAGCCACCGCCGAGAGCCGCACAGTCCCTGCCCCATCGCCCTTGAACGATCGAACCGGTGGGCCGGGCCTTGCCCGTCCGGCCCACCAGGGAGGAACGCCTGTGGACGAACCTACGTCCTCTACCACCCCCATCGCATCTCCTACGCCCACCTGGCCGCCGGTTGCCGTCCCCGGCCAGAGCCCGCACCTGGACCCGGAACCCTTGTCCACCGAGGACGAAGAGCCGCAGCAGGCAGCGGAAGGTGCGCAGTTGCTGGACGAGCTGCGGGAAGCCATCGCGCGGTACGTGATCCTGCCCAGCGGCGAGGCGCTGACCGCCGTCACGCTGTGGGTGGCGGCTACGCACATCCAGCCCGCCCTGCAGCACGCCCCGCGCCTGGCGGTGGTGGGGCCGGCGAAGCGGTGCGGCAAGTCCCGCCTGCTGGATGTGATCACGGAGACGGTCCGGGAACCGCTGATCACAGTCAACACCAGCTCGGCGGTGGTCTTCCGCGCCATCGGCGACGACCCGCCCACCCTGCTGGTCGACGAGGCCGACACCATCTTCGGCAGCATCAAGGCCGCCGAAAAGAACGAGGAGCTGCGCGGCCTGCTCAACGCCGGTCACCAGCGCAACCGGCCCGCCCTGCGGATCTCCGGTCCGGAGCACAAGCCGCAGGCGTTCCCCACCTTCGCCATGGCCGCGCTCGCAGGCATCGGCGATCTCCCGGACACGATCATGGACCGGGCGGTGGTGATCCGCATGCAGCGCCGCAAGGACGGGGAGCGGGTGGAGCAGTTCCGCTCCCGCCGCGACATCCCCGCCCTGCACGAGGTGCGTGACCGGCTGACCGCGTGGCTGCGCCCCTTGATGGACACCGCTGCTGACCTGGTGCCGCCGATGCCGGTCAAGGACCGGGCAGCCGACACCTGGGAGCCGCTGGTGATCGTGGCAGACCTGGCCGGCGGCACATGGCCCGAGCATGCGCGGGCGGCATGCGCGGCGATGTGTACGGCGGAAGAAGGCCAGGACGACGAGGCGAACCTGAAGACCCGTCTGCTGCAGGACATCCGCCGCGCCTTCGCCCGCCGCGAGGATCCCGACATCCTGCGCACCAGCGACCTGCTGCACGACCTCGTCAACGATCACGAGGCGCCCTGGGCCGAGTACGGCACCAACGGTCTGACCCCACGCCACCTGGGGCTGCTGCTGAGGGACTTCGGTATCAGGTCGGCCACGCACCGCTTCGACGGCGGGCGGCAGGCCAAGGGGTTCGCCCGCGCCCGCTTCGCCGACGCCTGGGCTCGCTACTGCTCGCAGGACCGGACGCCCGAGAGCGGCGACGAAAGCGCTCCGCAAGATTCGGGCCTGGTTCGGTAGCGACGCGTCCCACTCGTCGCGTCGCAGGTCAGGCCCGCGACGAGTGCCGTGACCGCGACGAGTCCTCTCGTATCAGCTCGGCCTCTCGTACCTGCCCTGACCAGGCTCGCGACGAGTGGTACGAGTCACCCACATCACGGCGGCCACGCCTCCCGCGCGCGTGGCCGCCGCCCAAACCACCTGGAGCGCCTCCGCTTGACCCCTCGCACCGCCCCCACCGATACCTCCGCCATACCGGGCACCGCCGCGATCCGCCTCGGCATCGGCCTGCTCGCCACAGTGGCGTTCGCCCTCTCATACGATGCCCTGCGGCAGATGGCCGTCGCCATCCACATCCGCGGGCTGCTCACCTACACCTTCCCGCTCGTGATCGACGGCTTCATCGCCATCGGCATAGGCGCCCAGCTCATGCTGCGCACCGCCGCGCTGCGCTCCCGCATGTACGTAGGGACACTCGTCGGTCTGGCCACCGGGGTGAGCATCGGGGCCAACGCCCTGCACGCCATCCGTCTCAACCAGCAGACCCGTCCGGACGGCCTGCACCTGGACAACTTCACCGTCGGTGCTCTGTCCGCCCTCGCCCCGCTAGCCCTGGCCGGCGCGGTTCACCTCTACCTCGTCATCCGCCGCCACCCCTCAGCTCACGCCCTGGAGGCGGACTCCACGGAACGCCACAACCCTGCCGACCACGGCCACAACGGCACCGACGGAGGCCAGTCCGCTGCCCCCACCGAGGTCGATCATGGTGCGCTGGAGACAGCCGATGTCGACGTGGCGCAGGGTTATGCCGATGTGGCGGACCGTGCCCCCAATGTGGCGGAGTCCTCGCATCCTTCCGCCAGGTCAGAAGGCCAGAAGCTCCACACCGTGTCAGCCGAACTCCTCGCCATCGCCCGCACCGCACCACTGGGACGCGGAGGGCGTGCCTCGCGCCGCCACATCGAAGCGACGATTCGAGGGAAGGGCCTGTCCATCAGCAGGGCCGACGCGGAAGCGATAAAGGACATCCTGCAGGACGAACTCGACGAGGCCGCCGTCGGCGCTTGGTGAGCCGCCAGGGCTGCTCCCCTCCGTTTCCTCCTGACCCGTACCACTCGTCCCCGCGCAGGTCAGTGCCGGGACGAGTGGTCGTCCCGTGACGAGTCGTACGGACATCGCCGACTCCTCTCGTACCTGCTCTGAGCAGGGAACTGTCCCCAACTCCCCATGGAGAACCATCTGATGCATCAGCACCACCATGTCCCCACCATCCAGCAGGAGACGACCCCCACTCCAACAACCCACGCGCCAGCAAGTTGTCGGATAAGGAGTCCTTATCCGGCCTCCGCCCTGGAGGGTGCGGAGGCACCCGGCGCAGGGACACCGGGGTCTGCCGGCCCGGGGGAGCCGACCGAGGGAGGGGGCAGTGAGTCGTCGTCGAACGTGCCGCTCCAGTCTGCGTCGCGTCGCCGTCTGCGTGACAAGCAGCTGCGCGAGCGCCGTGTCCATCCCCGTTACAACGACGACGAGTTCGACCTCGTCCAGAAAGCCGCTGCCCTGAGCCGCATGAAGCCCGGCGGCTACGTCGCCGAGTGCGCGCTCGCCGCTGCGCGCGCCGAGGACCCCACCGCGGCCGTCGCCGACTACCGCGCCATGGTGAAGGCGCTTATGGCCGCCAACGGGCAGCTCGGCAAGGTCGGCAGCAACCTCAACCAGCTCACCCGGCACCTCAACCAGGACGGCGCCTGGCCCCACCCTGACACCGTCCAACGGCTCCTGGACCGTGTCGAGGCGTCCATCGCCGGCCTGGACATCGCCGTCGCCCAGATCACAGAGGCGCGGTGAGCCGTTGATCCCGAAGATCATCCTCGGCAAGGGGCCTCACGCCACGCGCCGCACGATCGGCTACCTCTTCGGCAAGGGCCGGGCCAACGAGCACATCGACCCGCACCTGGTGGCCTCCTGGAACGACTTCGCCCCCGATCCCGGCCGCAGCCCCCACCGCGACCCGAAGGAAGTGGAGGACCAGCTCGCCGCACAGCTCGACCAGCCCGTGAAGATGCTGGGCGACAAGGCACCCAAGTACACCGTGTGGCACTGCCCCGTCCGTGCCGCACCCGAAGACCCGATCCTCACCGACGCCCAGTGGGCGGACATCGCCCGCCAAATCGTGTCCGCCGCCGGCATCGCCCCCGAAGGAGACGAGGAAGCCTGCCGCTGGGTGGCCGTCCGCCACGCCGACGACCACATCCACATCGCCGCCACCCTCGTCCGCCAGGACGGCCGCCGACCCCAGCGCGACTACGACATCCGCGCCGTCCAGCGCGAAGCCCGCCAGATCGAAATCGACTACGGGCTCCGCCGGTTGAAGCCGGGCGACGGCACCGCGGCCAAGCGCCCCACCAGCAAGGAGCACTTCAAGGCCAAGCGCCTGGGCCAGGACGCCACGTCCCGCGAGATCCTGCGCTTGCGCGTCCGCCGCGCGATGGCCGCCGCCTCCACCGAGGCCGAGTTCTTCGCCCTGTTGGAGGCCACGGGTGTGACCGTGCGCCTCAAGCTCGGCCCGTCCGGCGACGCCCTCGGCTGCAACTTCGCCCTGCCCGGCGACACCAACGACAAGGGCGAGCCCGTGTTCTACGCCGGTTCCACCCTCGCACCCGACCTCTCCCTGCCCAAGATCCGCCAACGCCTCGCCACCACCAGCCCCGAGCCCGTGGCTGTCCGGCCGGGCAACCCCTGGCACCAGGCCACCGCCGCCACCGAACGCATCCCCCACCATCTGGCCCGCAGCAACGCCGCAGTGGCCCAGGGCCAGCTGGCCGCGCTCGGCGGAGCACTCGACCTGCTCCCACTCACCGTCCCGGCCGCGGTGCGTGCAGAACTCGAACGTGCCGCCGTTGCCTTCGAGCGCGCCACCCGCTCCCGCATCGCCGCCGACCACGCCAGCGCCCGCGTCCTGCGTCGCAGCGTCCAGGCGATCTGGAAGGACCCCGCACGGCATGGGGACGGGGCCGGGCTGGCGATGCTGCTGGACGTCGCGCTCACCGCGGTCGCCTACGCGATGCACTGGCACCGTACCCGTCAGCACGCCCAGCAGCAGGCGGCAGCAGAGCAGACCCTCATCCACCTGCAGGCCGCGTACGCGCAGATCACCGGACCGGTCCTGACTGGTCTCGCCAGCCGGGCACCCAGCCCGCAGACTCAACGCCGCTACGCCCACCACCTCCAACAGACGGTCCCCGAGCACGCCGAACGCATCCTGGCCGACCCCGCCTGGGAGGCCCTCGCCACTGTGCTCGCCGACGCGGAAGCAGCCGGACACAACGCGACCACGGTCCTCGACCAGGCCCTCCGCCAGCGCACGCTCGACGACGCCCACAGCCCCGCACGAGCACTGACCTGGCGCATCCGCCGCCTCGGCGAACGACGTGCACCCGGCCCACGAGCCCAGGCAGCCAACGCCAGCCACGCCGCAGCACATCCCGCCGCTCCGCGCCCGCAGGAACCCCAGAGCCGGCGGCGCTGAACACCCCTACGCCGGCGCCACCATCACCGATACCGATCACACGACACCGCACAAGGAACCGCCCATGCCCCAGCCCTCTGTCCGCCCCCACGTCGTCGTCCTCCTCACCGAAGTGGACAGCATCCGCCCCGATGACCCATCGCTCCTGTATCGCCGCAATGGGACTGCGTTCACCACCGCCGAGCACGATCTGATCTGCACCGCTACCCCGGCAGAGATAACCGCCGCGAAGGCCCAGCGACGGCTTGAGAACGAGTGGGCGCGGGAAACCCATGAGATGCAGAAGGCCCTCGTCGACCTGTTCATGAAGTACGTCGACCAACTCCCCGACGGCTCATGCAGCAACATCTACGCCACCATGACCGACGAGGACTACGCGGAATACGAGCGCCTGGTCAAGATCGTCGCCGCACGAACCGGCCTCGAATACCGCGCCGAGCACGACAACAACTGACTGGACGCACACCAACGGCGGCCCACCCAGTGGGCCGCCGTTGCGGCAGGACTGAAGCGGCTGCCTGTTCACCCCGCAGACCTGACCACCGTGGCCTTGGCGACCGCCTTGCGCACGTGGGCATCGACAAGGCCGGGGCTGCCGGAGGTCACGACGACCACCGTCCCGGTGCGGACGGCCGTGTGCTTGACGATGCTGCTGCGCCCGCCGGCGGCGAAGGTCAGCAGTTGGCTCCACTGCTCGTCGCCCAGCCGGGCGACGAGCACCTTCTGAGTCGTGACCACGTGCGGACCTCGCCACCAATGACGAGCGGCGGCAGCCAGCGCATCATCACCCCGGCCACCTCCTGCCGCGACGGCACCCGCAAGTCCGGCGGCAGGAAGTCTGGCGTCACCGATTCCTCCGCAACCGGAGCCGGTGCGGTCTGCTCGGAGAAGTCGGGCCACGGCTGCGTGGCCTGCAGCTGCAGGAGCAGAGCGAAACCCGCACGCTGGGCCTCACGGAATGCGCGGTCCTCACGAGCACGTCGAAAGAACAAGATCTCTTCCTCTCTGTCATCTGGCGGGGGCGGAAAACGTGCGACTGCTGGGAGAGACTGGCGAACGAGCCGCACACCAGCGGCTCCAATGGGGTAGAGGCCGTCAGCTGCGGCGGATGACGGTGAGCCGACCCTCGGTGCTCTCGGGCACGGTGCGGCGCGGCACCGGGGCAGGAGAGGCGAGCGAGGAGGCGAACACGGCGACCAGATCATGGGGGACGCTGGCGCTGAAGCTGGCGCACCACAGGTACGGTGCGCCGGGAACGGGGTCTGCCCACGCCTGCCAGCCCACCAGGTCAGGACGCGGGTCGGCGTCCTCGATCAGCGGTGGCAGCATCTCCAGGGAGACGCTGCAGGAGAACCCGAGGTCCGTGGCGGTGGTGCGGGGGCGGTCCATGTCGCGGATCCAGCCGCGGGCACAGAGCGCGTTGAGGACGGTCTCGGGCCCCTCGAAGCCGACGTCGGGCGTCTTGCGCCTGCCGATCGCCACGAGGAGATCGGCGAGCGCCTCGTGCGGAACGCCGGCGGTGAAGTACGCGTTCCACTCCGTCATCACGGAGCCGGCATGCGAGCGAGCGCTCAGCTGCCAGGCCACCGGCAGTCCGCCCAGCTCGAACGGGTAGGCGGCGAGGATCCATTCAGCGCCTCGCAGCCCGTCCGGGCTGACGTACAGCAGGGTGTTGCGGGAGGTCGGCCACATGCGCCAGCCGAGGCCGACCAAGGTGTCGCCGATCCGCTCGGCGAGCACGCCGTCGTCCCCGGCCAGGTGACGCGGGGTGACCCAGTACACCGGGTCCGGCAGGTCAGGGCGGAGGGACTCGTTGGGGTGGTGCGGGTGCAGGGGCGCCTCCATGGGCTCGGGGATGGGTCACTGACGTCGTGATTCTGCCGGTGGTGTCGGAGCTTGGCTCTTCGCTGAGGGGTCAGGGCTTGTACTCGGTGTGTGGGGTGGCGGCGGCCCAGAGAAGGTCACGCACGCGGACGCACTCGGCCACGGTGTCCGGGTCCTCGACGATTTCCGACACCAGCACTCGGCCCTCGGAGTCGAAGTGGCCGATGGCGAGGAGACGGTCGTCGTACAGCCACCAGTCGTTGCCGTCGACTGGGAGCGTGATGCCCTCCGGCAGCTGGTGCCGCGGAAGCCATCGGATGTCCTCGCCGGCCTCCTGGTTGAGGTGGGTCAACGAGTGCTCCCAGCCGACGTACTGGGAGTGAGGCTGCGTGATGACTCGCACGCGCCTGACGGTCTTGCCCTCGCCCGTGACGCGCTTCATGAGCCCCATCCAGGGCTTGAGCCACGCGTAGTCGTCGGGCTCGCCCCGCTGCCACCGCGCGTACGGCGTGTCCTCTACGGGAGATCCGTAGTGGTCCCTCAACTCCAGGTGGAAGGCATCGTGTTCGAAGCGGTTGAAGAGTTCGTCGCGCTGGGTTGGGGTGATCAGGTCCACTGTCTTCCCTCCGGTAGGGCCATGGTCGAGGGTGCGGGGAATCTCGATGCCGGTCTCCAAACGGAAACGGTGTCACCGCTCCGCTCAGCGAGCACGCAGAGAGGCCACTCACCGTTGTTGACCCGGGGTTCGGAAGGTCATCCACGTTGACATGTCTTGTTGCAGCGCACCAGTCGTTTCGAGGTCTTCCCTGTCTGCCTCCGGCGAACTGATGAAGCGGCGTTATCGCTCGGCTGCCAGACGGGCCGCCAGGGCTCTCGTCCCGATCTCGCTCACTGCCCAGAGGCTGCTCACCTGTCGGGCCCAGCGCCAAAGGAGGTCGTCCGAGTTCGCGGGCGTCTGGAACGGCACAACAGGGATGCCGTAAGCGGTGAACGGCCGGTGGTCGAGGTAACGCAGGCCGCCCGTGCCACACAGGTAGTGGGTGCTACCAGTGACCACGACGAGATCCGCCAGACGCTCGGACCGGCTTTGACGGGTTGGGATGGCGCTGCTGTGCAGCACTTCACCGCTCCAGCCGAGGGCATCGAGCAGGGCGATCGTCGATGCTCGGGCGAGATCCGCCACGCGGTCCGTGGTCTCGAACCGGTCGAGGACCGCGTCCAACACCCCGCTCACCGCCGGCCAGTGGCGGCTGCGGCCGTAGAACTGGCGGATGAGCATGCTGACTGTACGCCGGGAACGGCGCGGGTCGGCGAGCAGCGCCTGGTTGATCAGTGTCGGGCGGCCATGGGGCAGGTGGGTGGGGAGTGTGAGCCACTGCTGCTGCCCGGGGTCGTCCGTCGAGGCGAGCCGAGCACGGTGCTGGTAGTCACGTCGCGTGAACTGGACGTTGTCCAGGACGATCCACCGGTCGGCGGCATACAGCTTGGCCAGCGTGGACAGGCGCGGGAAGAGGTTCGGCTGGTGGATCGCGCACACGCCTCGCTTCGCCGCACCGCGTGTCGCGTCAGCTGCCGATGAGGCGGCTGTCGAAACCGGCGCCCAGGAGGCGCTCGTAGGCGTCATGCACATCCCCCGGTACGTCCTGCTCGACGGCGAAGCCGAGCTTCGGGTATTCGATCACCCGCTGCAGATCGCCGACGAGCATGTCGACGACGAGCCTCTCGTCGCCGATGGACTTGATGTAGTCGTCCAGCTCCAGCGGCTCGGAGGCGCACACGACCTCCACCTCGGGCCACAGCTTGCGGCACGTCGCGTACGAGCGACGCTCCATGTACGGCTTGGAGATCAGCAGCAGCGACTCCACCTCCACACCGGCCTCGGACAGCAGTTCGCGGGAGAAGGTGATGTTCTGGCCGGTGTTGGCCGCCTTCGACTCAACGAGGATCGCCTCGTCCGGGACGCCCAGGCTCAGCGCGTGCTCGCGGTAGTGGACGGCCTCGCCGCGCGGGAAGCGGGCGCGGGTGGTGGGGCTGTTGCCGCCGCTGAACACGACAAGGGGGAAGAGGCCGGCGCGGTAGAGGTCGGCGGCCGTGGTGGCCACCCCCAGGTCGTGGCTGCCCAGGCCGATCGCCGCCGAGCAGGGGCGCATCTCGTGTCCCATCTGGTGGTAGTCCCAGATGAGCGTCGCGTCGTGGAACTGCTCGTCGGTGATCTGGCGCTGCTGGTGCTCCGGCACTGGCACTCCCTGGCTCATCGCTGCTGGCCCTTTCGGATGCCCTCGATGCTGCGCAGCTGGTGGCTCAGGCTGTACTGCCGAGCCATCTGTGCCGCCTCATCGAGGACCGACAGCCCATCATTCCGGGTCGCCGCATCCGACAGAAGGATGTGCCCGTACGCGGTGTCCAACCGCACCTTCTGCATCGGGGAGTCGATGGTGCCGGTCGTGCGTGCGATGTCGATGTAGTGCAGAGCCTGCTTCAGGTCGCCGGCGCCTCGGTGGGCGAGTGCCAATTTCTGGTGGGCGACCGACCAGTCCTCCGGCTCACCCAGTTCCTCGAAGGCATGGGTGGCGTCCGCCATCACCTTGGTGGCGTATGCGTTGTTGCCTTCCTTGCTCAACGCCGTGCCCACCCAGAGCCGGGCCCTGGCACGGTCCCTGGGGCTCAAGCGCTCGTCCGCGGCGAGGATTTCGTACTGGCGGGCGGAGGCTCCGAGCCGCCCCGACATCTCCTGCACGACGGCGAGGGACAGCTCGATCTGTGCCACCCGGCGCGGGATGTCGAGTTCGGCGAACATGCCGTGGGCGGTCCGGTACGAGTGAACGGCTGAGAGCGGGCCGAGGATCGCGCCCTGGTCCCGTTGGAGGTCCCCGAGGAGGACGAGGGAACGGCTGTACAGGTAGAGGCCCTTGTCGTCCAATTGATGCGGGTCCTGGCTGCCCAGCCAGCGGTTCAACAAGGTCGAGGCGAAAGGGAAGTCCTGGCGGCTGACGCAGACCACGGCGCGTTCGATGTCCTCGGTCCAGGTCTCGTAGTCCGCCGGCCTCACGCTCCGCCGCTCCGGGAAGAGCACGTCCTCGAACCGCGTCTGCGCAGCGGAGTCAGCGCGGGCGAGCGCGGTGTCGAGGATGGCCTGCGTGTCGGGCCGCGGCTGGGTTTCGGTACCGAGGCTCTCCCACTTGGCCACCGTACGCAGGGCCACGCCGAGGTGTTCGGCGAAGGCGCGCATGCTCATGCGCAGCGCGGCGCGCAGAGCGCTCGCCTCTCTGCCTGTCCATTGCTGCACGCTGACCACGAACGACCTCCCTCCGTCACGTATGGAAGCACTCTCGGTGACGGGGCGGGGCTGGAAGTGCAACGCAAGTACAACATGAGGTCATTTCAAGGCCGTTCGTGACGGCCGACGCTGTGGGCATGGACGACGAACTCATCACGGAACGACGCCCGGTCACCGGCCCGCAGGTCTTCGGCTACGTTCGCCACATCACCGGCGGCCTCGCCCGCCACGCGGCGCTCCTCGACTGCCTGGCCGACTACTGTCGTCGGCACGAACTGACGCTGTGCGGCGTCTTCACCGACCGCGAGACAACCCTGGCCGCCCGTTCGCCCGCCTTCGTCGGCCTTCTCGACGCCCTCGAACTCCCCGACTCCTACGGCGCCGTGATCCCCGCGCTCAGTCACCTCGGGCCCAAACGGATCGCCCGAGAACGGAGGCGGCAGATAGATGCAACCAGCACGCGGCTGGTCGTGGTCCGCGCCGCCACGTCGACGATCGGCCACGGGACTGCCCTCAGCGCGCGCCCAGATCTCCAACAACAAGGCGGCACATGATGTCGTCCATCCGCGAAGCGCTGCGCAGCGCCCCAGTGATCAACGTCGTCGCCGGACTGCACCTGCTCGGAGTCGGCGACCGCTGGGCCACATGCGGCACCAGGCGAGTGTGGCAGTCCTGGTGGAAACCGTGATGGGCCGCGCCGTAGCCCGGCTGGCGCGCTTCACGGGCCCGCTGCTGATCGTGCTCATCTCCGCGTCGTGCGGGTTCGTGATCGGCGTCGCGGTATCCATCGCTCCCGCCACCCCGTAAGCCTCGTTACTCCCCCGGCGCTCGGCTCATGCCTCGCCATCGTCCCCTGCCAAACCCACCCTCACCCCCCTTGGCTCACCCCGCCGAGAAGGAGAACGCTCGTGGATAACGTCCCCGACATGACGACTGGAAACAACGACAACGCCCCGGACTCCGAGCAGCAGTTGCGTGATGCCATGGTGGAGCGGCTGATCGAACTGGGAGCCGTGCGAAGCGCTCGCGTCGTGGCCGCGTTCCGTTCGGTCCCCCGGCACCTGGCCACCCCCGAAGTCGAGATGGCCAAGTGCTACGAGGCTGAGTTCGCGGCCGTCACGAAGACGGACCCGACGGGCGTGCACATCAGCTCCGTGTCCGCCCCGCGCATCCAGGCCATGCAGATCGAACAGGCCGACATCCAGCCGGGGATGAGTGTCCTGGAGATCGGGTCCGGCGGGGTGAACGCGGCCTACCTCGCCGAGATGGTGGGCAGCCAGGGCCGCGTCGTCACGATGGACATCGACCACGACGTCACCGGGCGAGCGAAGGACTTCCTCAAAACCACGGGCCACGACCGGATCGTCACCGTGGTCACCGCCGACGGCGAGCACGGTGTACCCGGCCACGCGCCGTACGACCGGATCGTCGTCACCGTGCAGGCTGCCGACATCCCGCCCGCCTGGGTGCACCAGCTCAAGGAGGGCGGCCGGCTGGTGGTGCCGCTGCGGATGCGGGGCATGACCCGCACGGTGGCGTTCGTCCGCGACGGCGAACGGCTGATCAGTGACGGGTTCGAGCTGTGCGGCTTCGTACCGATGCAGGGCGCCGGCGAGAACCGCCTACGCCTCGTCCTCCTCCACGAGGTGGAAGAAGAAGAGATCGCCCTCCGCCTGGACGGTCACCCCGAGCCCGACGCCGATGCCCTGCGCACTGCCCTGGGCATGCCCCGCGTAGAGACCTGGTCGGGCGTCACGGTGGCCGGTGACGAGTCCACCGAGCACCTGGACCTGTGGCTGACGACCGCGCTCGACAACCTGCCCCTGATGGCTGCCAAGATCGGCGCACGGAAGCGTGGCCTGGTTGCCTCCGCGTCGCCGATCGGCGTCCCCACGCTGGTGGACGGTGACAGCTTCGCCTACCGCACCGCGCGCCCCACCGAGGACCCCGACCGGTTCGAGCTGGGGGCGATCGGCCACGGGCCGCAAGGGCAAAAAGTCGCGGACCGCCTCGTGGAGGAAATCCAGGTCTGGCACAGCGACCACCGTGCCCATCGCGCGCACATCGAGGTCCACCCGGCGGGGACCCCGGACGACCGGCTCCCCGCGGGCCGGATCGTCGACCTCCCCCATACGCGGGTCACGATCACCTGGCCGTGACGCCGTCGGCGGCGCCACGGCCAGGCCGGCACCACAGCACATTCCACCCACCTCTACCAGCGAGGAGAACGTGATGGCACCGCACAACCCCACCACGACGACGAAGGCCGCGACGGACTACAGCAGCAGCACCACCGCCGGCTCGGACTTCGACCTCAACATCGAGACCATCGCCTCCGCCCCCGTCATCGGCTCGCTGCTGAACGACACCAGCGACAACTGCACCTCCA
>NZ_AEJC01000529.1 GCF_000317595.1 Streptomyces ipomoeae 91-03 | reverse complement strand
ACGCACCCGCAGGCGCACCCGGCCCAACCGCCGGAGGCACCCCGCACCTGGCGACGGGCTGACGCACCGGCACGGCCCCGACCCCCCAACCCACCGAAGGCGCCCCGGCCAACCGCCGGAGGCACCCGGCCCAACCCCCGGAGGCACCCGTCAAGCCACCGACGCGATCCGCATCTTGATGTCATCCGGCGACAAATGCCCCTTCGCCGACACATGGTCCCCAGACGACTCCCCCCGCAACCGCCGCCCGATCCACGGCACCAGATACTCCCGAGCCCAGTGGATGTTGTCCCGCCGCACCTCGAACGTCCCGCGCGGCGGCAGCGGAGGCCAAGGCTGCTCAGGATCGGCCGGAACCTCGACACCGAGCACCTGTCCGGCCCGCAGGGCGACACGTGTATGCCCTTCGGGCGACAGGTGCAGCCGATCGTCGTCCCAGGCCCGCCGATCCCGCACGCTCCTGAGGGACCACAGATCCAGCACAGGACACCCGTACCGATCCGCGATGGCCCGCACATGCCCGTTGTACGTAGCGATCTTCCCCCGCAGATGCCGGAGCACGGGCACATCACGCGTATCGAACCCGGTGGTCACCATCACGGTGCCGACAGCCGACGTCAGCCGGGCGACCGCCCGCTCGAACCGCTCGGCGACCTCGTCGGGATCGGTACCCGGCCGAATGATGTCGTTGCCACCCGCACAGAACGAAACCAGATCCGGCGCGAGTTCCAGCGCACGCGGCACCTGGTCCTCGACGATCTGGTCGAGGAGTTTCCCGCGCACGGCGAGATTGGTGTAGTCGAAGTCGCCCTCGGGCACCCGGTCCGCGAGCAACACCGCGAACCTGTCGGCCCATCCGACGAACGCCCCATCGGGCCCGGGGTCGCCGACACCCTCGGTGAAGCTGTCCCCCACCGCCACGTACGACCCGATCACTGATCTGCTGTCATTCTTCGAATCGTCTGTCACGTCGCCCCATGATTCACCTTTGGATGTGACCTACGCGACCGTAATAAAGGGTTGACGGGCGGTGAGATATACCACGCGTCAAGTGTTGGTCAACCCGGAATACGGCCAGGTCGGGACACCACCCACAGCACCCCGCCCACACTTCCGCTCAGCCCCGACCACACCCCGGCCACCCGCCACCACACCCCCACTCAGCCCCGACCACCAAGCCGCCACACCCGGAACCCTTCGATCCGGAAGTGACTCCAAGTTGTCCGAAAGGCGAAGTGCCCACTTGTGTAAGGCTCGGGATCGGCGTAGTCGAAAACCAGCCGCCCGTTGTTCCACCACCGCACGACGGAACCGTCGGACACGATCCGCACCCGATGGGGCGCGTTGGCGACGAGCAGCGGCTCGCTGTAGTCGTAGACCAGCGGTCGAACCCCCGCCTCCCCCACATAACGCCGAAGCCGCGTAGTCGTGTTCGTATTGGCGCCGTACCCGACGTAATAGGTCTTGAGATGGTCGTACTCGTCGAGCGCACCGCCACGCGGCGTGGCGAACAGATCCTCGGGCGACCGCACGTCGACGGCGTTCCAGAAGTTGTTGAGGTCCGAGACCCGGTCGTTCACACCCCCCGCGGAGACGGGGGTGGCCGTGTACTCGATGACGTACGGCCCTTCGAGCCTCCGCTTGAACCAGACCGTCGCCCCGGCAGGCACATCGACCTCCAGAACCCCCCGCTCGGCGGTGACCGTCCCCCCGTCCTGCAGTTCGACGACCCACTGCCCGAGCCCACGCCGAAAGTCGTCCGCAGCGATCAACCGCCCCCGACGCCGACCGCGTGGCGATCCCACACCTCCACCGGCGTACGCGATCCCGCCCGACCCCGACGCGGCGAGGGCGGCACCGGCGGCAAGCGCTCCAAAGGCCCTACGCGTGGTCATGACGCTCCTCCTGTACGTGACGAGTCATTCGAGCTGCCGTGCCGTCCATGCGTCCTGCCGTGCCGTCCATGCGTCGAGTGGGGCCGGCCGGGCCGGCCCGCATGCGACCTCCGAGGGCATCATGCCCAGCACGCAGAAAGCGCTTACCCAAAACCCACGAGATCACTCTGTCCCCACACGCGCACGACTGTCGATACCTCAACCGGCCACGTCGGACAGCTCACACCCACCGAGCCATCAGACACACCGAAGGCCGGACCCCAGGGATCGAGGGTCCGGCCTTCGGAGTTTGCCGCCCGGCGGGCGAAGCGTCAGACGCTGACGCCCTTCGACCGCAGGTACGCCAGCGGGTCGATGTCCGAGCCATAGTTCGGCGTCGTACGGATCTCGAAGTGCAGGTGCGGCCCGGTGACGTTGCCGGTCGCGCCGGAGAGGCCGATCTGGTCGCCGGCGTTCACGGACTGGCCCGCGGAGACGGAGATCGAGGAGAGGTGGGCGTACTGGGCGTAGTAGCCGTCGGCGAGCTGGATGACGACCTGGTTGCCGTAGGCGCCGCCCCAGCCGGCCGAGACAACGGTGCCCGCGCCGACGGCCGTGAGGCTGGTGCCGGTCGGGGCCACGAAGTCGACGCCGGTGTGGTAGCCGCTGGACCACATGCTGCCGGCGGTCTTGTAGGCGGTGCCGATCGTGGCGCCCTGGATGGGCAGGGTGAAGCCGGAGCCGCTGGACTCGGCGGCCTGGTCGGCCGTGGAGGTCGACTCCGTGGCCTCCTCGACCGAGGACTGGGAGCCCGTCGACTCGGACACCTCGGAAACTTCGGAAACCTTGGAGGAGTCGGTCGACTCGGCGGGCGCGGACGACTGCGACAAGCGGGCCTTCGTCGACGACTGCGACGTCTCGCTCGTCGCGGCCGTGCCGCCGATGGTGAGCTTGAGGCCCGGGTGGATGAGCGACGGGTCGGAGCCGATCGCGGAGCGGTTGTCGGCGTAGAGCCGCTTCCAGCCACCGTCGACGTGCTGCTCTCGCGCGATCCTCGCGAGGTAGTCGCCCACCTTGACCGTGTAGGTCTTCGTCGCCGCCTTCTTGGTGGCGGCGGTCTTCTCCGCCCGCGCGGCCTGTTCGGCCTGTTCCAGTCGCGCGCTCTGCTCGGCGACGGCCTTGTCGGCGGCCGAGGCCGCCTTCTCGGAAACGCCGGAAACGGCGGCCGTGGGAGTCGCGGCATGGGCGCCGGCGGCTCCCATCAAGGGCAGTGCCAGCGCGGCGCCACCGGTTCCGGCGGCGGCGATCGAACGGGTGAAACGCTGGGACTTCGGGCGGCGGTGCTTACCCTTGGCGGGCATGGGCGAATTCCTCTCCGGCGCCTGCGAGGTGAGCTGTCGGGTGCGGACTGGAGATGCCCGGCCGTGCTTGCGCACGGCTTTACCCCTAGCCGTTCCGGAGACCGGAACAGGCGGTACTACCTGTGGGTCCCCCGCTCCTGCCGTGGACGGGTCGGTTTGCGGCTCCGGTCGGCGGCAGGATTGGGCGTCCGTCCGGATCGAGGCCGAACGTAAGCGACTTGTGCCCGCAGAGACAACCATTGGGTTTTCCTGTGCGTCTTCCTACCTGATCCTTTCTCGAAATCACGATTACGCTCCGTAAAAATACGGTCCTTATCGATTTCCAACCGCCCTGGAAACACGCCCGAATTACGTGGACATGACGGCAACAGACGGTCACGGATATGACGCTGCTCACGCGCCTACGAGTCAGTAGGTTTTATTCCAGGGCCTGTTGGAATTAAGGCTTCATTTCGGACATATCGCTCAAATGCGACGCAAGCGGATAACCGTGGCGTCGAAGTCACCGCGCAGTCCGGTCCGCAGCCCGTGGTGCAAGAGCACCGCACCTCGGTGCGCTTCGCCCGTTTCGCGGTATTCATACGTTCCTGCCGGGTCGAGGCCGCGCAGCCGGAGCGGGGCGAGCGGTTCGCCGTAGTGCTGGGCCTGGAGCCAGGCGAGGACGACGACCTCGTCGCCGTGGACGTACTGCACGGCGCTCAGCCCGCCCTCCGGCGTCCGCAGCCGGTAGAGGTCACCGCGCTGCACGACCGGCCGGATCCCCTTGTACAGCTCGACCCAGTCCCGCGCCTCGGCCAGCTCCTCCTCGCTCCACTGGGTGAGGTCGCCACCTACCCCGAGGACGCCTGCCATGGCGCTGACGAAACGGAACCGCAGCGAGCTGACCCGGCCGTTGAGCTGGTTGTTCGGGCTGTCGGTGACCCAGGCGGCCATCACCCTTGCCGGATGGATCTGACTGAACCCGTGCTGGATGGCGAGCCGGTCGAGCGGGTCGGTGTTGTCGGAGGTCCACACCTGGTCCGTCCGCGACATCACCCCGAGGTCGATCCGGCCGCCCCCGCCCGAGCACGACTCGAAGGCGACACCCGGGTGCGCGGCCCGCAGCCGGTCCAGCAGGGCGTAGAAGGCGTGGACGTGCTCGACCCAGAGCTTCTGCGGGTACGGCTCACCGGGCCAGCCGGCGTCCGTGAAGCAGCGGTTGAAGTCCCACTTGACGTAGTCGACGGGCGTGCTGGAGAGGAGCCCGTTCAACTGCTCCCAGAGGTACTCCTGGACGTCCTCCCGGGCCAGATTGAGCATGAGCTGGTTGCGCAGCTCCGTCCGCTTTCGTCCCGGTTGGAACTGGACCCAGTCCGGATGCGCCCGGTACAGCTCGCTGTCCGGGTTGACCATCTCCGGCTCGACCCAGATGCCGAACTGCATGCCGAGGGCGTGCACATAGTCGGCGAGCGGCTTCAGCCCCTTGGGGAAGCGGTCCGGGTTGGGCGTCCAGTCGCCGAGCCCGGCCCGGTCGCTGGTCCGCGCCCCGAACCAGCCGTCGTCGACCACGAACAGCTCGACCCCCATGGCCGCCGCCCGCCGCGCGAGCGCGCCCTGCTGCTCCTCGGAGATGTCGAACTCGGTGGCCTCCCAGGAGTTGAAGAGCACCGGCCGGTCCTGGTCCGCGTCCGGGATGACGTACGCCCGCTGGTACGCGTGCCAGGCACGGCTCGCTCCGCCGAAGCCGCCGTCGCTCCACAGGCCCGCGAAGACGGGCGTGGTGAACGTCTCGCCCGTCGCCAGCCGCAGCAGGCCCGACTCGTCGTATCCGGCCCCGCCGGTGATCTGCACGCGTGCGTCCGGGAGTTGGGCCACGGCGATCCGCCAGGACCCCGACCAGCCGAGCGCGCAGCCGTAGACCTCGCCGCGCTCCTCGGTGGCGTCGGTGTCGAGGGCGACCCAGGGCAGATGCTGGTGCCCGGTGTGCCCGCGTCGGCTGCCGATGACCTTCTCGCCGTAGGTGAGCTCCCCGCGCACCAGCCGGGACTCGGCCGCCCAGCGCCCGTGCAGCTGGGAGAGCCGCCAGCCCTCCTCGCGCAGCGGCAGCGTCCAGGTCGCCGAGTCGGCCCGCAGCAGCTCCGCGGCCGGCCCCTCGTTGACGAGGGTCACCCAGCGCTCCACGACGTCGTCACGCATCCGGTAGTGCAGGGTGATCCGGAGGCCGTCGTCGATGAAGCGCAGCCGCAGCTCGTCACCGTCCGCCTCGTACTCCTGGAAGGCCCACTCGGTGCCGCGCCGCTCGTCGGTGCGCACGGACAGGGCGGGCCGGGTGAAGCGGGGGCCGCCCTCGACCGGGTACTCCTCGTGTCCGTCGACCGGGGCCTCGAACGGCCAGTACGGCAGCTGCTGCCGGGCGGCCAGCTCCTCGGCGTCGGCGAGGGCGATCCGGGGGCCCCAGTGCAGATGCAGCAGCTCGTCAGCTTCGGTGAGCCGCAGGGCATAACTGCTCCTGGGCCCGGTAAGAAGCCAGGTCCGGCCGTCTGCGCCGATTTCCACCATCAAGCCCTCACAAAGTCGAACAGGTACGGTCGAGCTCCAACATCATCGCAGGCCGCCGGAGGGCGTCGGCTCGCCTGTGGACAAGTGTCGGCGGGCGCATGACAGGGCGGTGCACAACGGTCGAGGGGCGCACGGCGGCGCCTGTGGACAACTCATTTCCGTACCCACCCGTGTCGTATGGTCGAGTGCGCGCCTCGATGTCGAGTGCGCGTCCGTCGACGAGCGGCGCCGACGGCCGGATGGGAGGAGCCCCAGTGACGCAGCAGGTCCCGTCGACCGAGCCCGAGCTGACCGGAGTGCGCAACTTCCGTGATGTGGGCGGTCTGCCGACCGTGGACGGTCGCCGGGTGCGCCACGGAGTGCTGTTCCGCAGCGGCCACCTCGCGCACGCGACCGACGAGGACGCCGCGTTCCTGGCCTCCCTCGGCCTGCACACGATCTTCGACTTCCGCAACGCCGCCGACCAGAAGCTGGAGGGCCCGGACGTCGAGCTGCCCGGCGTACGGAATGTGAACCTGCCGCTCTCCGACCCGGCGGACGGCGCCGAGTTCTGGAAGATGGTCCGCGACGGTGACCTGGACCAGCTGCGCGCGCTGCTGGACGACGGCAAGGCGGCCGGCCGGATGATCGCCTCCTACCGCATGATCATCAAGAACCGCACCGCCGAGCACTCCCGCGTGCTGCACGCGCTCGCCGAGGACAGCGTGCCCGCGCTGATGCACTGTGCGGCGGGCAAGGACCGGGCGGGCCTCTCCATAGCGGTCACCCTCCTCGCCCTCGGCGTCGAGCGCGAGGCCATCCTCACCGATTATCTGGAGTCCAACGCCAAGCACCGCCGCTACAAGGTCCACCGCAGCAGCACCTCCCCGAGCGCCTACTCCCCCGAGGTCATGGAACTCCTGAGCCCCCTTTTCGACGCCCGCGCCGAATACCTCCAGGCGGCCTTCGACACGGTCGAGGGGACCTGGGGCGACGTCGACACCTATCTGGCCCAGGGCCTGAACGTGACCCCGGAGACCCTGGAGCGGCTGCGCGAACGCCTGCTCGACTAGGGTCTGTTGCGAAAGTGCTGGTCACAGCCACTCGTTGATGGCTGCGACCAGCACGGTCGCTTCGTAGCGGACGGCGAGTTTGTCGTAACGAGTGGCGACGGCCCGGTGGCGCTTGAGGCGATTGATCCCGCATTCGACCGCATGCCGCTGCTTGTAGTCGCCCTTGTCGAACTTCGGCGGACGCCCGCCGCGCGAGCCGCGCTTGAGCCGGTTGCGGACACGGTCCGCCGGGACCGGAATGGTGGCCTTGATCCCGCGTCTGCGCAGGTAGGAACGGTTGCGGCGGGAGTCGTACGCCTTGTCGGCCCGCACCCGGTCCGGGCGCTTGCGCGGCCTGCCCAGTCCAAGCCTGGGGACTCGGATCGCTTCCAGAACCGGCTCGAACTGCGGGGAGTCACCCCTGTGACCAGCCGTGATCACCACCGACAGCGGCTTCTGCCCCTGCTCGACGGCGAGGTGGATTTTGCTGGTCAGACCGCCCCGGGAGCGTCCGAGGCCGTGGTCGGCCGGCTCGACGAAGACGCCGCCGGGCGGCTCCTTCTGGAGGTCCCCCTTTTCGCCGCCCCGGCGGCGTGCTGGTGGGCCCGGCAGACGGTCGAGTCGACGTTCACCTCCCAGGTGATCAGGCCCTTGGCGTCCGCTTCTGCCTGCAGCTGAGTGAGGATCCTCGCCCAGGTGCCGTCCCGCTGCCAGCGCCGGAACAGGTCGTAAACCCGGTCCCACGGCCCATAGCGTTCCGGCACGTCGCGCCAAGGAGCACCGGTCCGGGTCCGCCACCGTATGCCGTCTATGAGCTGCCGCCGTGTCCACACCTGCGGACGACCCGGCTTGATGCCCCGCGGCAGCAGCGGCTCAAGCCGGGCCCACTGGCCGTTCGTAAGATCACCACGTCCCACGAGAGGTAATCATCAACGAACAAGATCCACTTTCGCAACAGACCTAGGCCGACTCGGCTACTGCTTCGCACCCAGCTCGAACAGCAGATAGATGAAGGCCGCGAAGACGTGTCCGACCGCGATGTAGATGAGCAGCCGCACCCAAAGGGCGCGGGGGAACTTCTCTTCCATGTCGGTCATGGCGTCTCTCCGGGGGTGGTCGGCCCGAGGCACAGGGCGGTGGTCGGGCTCTGCAGCAGGGTGTGGACGAACAGGAGATCGGCACCGTCCTGGTCGGCGGCGGCGATGCGGTGCGGGGTCAGCGAGTCGAAGTGCGCGCTGTCCCCGGGCGCGAGCAGATGCGCGGTGTCCCCGAGACGCAGTCGCAGCCGCCCCTTGAGGACGTACAGCCACTCCTCACCGGGGTGGACGCGCACGATGTCGCCCTGCGAGCCGTACGGCACATGCACCCGCAGCGCCTGCATCCCGCGCCCGGGCGCGCCCGCCTGCCAGTACGTCCAGCCACCGGCCCCGGTCGGCTCCGCGTCGTCGGCCCGGAGCACGGCATCCCGCTCGGCTACGGTCTCGCCGAGCAGTTCGGAGACGGTCGTACCGTAGATGCGGGCCAGCGCGAGCAGCATCGGCAGCGACGGCTGACGCTGCCCGGTCTCCAGTCGGGACAGATGCGCGGGCGACAGCCCGGCGGCCCGCGCCGCGACCTCCAGCGTGAGGGAGGCCCGGCGGCGCAGGGCGCGCAGTTGCGGGGCGACGACGGGCAGCTCGACGTCCGCCGCCGGCTCAGGAGGGTGCGTACCCTCGGAAGGGCTCATGCCTTCCATTCAGCCGGAGCTTTGCCTGTGCGGCAAATTTCTTGCCTCTGAGGCAAAGCGCCTACCAAACGTTTGGCAGACACCCTGGCGCAGGCTGCCAACCGACGGCCCCGTCCCCAGTCCGCTCTACCGGTTGGCCACCGCCTGCTTCATCAGCGTCTTGCCGAAGTCCCACATCAGCCCGCCCCCGCTGTGCGCGTCGTCCATCACCTCCGTGAAGGCCGCCACGAACCGGTCCACCTCCCGTTCTCCGACGATCAGCGGCGGGATCAGCTTGATGACCTCCAGATGGTCGCCGGAGACCTGGGTGAGAATGCGGTGCCGTTGCAGCAGCGGTACGACGACCATCTGCGCGAACAGGCCCTTGCGCGCCGCCTGGAGCATCGTCCAACGGCTGCGCAGCTTCAGCGCCTTGGGCCTGCCGAACTCGATGCCGATCATCAGCCCCCGGCCGCGTACGTCGCTGAGCAGCTCGTACTTGTCGACCAGCGCCGCGAGCCGGGTCTTCAGCAGCTCCCCCGTGGCCCGGGCGCCCGCCACGATCTCCTCGTTCTGCATGACGGAGAGGACGGCGAGGCCGGCCGCCATGGCCTGGGCGTTGGAGCCGAAGCTCGCCGAGTGGACGAGGACGCGGTCCATCGACGAGTAGACCTTCTTGAAGATCCACTCCTTGCCGAGGGTCGCGCCGACGGGCACGTACCCGCCGGAGAGCGCCTTGGCCACGCACACCAGGTCCGGCTCCACGCCGTCCTCGTGCTGGTAGGCGTAGAAGTCCCCGGTCCGTCCCAGCCCGGTCTGCACCTCGTCCACGATCAGCAGCGCCTTGTGCCTGCGCAGCAGCTCCTGTGCGGCGAGCAGATATCCGGGCGGCGCCTCGTGCACTCCCTTGCCCTGGATGGGCTCGACGATCAGCGCGGCCACGTCGCCCTTCTTCAACTCCCGCGCCAGGGCGTCGAGATCGCCGAGCGGTACGGCCGTGTCGGGCAGCAGCGGTGCGAAGCCGGCCCGGAAACCGTCCTCGCCGTTCACGGACAGTGAGCCGGTGGTGAGCCCGTGGAAGGCGTGGTCGCAGTACAGGACGCGCGGTCTGCCGGTGGCGTACCGGGCGAACTTCAGCGCGGTCTCGACGGCTTCCGTACCGCTGTTGCCGAAGAACACCCGGTCCAGATGCGGGCTGTGGGTGAGCAGCCGCTCGGCGAGCAGCCCCGGCAGCGGCTGGCAGTCGAAGCGGGTCAGGTCGGCGAGCCGCGCGTCGAGGACGTCGTGCAGCGCCTTGCGGACCACGGGGTGGTGGCGGCCGAGCGCCATCACCCCGAACCCGGCGAGCATGTCCAGGTAGTCGTTGCCGTCGGCGTCCCAGAAGTACGCGCCCTCGGCCCGCTCGTAGACCTTGTCGAAGCCGATGGTGTGCAGCATGCGCGGGAGTTGGTGGTTGAGGTGCCGGGCGTGCAGTTCGTAGCGCTCGGCGCCGCGTTCGGCCAGCAGCTTGCCCAGGTCGAACTCCTCGACCCCGGCGGCGGGTTCCGCGGTGGTCATCTACGGTTTCTCCTCGGACGGCTCGGCCTCGGACAGGTCCCCCTTCACCGACCCGGCCCCGGACGGCTCCCCTTGCGCCCCCTTCACCCTCTTCGACAACCCGACCGCCGCAGGCTCCCCCTTCACCGACCCGGCCCCGGACGGCTCTCCCTTCGGCAGCTCGCCCTTGACGGCCAGACACGCGCTGATCCGTCCGGCGATCTCGGCCGGCGTCAGGCCGATCTCCGCCAGCACCTCACTCCGCTTGGCGTGCGCGAGGAACTGCTCGGGGATACCGAACCGCCGTACGGGTACGTCGACCTCGGCGTCCCCCAGCGCCAGGGCGACCGCCGAACCGACCCCTGCCGCCCGGCTGTTGTCCTCGACGACGGCCACCAGCCGGTGTTCGTCGGCGAGCCACGGCAGCGCCGGACCGACCGGCTTGACCCAGCGCGGGTCCACGACGGTGCAGCCGATGCCGCGCGCCTGAAGCAACTCGGCGGCCCGCAGACACACCGGCGCCATGACACCGACGGCGACGAACAGCACCTGGGCGCCGTCCGCGTCCGGGGAGCGGTACAGCACGTCCATGCCGCCGACCCGCTCCAGCGAGGCAATCTCCGGCCCCACCGACTCCTTCGGGAACCGGATCAGCGTCGGTGCGTCGTCCACCGCGACCGCCTCCCGCAGCTGGGCCCGCAGCTGTTCGGCGTCGCGCGGCGCGGCGATCCGCAGCCCCGGCACGACCTGGAGGATGGACATGTCCCACATGCCGTTGTGCGACGGCCCGTCGACTCCCGTCACACCCGCCCGGTCCAGTACGAAGGTCACCCCGCACCGGTGCAGGGCGACATCCATCAGCAGCTGGTCGAAGGCCCGGTTGAGGAAGGTCGCGTACACGGCCACCACCGGATGCAGCCCGCCCGTGGCGAGCCCGGCCGCCGACACCGCCGCGTGCTGCTCGGCGATGCCGACGTCCCACACCCGGTCCGGGAACTTCTCCGCGAACTTGCCCAGCCCGACGGGGTGCAGCATGGCCGCCGTGATGGCCACGACGTCCTCGCGTTCGTCGGCGATCCGTACGATCTCGTCGCCGAAGACGGAGGTCCAGGACGGTCCGCCGGAGGGTGTGAGCGGCTCGCAGGTGAGCGGGTCCATCACACCGACCGTGTGGAAGTGGTCCTCCTCGTGGGCGAGGGCGGGCTCGTATCCCCGGCCCTTCTCGGTGAGGCAGTGGACGAGGACCGGCCCGTGGAAGCGTTTGGCGCGGCGCAGCGCCGACTCGACCGCCTTGATGTCGTGGCCGTCGATCGGCCCGACGTACTTCAGGCCCAGGTCCTCGAACATGCCCTGCGGTGCGAACGCGTCCTTGAAGCCCTTCTTCGCCCCGTGCAGTGCCTCGTAGACCTGGTTGCCGACGACCGGGGTGCGCAGCAGGACGTCCTTGCCCCAGGCCAGGAACTGCTCGTAGCCGTCGGTGGTCCGCAGGGTCGCGAGATGGTTCGCGAGGCCGCCTATGGTCGGGGAGTACGAGCGCTCGTTGTCGTTGACGACGATGATCAGCGGCCGGTCCTTGGCGGCCGCGATGTTGTTCAGCGCCTCCCAGGCCATGCCGCTGGTGAGGGCGCCGTCCCCGATGACGGCGACGACGTGGCTGTTCTCCCCCTGCACCCGGCGGGCCTTGGCGAGGCCGTCCGCCCAGCCGAGGGCGGTGGAGGCGTGGCTGTTCTCGACGATGTCGTGCTCGGACTCCTCGCGCGAGGGATAACCGGACAGGCCGCCCTTGCCGCGCAGTTTGGAGAAGTCCTGACGACCTGTCAGGATCTTGTGGACGTAACTCTGGTGGCCGGTGTCCCAGACGATGGCGTCGACGGGGGATTCGAAGACCCGGTGGAGTGCGATGGAGAGTTCCACCACCCCCAGATTGGGCCCCAGGTGACCTCCGGTCCTGGCGACCGCGTGCACCAGGAACTCCCGGATCTCTTCGGCCAGTTCACCGAGTTCCGCCTCGGTCAGCGCCTTCAGGTCGCGCGGTTGCCGGATGTTCTCCAGAATCGTCACGTCGGGCCCCTCTCGATCCGTGCTTTTCAGCCCGTGTTGTCAGCTCACGGTGACCGCCGGCTCCCCCGACGCGACGCCGTCCCGCTCCATCTGTTCGGCGATCTTCATCGCCTCGTCGATGAGGGTCTCCACGATCTTCGACTCGGGCACGGTCCTGACGACCTCGCCCTTGACGAAGATCTGCCCCTTGCCGTTGCCGGAGGCGACCCCCAGGTCCGCCTCCCGCGCCTCTCCGGGTCCGTTGACGACGCAGCCCATGACCGCGACGCGCAGCGGCACCTCCATGCCCTCCAGACCGGCGGTCACCTCGTCGGCCAGCCGGTACACATCGACCTGCGCCCGTCCGCACGACGGACACGACACGATCTCCAGCCGCCGCTGCCGCAGGTTCAGCGACTGAAGGATCTGGATGCCGACCTTGACCTCCTCGGCGGGCGGGGCGCTCAGCGAGACCCGGATGGTGTCGCCGATGCCCTCGCTGAGCAGCGCCCCGAAGGCGACCGCCGACTTGATCGTGCCCTGGAACGCCGGGCCGGCCTCGGTGACCCCCAGGTGCAGCGGGTAGTCGCACTGGGCGGCGAGTTGCCGGTACGCCTCGATCATCACGACCGGGTCGTTGTGCTTGACGGAGATCTTGATGTCCCGGAAGCCGTGCTCCTCGAAGAGCGACGCCTCCCACAGCGCCGACTCCACCAGCGCCTCCGGCGTGGCCTTGCCGTACTTCCGCAGCAGCCGCCTGTCGAGCGAGCCGGCGTTGACGCCGATCCGGATCGGGGTCCCGCGGTCCTTCGCGGCCCGCGCGATCTCCTTGACCTTGTCGTCGAACTGCTTGATGTTGCCGGGGTTCACCCGCACCGCCGCACAACCGGCCTCGATCGCCGCGAACACGTACTTGGGCTGGAAGTGGATGTCCGCGATCACCGGGATCTGCGACTTCTCGGCGATGGTGGCGAGGGCGTCCGCGTCGTCCTGCGTGGGGCAGGCGACCCGGACGATCTGGCAGCCGGAGGCGGTGAGTTCCGCGATCTGCTGCAAGGTGGCACCGATGTCCGACGTACGGGTCGTCGTCATCGACTGCACGGACACCGGAGCCCCGCCCCCGACGGCCACCGGGCCGACCTGGATCTGCCGCGAGGGACGGCGCGCCGCGACCGGGCGCACGGGCACTTGGGGCACGCCCAGGGATACGGCGGTCATGACATCACCCCTGCTTCCCGAGGTTCCCGGAGACCGTCTCGCGCATCGCGCGCAGCGACTCCTTCAGCGATCCCATGGTGGCGAGGACGGCGGTCGGCTCATAGCCACAGTGCGCCATACAGTTGGCACAGCGCGCGTCCTTGCCGCGGCCGTACGCGTCCCAGTCGGTCTCCTCGATCAGCTCCCGGTACGTCGTGACGTATCCGTCGCTCATCAGGTAGCAGGGCCGCTGCCAGCCGAACAGCGAGTAGTTGGGGATCGCCCACGCCGTGCACGGGAAGTCGACCCTGCCCTCCAGGAAGTCGAGGAACAGAGGCGAGTGGTTGAGGCGCCAGCGTCGCCGGTTGCCGCCCGCGAAGGCCTTCCTGAACAGTTCGCGGGTCTGCTCCACGCCGAGGAAGTGCTCCTGGTCGGGCGCCTTCTCGTAGGCGTAGGCGGGCGAGATCATCATCTCGTCGACCTTGAGGTCGTCGTTGAGGTAGTTGAGGACCTCGATGATGGTCTGCGGGGTGTCGGTGTTGAAGAAGGTCGAGTTGGTGGTGACCCGGAAGCCGCGCCTCTTGGCCTCCTTGATGGCCGCCACGGCCTCGTCGAACACCCCCTCCTTGGCCACCGACTCGTCGTGCCGCTCCCGCAGCCCGTCGATGTGCACGGCGAAGGCGAAGTACGGCGAGGGCTTGAACTTGTCCATCTTCTTGCGCAGCAGCAGCGCGTTGGTGCACAGGAAGACGTACTTCCGCCGGGCCACCAACTGCCGGACGATCTCGTCGATGTGAGGATGCATCAGGGGCTCACCGCCCGCGATCGACACCATCGGCGCACCCGACTCCAGCACGGCGCCCACGGCCTGCGCCACCGGCATGCGCTGCTTGAGCACCCCCGCCGGATGCTGGATCTTGCCGCAGCCCTCGCACTTCAGATTGCAGGCGTAGAGCGGTTCCAACTCGACGATCAGCGGAAACTTGTCCCTCTTGCGGAGCTTCTGTTCAGCGAGATAGGTCGCCACCTTGATGGACTGGCGGAGCGGCATGGCCATCTGGCTCACCTCCTGGGGAGCAGCAAGGAACGGTGCCATTCGTAGTAAGCCGGGATGACGGCACGAAGGACGCGGAAGGCTGATATTCCACCGCGTACCGTACCGATCCGGACCAGTTCATGTTCTGGGGCGTCCACGACCACCCGTACGGCCGCAACGGGGCGTGCGCCCGATCTCACGGCGCTGTGCAGCGTGACCGCCGACTCCATGTCGACCGCGATCGCACCGGTCGCGAACAGGTCCGACCGTTCCTGACCGCGTACCACGTGATCGGATCCGGTGAGCGGGCCGGTGTGGATCGTGCGTCCGGGCACGGCCCGCACCAGCTCTTTGACCAAACGTTTGGTAGCCACGCAGGGCGTCACCACCCCTCGCAGCACCCAGGTCTCCTCGGCGACCACCAGATCACCGGGATGCATCCCGGGGGCGAGCCCGGCGCAGAACCCGGTGGCGAGGACGGCCGCGTCGGCGAAGGCGGGGTCGGCGAGCCGCCCGGTGATGGCCCGCTCGGCGGCCTTGGGCCCCATGCCGGTGCGCAGGATGGTGACCGGGCCCCGGGCAGAGCCCCGGTCGCCGCCGCGCAGGGCGAGCCGCTCGATGCCGAGCGCGCAGGCGATCAGCAGCGGGGCCGGGGTGGTGGGGGCCACGTCCATCAGCTGCCTGTGGCTTTCAGGACGGCCGGTTCACCGTTGACGTACCGGCCGAGCGCGGTGAGTGGGAACACCTGCCGGTAGAGGTGGTAGTTGATGGAGAAGTCCCAGGGGAAGCCGGTGCCGGTGAAGTACGGCTCGTCCCAGCTGCCGTCCTCCCCCTGGGTCTGGGCCAGCCACTCGATGCCGCGCTCGGTGGCCTTGGCGTCCCGCTCCCCCGCCGCGAGCAGCGCGAGGAGCGCCCACGCGGTCTGGGAGGCGGTGGAGGCGCCCTTGCCGCCCCACTCGGCGGCGTCCCGGTAGGAGCGCAGGTCCTCGCCCCAGCCGCCGTCGTCGTTCTGCACGGTCTCCAGCCAGGCCACGGCCCGGCGGATCGCGGGGTGCGAGGCGGGCAGTCCGGCGGCGACGAGGGCCGGGACCACCGAGCCGGTACCGTAGACGTAGTTGACGCCCCAGCGGCCGAACCACGAGCCGTTCGGTTCCTGTTCGGCGAGCAGCCACTCGATGCCGCGCCGGGTGCGCGGATCATGGGCCAGGCCCTCGACGGCGAGCATCTCCACCACATGGGCGGTGACGTCCGCGCTCGGCGGGTCGATGACCTCGCCGAAGTCGCAGAACGGCAGCCGGTTGGGGAACGGGCTGGTGTTGTCGACGTCGAAGGCGCCCCACGCCCCGTTCCTCGACTGCATGCCGAGGCTCCAGCGCGTCCCGCGCCGAACGGCCTTCTCGACGCGCTCCGGATCGGGGTGCTTCACCCGGCGCAGGGCGAGCACGACCTCGGCGGTGTCGTCGATGTCGGGGTAGTTGTCGTTGTGGAACTCGAACGCCCAGCCGCCCGGCGGAAGTTGGGGTCGCCTGATGGACCAGTCGCCGGGGCGGACGATCTCCTCGCCGAGCATCCAGTCGGCGGCCTTCACCAGTTGGGGATGGTCGGCGGGCAGCCCCGCGTCGGCGAGGGCGATGGTGGCGAGGCAGGTGTCCCACACCGGTGACTGGCAGGCCTCGATCATCCGGGCGCCGTCCTCGCGCCACACGGCGAACCGGTCGAGGGACTCCAACCCGGCCCGCATCACGGGGTGTCCGAGGTCGTAGCCGAGCAGATACAGCGCGATGATCGAGTACACGGCCGGTGGCTGGATGCCGCCCCAGCAGCCGTCGTTCTCCTGCCGTTCGATGATCCAGCGGGCGGCGCTGTTCATGGCCGCCTTGCGCAGCCGCTTCAGAGCCACCTTGTGGTAGCCGTGCAGCACCTTGTCGAGCCGCTGGAAGGCGCCCTCCCAACTGCCGAGCGGATCAAGGGACTTGGGCGGGTTCGGTCGGCCGGGGTCGGTGTGCAGCTCGTCCAGCGGGAACGGCGCGGGGCGCACCGGGCGCTTCGCCGAGACGATCGTCAGCGGCACGATGGTCTGCCGGGCCCAGCATCCGAAGTCGTAGATGTTCAGCGGCATCCACTTCGGGAAGTGGATCAGCTCCGGTGGCATCTCCGGCAGGTCGTCCCACTTCCACCAGCCGAACAGCGCCAGCCAGATCCGGGTGAAGACCCGGGAGGCGGCGATGCCGCCGCGCTGCCTGATCCACGCGGACGCCCTCGCCATGTGCGGCTCGTCCGGGTCGTCCCCGGCCAGCCGCAGCGCGACGTACGCCTCGATGGTGGTGGAGAGTTCGGGTGGACCGCCGTGGAAGGTGGCCCAGGTGCCGTCCGCGCGCTGCTCGCCTCTGATGTGGAGGGCGGCGGCCTGTGTGGTCTTCTCGTCGCGGATGCCGAGGAACTGACGGAGCAGCAGGTCCTCGGCGTCCATGGTGACGTTGGTCTCCAGGTCGCCCTTCCACCAGCCCTGGGCGTCCTGCCGTGCGAGCAGGAAGTCGGTGGCACGCCTCATCGCGTGTGCGGCGGCGTCCTGGAGCCCTGCCGCCGCCGGGGTGTCGTGGTCGGTGTCGCTGGCCGAGGCAGCGCGGGGCGGGGGTGCCCCGGTGCTTCCGTCGGTCGTCGCTGTCATGGCTTCCCCTTCGTGCAGTGGACGGATCTCTCTGCGGTGGGTCAGCCGTCGGCCGGTGTGCGTCCGGCAAGGGTGTTCCCCTGCTCCGGCGACGCCGCAGCCCGGGGGCGCACCGGCCGGCGACTACGCGAGGCCTATTCGACCGATGACGATTCCGAGTCGGTCGATGGCGATCATCTCTTCCGTACGACGACGAAGTCGGCGAGCGCCGCGAACTGGTCCCGCACGTACTCGGGCATCCGGATCGAGTCCAGTGCCCCGATGGCGATGGCGTGCTGGCGGCGCGCCTCCTCCGCGGTCCACTCCCGGCCGCCCGCCTGCTCGATGAGAGCGGCGCGGGCGGCGAACTCCTCCTCGGAGAAGCTCTCGAAGTCGCTGCTCTTGGCGTCGGCGGCGAGGATCTCGCCGAGCTGCTCGGAGGCCTGGCCGCCGGCCGCGAGCGCGGCCACCACCGGCAGGGACTTCTTGCGCTGCCGCAGATCGCTCCAGGTCTGCTTGCCAGTGGCTTCCGGGTCGCCCCAGATGCCCAGCAGGTCGTCGACGGCCTGGAAGGCGAGGCCGAGGTGGTAGCCGTACTTCTCCAGGGTGTCGGCCGTGCGGTCGTCCGCCCCGCCGAGGACGGCGCCGATGGAAGAGGCACAGGCGAGCAGGGCGCCGGTCTTGTTGCCCTCCATCTCCAGGCACTCCTCGACGGTGACCCGCTCGCGGTGCTCGTAGGAGATGTCCTGGGCCTGGCCGTCGATGAGGGCGCGCGTCGCCGTGGTGACGCGGCGGGTGGCGCGGGCCGCCTCCGCGGTGCCGAGTTCGAGGAGGATCTCGTTGGCGAGGACCATCAGCGCGTCGCCGACGAGGATGGCCTGGGCGGGGCCGTACGACTTCCAGACCGTGTCACGGTGGCGGCGCTGTTCGTCGCCGTCCATCAGGTCGTCGTGCAGCAGCGAGAAGTTGTGCACCAGCTCCACCGCGACCGCGCCGGGGACACCGACCTCGGGGGCGGCGCCGGTGACCTCGGCGGACATCACGGCGAGCGCGGGGCGCACCGCCTTGCCGCCGTCGCTGTCCGCCGGGTTGCCGTGGGCGTCGATCCAGCCGAAGTGGTAGGCCGCGACGGTGTTCATGGGGGGCGCAAGCCGTTCGATGGCCGCCCGCAGCACGGGGGTGGCCAGGGTCCGCCCGCGCTCCAGGAGCGCGGTCACGTCCACCGCGTCGGCTGCCGTCGCGGCCGGGGGCACAGTGGGCACAGTCTCTCCTCTTGTTGCGGTACCGAGAGTGCGGTAACCGGTCCTGTGCGCTTCCAGCGTCACGCTGCCTCCTCATGCTCATGGGCGAAGAGGTGGTCCCGGGGCCGGCCCAGGGTGGCGAGGGCGGCGTCGGCCGCACTCACTCCGCTGCGGACCGCACTCTCCATGGTCGCGGGCCACCCGGTGGCGGTCCACGCTCCGGCCAGATACAGGCCGGGTGCCTTGGTGCGGGCGCCGGGCCTGAGCCGTCCGACGCCGGGGGTGGGAGCGAAGGTCGCGGTGCGCTCCCGGGTCACGAAGAAGTCCTTCACCGCAGCGCCGCGCACGCCGGGCAACAGCCGCTCCAGCTCGGGCAGATAGCGTGCGCGCAGCGCGGCGACGGGCGCGTCGATCTCGTCCTGTGCGGCCGACTGCGACAGCGCCAGATACTGGCCCTCCCGCAGCCCCGACGCCCCGGTCCGGTCGAAGACCCACTGCACCGGGGAGCCCAGCGCCGCGAAGAACGGCCGTTTGAGCACCTTCCGGTCGTAGACGACATGCACATTGAGGATCGGCGCGGTGCCGATCCGAAGCAGCCGCTCCGGTGCGTCCAGCGCGCCGGCGGGCAGCAGGTCGTGGGTCTCGCGCTGCGGTACGGCGAGGACGACCGCGTCGGCGTCGAGGCTCTCGCCGGGCACCTGGACCGTCCAACGTCCGTCTCCACAGGGGGAGACTGAGGTGACGCGGGTACGGAGTCCGGTACGGACGCCCGCCGAGTCGAGCGCCTTGCGGGCCAGCCGGTCGTGCAGTTCGCCCAGCGGGACATGGGCCCAGCCGATGTCTGCGGCGCCCGGGTCGGACAGCAAGCCCGTCTTGAACACCATCGCGGCGAGCCCGAGCGAGGCGTCCTCGGCGACCGCGTTGAGGGTGGCGACCCCCACGAGGTCCCACAGCGCCTCCACGGCACGCGCCGACTGACCGTGTTCGGCCAGCCAGCCGCCGAAGTCCCGCTCGTCCAGCGCCGGATCGTCGAGGTCGAGTGCTTTGAGCGCCAGTGCGGCACGCCCCACCTTGGCGCGCTCGATGAGCGAGAGATGGGTGTACGTGGCCAGGCTGCGCCCCAGATGCAGGGGTACGGGCAGTGCGTCGCGCCGGAGCCTGCCGAGCCGTCTGCCGGGCCTGCCCTCGGCGTCGAGCACCGGCACGTCGAGACGGTTCTGCAGGGGTGCGAGCGCGGCACCGTCGATACGGTCGAGGAACCAGCGGTAGGCGGTGCAGCAGCGCAGATACACATGCTGGCCGTTGTCGACGGTCAGCTCGCCGCGCCGGAAGGAGAAGGCGAGCCCGCCGAGCCGTGGCCGCCCTTCCAGCAGGGTGACCTGGACACCGGCGTCGGCCAGGGCGAGCGCGGCGGTGATTCCGGCCAGTCCCCCGCCGACCACCACGGCCGTGCGCCGGGGACGGCCCGTCCGGTCCGCGTCCGGCGGTTGCTCGGACTGTGCGCCGTCGGTCATCGTGTCACCTCCCCTGCCGGTCCGCCGGGGCGATGGATCGGCCCGTGGCAGGCCGTCGCAGTCAGGGACGCCGTCGTACCACGGAGGGTTGCGTACCGCTTTCCCCCGATGGGTTCGCCTTGGGTCGGATTGTCCATCAGACACGCCTCCTGACCGTATGGCGCGACACATGCCGGGCGTCGAGCCCGGACAGACCGCGTACGGCGACGTAGGCCTTCTCGCGTCCGGGCAGCGAGACCCGGCCGCGCAGCACGGCCTCGGGTTCACGCTCGATGCGGTCGAGCAGCCGGCGGTAGATGCCGGCCATGGCGGCGACACAGGCGCCGCTGCGCCGGTCGAGCATGGGCAGCAGCCGGTAACCCTCGGCGAAGAGGGCACGGGCCCGGCGCACCTCGAAGTGCACCAGACCCGCGAAGTCGGAGTCGGCCGGCGGGAGCGGCCCGGCGAAGCCGCCCGAGCAGCCGAACTTCGCCAGGTCGTCGGTCGGCAGATAGGTGCGTCCGCCTTGGGCGTCCTCGCGAATGTCCCTGAGGATGTTGGTGAGTTGGAGCGCGAGCCCGAGGGTGTCGGCGTACTCCGGCGCGCGTTCCGCGCCGCGCACCCCCGGTTCCGTGCCGAAGACGCCGAGCGAGAGGCGTCCGATGGCGCCGGCGACGCAGCGGCAGTAGACCTTGAGGTCGTCCCAGGTCTCGTAGGTCTCGCCGTGTACGTCCTTCAGGACGCCGTCGATGAGTTCGTCGAGGGCGTCGAGCGGGATCGGGAAGGCCGCTCCGGCGTGGGCGAGGGCCACCGCGACGGGGTCCGTGTCGTCCTCGTCGACGGAGCCGTCCCGGATCCGGGCGAGCAGCGCCCTGGTCTCCTCCAGCCGGCCCGCCTTGACCTCGACCGCGAGCGCGCCGTCGCCGATGTCGTCGACGCGCCGGGAGAACGCGTACAGGGCGGACATCGCGCGGCGTTTGGGCGTCGGCAGAAGCCTGATGCCGTAGGCGAAGTTGCGGGCCTGCCGTCCGGTGACGGCCTCGCAGTAGCTGTAGGCGGCGAGTACCGGTGCGGACGCGTGTGGTTCCGACTCCACGGTCCGGATCACCCCTCTCCTCGCAGGGTCGCGCCCACCTCGCGCAGCAGCCGGAGCTTGCCGGGCTCGGGAGGGCCGGACAGTACGTCGAACTCGGCGGCGGCGATCGCGTGGAGGGCCGCCCTTCCTCCCGCCACGAACCCCGCGAGGAGCAGTCTCAGCCTGCCGTGGACGCTACCCACGAGCGGGGTGCCCTCATTCAGGAGATTCCGGGCGCGTTCGGCCTCGTATGCGACCAGTGCGCGCACCGATGCGCCTGCTGTGGGCGCGGCGAGATCCGCCTCCTGGACGTGAAAGCGCTTCATGTCCGCGACGGGCAGATAGACACGGCCGCGACCGAGGTCCTCGGCGATGTCCTGGAGGTGCTCGACGATCTGCAGCGCCGTGCAGATAGCGTCGGAGTGGCGGATCCGCTCGGGGGTGGTGGTGCCGGTGACGGCGAGGACCAGGTGGCCGACGGGGTTGGCGGACAGCGCGCAGTAGGCGAGCAGGTCGTCGTAGGTCTCGTACCGCTCGACCTGTTGGTCCTGGCGGTTCGCGGCGATCAGGGCGAGGAACGGCTCGGGGGTGAGGGCGTGGCGGCGGACGGTGGACTGGAGGCGGCGCAGCAGCGGGTGGTTCGGGGTGGCGTCGAAGACCTCGCGGAGGTCGGCCTCGAAGGCGTCGAGGAGGAGGAGCCGGTCGTCGGCGTCCTGCGGGGAGACACCGAGGAGGCGGGCGTCGGCGCCGCCGGGGGCGAGGTCGCCGTCGCCGATGTCGTCGACGAGGCGGGCGAAGCCGTAGATCGCCATCAGGTCGTCGCGCCAGACCCTGGGCAGGAAGAACGGCGCGACGGGAAAGTTCTCGACCGCGGCCTTGTCGAGGGTGTCGCGCTCCGGGTCGCCGGTGCGCGCCGTCCCGGTTCCGATCACCGCTCGTCACCCGGCGCGGGGACGGCGGAAGCGTCGTTGAGCTGGGGAGTTTCCATAGCCATGGCCGTCACATCTCCCGTTCTACACTGCCGACCCAATACGCACTATTTCGGACACGCCGCCCAGAGGTCCGCGCGTGGGGCTGTTGCCGGGTGTCGCGCATTATGGACCCACTTGCCGTGATTCGGCACCGGTACAGCTTACGTTGCACAACGCACCCTGCTCCGATGGGGTGTCCCGCACATCACAAGAACACACCGATTGCCCCAAGATTCCTACAGGGAACGGAAGTTGGTGTTTCCTTGCGGTTCCTTGCACTTTCTTTTGCAGACGCCGGGCCCCGCCGGATCAG
>NZ_AEJC01000528.1 GCF_000317595.1 Streptomyces ipomoeae 91-03 | reverse complement strand
TCCCAGATGCACGTCTCCCGCCTGCTCACCCGCACCCTGGCCCAACTCCGCGAGGGTCTGATCTCCGACTGACCCACCCACTCCGTGACACACCCAACCGCCGGGGCCCGATTCATGGGCACCCGGCGGTTGCGCGTGCGCAGGGGACGGCAGAGGGCCGGTGAGTCGTCTGCGGGTGGATGGGGGAGGGACGGGTAGGGCGGCGGGGCCGAAAAAGGCCGACGCTCAGCCCAGCGCCAGCCAAACGACCGCAGCCACAACCGCCACGGGTTTTCGCCGTTCCGCCGTTCCGCCGCTCCGCCCGGGCAGGTCACGGCCGGCTCACCGACGATCAGCTCGGCGGTCGGCGGCGCCTCCCGCAGTTCCCAGCGCGCCGCCTGAGCCGTGGCCCGCCGGCGTGCGTCGGCGCCCCCGGCCGGGCCCGGGGAGATCTCCCAGGAGACCACCCGAGGCGTCCACCGCCTGAGTGCGGGCGATGAGCAGCGCGACATCGCCATCGGGCCGCTCCGGCAGCAGAGCGTGGATGACCGTGTCACAGAGAGGGAGGTCGCGCCGATCTCCCCGGCGGACTCGATGCCTTCCCGGGCCCGGGCCTCATCGAGGATGAGGTCGTCGACGTCTGCCAGCAGCTCGTCGAGGCAGGTCGACATCAGCGAAAAGCTCCACAATCGGAACTATTAATCCAATCCCTCCCTTGTCCGCATAAAATATCTACAGCCAGGTGTCAAGATGACGACAAACCTGTCCAGGCCAGCGGGGAAGACAGCGGTAAGGGCTGCGCCCGGACACAGCGTGGCTGCCGGCCGTCTCCGCCCCGTGGCCGGGAAGGGCAGGTGTCAGCAAGCAGAGTCCTTTCACGGAGCCGACGGCCACCTGAAGGGAGGCAAGCCGATGATCACCGAACTGGCTGTCGAGCGTGTGGAGTTCACGTGCGGCCACTGCTGGCACAAGTGGAGCGCCGATTACGACGTGCAGTACTACCGCGACGAGAACGGCGACGACTGGGAGTACTTCACCCGCGACGGCCACGCCGTGCCGTCCCCCTATGCCCCCGAAGGCGCTCCCCCCTGCCCCATCTGCGGCCGTCACTGGGTGGGCCACCTCACCGCCCGCCGACCCGTCCCCGTCCCACCCGGACCCGTCGACACCCCCCGGCTCAGGATCACCACGCCTCGCGAGGAGCACCGCACGGACCGGCATGCCGCACCACCGCTGGAAGCGGACGCCCATGAGCAGCCCCGGCAGGAAACAGCGTCCACCTCGCCCACTGATCACTGAGGACTCACGTCCCTCCCCGAGGGATCGCTCCCCGAGCGACTGATCCCCGAGGGACTGCTCTGCGAGGGACTGCTCTACCCAGCCCGGCGCGTCCTGGCTGCCGCCCGTCCCGTCGGCGCGCGGCAGCCGGATTCACGGGATGTGACGTGGCTCCTACGTGAGCTCTGCCCTACCTGCGGAGGATGGGGGCTTTCAGCCTGTCGTCGGGTCGGCGGGCTTGCGGGAAGGAAGTCCGCCCATGTCCGAGCACGTGCACGTCCGCGTCAATCAGGGGCTGGGAATCACCGAGAACGGTGAGCTCGTGGAGCACTCCTCCTGCCGCTGCGGGGCCACCTGGACCAAGGCCTACGAGGTTCCGGAAGAGAGTTCCGAGTAGGCCGCGGAGACCCCCGGTAGCGCGAGGCGCGTCAGACAGGTCTGCAGCCAGGCCCCGCTCCCCGACGGTGCCGAGGACCTGGTGAGTGAAGAGCGACGGAACGAACAGCTACAGTCGGCGATCGCTGAAGCCGGTCCGGGAAAGCCGTCCTGGGGCCCGTGAGGGATCGGGTCCCAGGACGGCCAACCATCTTCTCCACCGCCGGGGGCTCGCCCTCGCGGCACACCACACCGACCCCCCTCATTCACCCGCCCGGCAGGGACCGCCGGCGACGGCCAGGACGAAGTGGGTCAGCAGGAGCAGCCACCCCGTACATCACTGGTCTTGAGTCGCACCGCGCGCTTGGGCGGCCAACCGCCGGCCGTGCCGGTGCTGCCCGCGAAGAGGATGGCGGCCAGTTCATCATCCAGGGACTGCCGGATCCTGTCGGTCACCGAGCCCTGGACGGCTTCGTCGACAACCTCGATCACGGAACGGGCGTCGTGGACCGCCCTGGGCGTCGCGTAGGCGCCGGACCGGACGTCCTCGTCCTCCAGCTCGTGCAGCATGGCCAGGCACTCATGAGGATCGCGGTCCGCAGCGACCCGCGCGAACGTTTCCATCGGCCGCGTTAGACCCGCCGTTGGTTGCTCACCGCGTCGATCAACGTGCCATCGACACCGAACAGTACGTACGTCGCGCGGCCCGGCCGCCCAGATTCACTGGTCCCGCATGGATCATGCCAGGCACGTGCTCCATGAAGGCTTTCGAACGTTCGGTGATGGCGGACCGGCCGGCATCGGCGACGACGGAAGCAGGGACGACCTCGGAGCCCCGGCGCGTACGCACGCCCGTGCGCCCCGGCGCGTACACATGCCCGTGCGCACACCGGCCACCATCGCCGGGACGATCCCGCCCAGCCCCGAGCAGCTGCACTCCGAACTCGCTCGCACAGCACCGCAGTGAGCGCCTGCGGCTTCCGCCCAGGCGCGAAGGATCACCTCGCGCCGCAGCGCCGCGTGCGTTCATCCGCGGCCCCCGTGGGGCTGACCGCGCCGCCCTGATACCTGTCCGCGGTCCGGGCTCCTGGGGATGGGTGGTGACGGGAGCCGCGTCTGTTCCAGGACCGCCTCGCCGACGCGCGACGGGTGTTCCTCACGCGGTGCTTGCGGAGGGAAGGGCGTTGGTCTTAGAGGTCCTAACAAAGGCGTTGGACGTGGCGGTGGGTGATCAGGCAGGTGGCGAGGCCGAGAAAGGCCTCATGGATGTCGTCGCGCCGCTCCCATCGGATGCGCAGGCGGCGGAAGCCGTGCAGCCAGGCGATGGTGCGCTCGACAACGTAGCGGAAGACACCCAGGCCGGAGCCGTGTGGCTGGCCTCGTTCGGCGATCACCGGCGTGATACCGCGAGCCCGCACCAGGCGCCGGTACTTGTCGTGGTCGTAACCACGGTCCGCGAGGAGCGCGTCGGGTCGGCGCCTGGGCCGGCCGACCACGCCGGCCACGGCGGGGACCTTGTCGAGAAGCGGCACGAGCTGGGTGACGTCGTTGCGGTTTCCGCCGGTCAGCGACACCGCGAGCGGGATGCCCTGTCCGTCGGTGAGGACGTGGTGCTTGCTGCCCGGCCGTGCTCGGTCGACCGGGCTGGGCCCGCTTTTGGGCCGCGCCGGGCCGCCCGGACGTGGGAGGAGTCGATCACCGCCCGCGACCAGTCCAGCTTCTTCGCGGCCCGCAGCTTCTTCAGCAGCACCAGGTGCAGTTCGTCCCACACACCGGCCTCGTTCCAGGCCGCCAGGCGCCGCCAGCAGGTCATGCCGGAGCCGAAGCCCAGCTCTTGGGGCAGATACTCCCACTGGATACCGGTGTGCAGCACGAACAGGATCCCGCACAGCGCCTGCCGGTCCGGCACCCGAGGCCGACCCTCCACCAGCTTCGGCCCCGGCTCGGGCAGCAACGGCTCGATGAGCGACCACAGTTCATCCGACACGATCCAAGGCCGCGACTGACGTTTCCCCACGACCAGACCAACGACCGTCCACGCCGAAAGTCACATGATCAACAACTTCTGTTAGGACCTCTTAGTGCTTTCTTCCGAGGTGCGTTGCGCCCAGAGACCGATTGCCGCCCGGCCGGGCGGCAATAGTGTGAGCCGTATGAGCGAGGCAGCGCACAAGACCTCCCGCGACCGGGCGATGGACGTCGTCCGGGGCTACGCGGACCACGACGCCATCGCAGTTCACGAGGCGCTGGCCGGTCTGGACGCAGACAGCTGGGCAGAGGTGTACGCCGTCCTGAGCGGTCTGTTGCGCTCCACCATCAGCATCATGGAGATGAGCGGCAGGCGGTGCATGCCGGGCCACCTGGTTCGGCAGGCCGACGAAGTCGCCGCCGCGGCCCCGCCCCACTACGAGTTGGCCGTTGCCGAGGCAACGCGGGCCTGGGCCCGGGGAGACCAGTCGGCGATGCGCGCGTTGTCGGGCCGAGACCTTCCGGGGGCCGTGCACATGACGGCCGTAGGCGTCGCCGTTCTGGGGCTGAGCCTGTGGGGCAGGACCGGATTCCTCGATGTTCTCAAGGAGTTCCACGAGACCGTCACCGCGCTCGTGAACGATCCGCTTTCCGGCGTCTGACCACTCGAACGGCAGCGTCCGGAGATCAGACTCTCGTCGGCTTCGTCGTCGATGCCACCCGCCTGCGAAGCCGGCGAGAACCCCTTGCCATCCTGCCGTGCGGCCGAACCCTTCACAGAAGCGGAGTGTTTCGCTTGTCCAGAGCCGCACCGAACCGGATCGTCGTCGGCGGATTCTTCAGGGACTCGCCGACTCCGAACGGTCAGGACGCGCCATGAACTTCCGCACTCCCCTGTCCGCCCTGTTCCCCGGAACCTCGGGCCGGCTCCTCACCGCCCTCGTCGATCATCACACCGCCGACGCCGCAAGGCCGCTGACGCTCGACCAGCTGTCCAGGAACGCCGCGGTGACGCCCACCCAGCTGGAAGCGGCACTCTTCCGCCTCGGTCTGCTCGGCCTCATCGCCCCCAGACGCAAAGGCGAAGCCGTACATCTCGTCGCAGGGCACATCGCCTGGTCCGCTCTGCATCAGCTGACAGACCTGCGGGGCCGCGTCATCGACACGGTCCGCGAGCAGGCGCGAACCCATCTCCACCCGGCACCGGACTACCTCGCGCTGAACGGCGCCGTCATCGAAGGAACGGCATCGCATCCCGCGGACGTACTGGAGCTGATCGTCGTCCCTCCGGCAACTGCCCCGGCTGACTGGGAGCATGGCGTCGCCGCCCTCGTCACACAGCTGTCCCGTGATCTGGGCAACGTCGTCATCCAGCGCAGCGCCCGTGACATTCAGGAAGCGGAGGCCATGGGCGGGAGCAGCGCCGTGCGTGTCTTCCCACGGTGACGGCGGTGGGGAGCCCGGGATTCCGTCGGCGGGCCCATGGATTCCGCCTCGCGTCGTTCAGCGGCTTGATAGGCAAGTAGCCGCTTGCCTATGGTGTGGTTGTGCCGGACGACGTCTTCAAGGCCCTGGCCGACCCCACCCGCAGAAAGATCCTCGACGAGCTGACGGAGCGGAACGGTCAGACCCTGTTCGAAATCTGCGCGCGACTCACGACCAAGCACGGTCTCGGATCGTCCCGTCAGGCGATCAGCCAGCACCTCGCCGTGTTGGAAGCCGCGGGCCTGATCCGGACCCGGCGCCAGGGCCGCTACAAGTTCCACGACCTCACCACCGAACCGCTCGAACGCATCGTCACACGATGGCTCAAGCCCGAAGCACCGGAGAGCGCTCCATGAAGATCCACCTCACCAACGTCTTCGTCGACGACCAGGAGAAGGCCCTGCGCTTCTACACCGACGTGCTGGGCTTCGTGAAGAAGCACGACGTCCCGGTGGGTACGGACCGGTGGCTGACCGTGGTCTCGCCGGAGGATCCCGACGGTACCGAACTACTGCTCGAACCCTCCGGCCACCCCGCGGTGCAGCCGTACAAGACGGCGCTGGTCCAGGACGGCATCCCGGCCGCCTCCTTCGCCGTGGACGACGTACAGGCGGAGTTCAACCGGCTGCGCGAGCTGGGGGTGTACTTCACCCAGGAGCCGCTGGAGATGGGCACGATCACCACTGCCGTCCTGGACGACACCTGCGGCAACCTGATCCAGATCGTGCACAGCGAGTAACCGGAGCGCGTCGGTCCAGCCGAACGTTCAGGACCGGCGAGCGCACCCCGAATCCCTGGGGCTCATCCTGGCGGGGTCGCGCACTGCTCGGCAGAGGAGGCCGTCCTCTCAGAGCGTGGTGCCCGTCTCCTCGGCCAGCGTCCGCAGGAGACGGTCCTGGAACGCCTCGTCGTGGACTGCGCCGTGCGGCTCCTGCCGCCGGCGGTGGTACCAGTACCCGCCGGTGGTCAGGGCCTCGGGTTCGTCACTGGAGGCGAGCCACTCCTGTGTCCGGTGGCCGAGTTCGAGGTCGTCCGGTGCGTTCGGTCCGCCCATCCTGGTCGGCACCCAGCCCGGATCCACCGCGTTGCTCAGCACCCCGGGGCGCAGTCGGGCCACCGCTGCCGCGAGCGTCGTGACGAACAGCTTGCTGTCGGAGTACGAGCCCGGGCTCTCGCCCCGCCAGTCGATACCGGCGAGCGAGGGGCGCCCACCGAAATGCGAGCCGCTGCTCAGGTACACCAGCCGACGCGGCCCGCGGAGCAGGGCCGTGAGCAGGTACGGGGCGACGATGTTGACCGGCATGACCGCCGGTCCGCTCCACACGCCGGCGTTGTGGATGACCGCGTCGAGCGGCTTCGCCTCGTTCAGCTCGGCGGCGATGCGCCGTACCGCGTCTCGGTCCGTGAAGTCACCCACCACGAGGTCTGCCCCACGGTCGGTCAACGGGTCGAGGTCCGCCGCGCGCTCCTGGTTGCGGGCGTGCACCACCACGTCGTGTCCGGCGGACAGCAGCGAATCCGCCGCCGCACGTCCAAGTCCGTCCGCGGAACCGGTCACCAGGATCCGGCTCACTGCCGCACCGTCCCTCGAACGACCTGCACGACTGCTCCTCGAACGACCTGCATGGCTGCTCCTCGCATGGGTGTGTCTCCTTCCGTTCATGGTCGCCCGCCCGGGCTTGGTCGGCCTTCGGTGATGGCCTTGGCCTCGATCCCCTGGAGGTAGTCGCCGACGATGAACATGACCAGCGACATCCCTCTCAATGAACTGGGAGAATTCCTCAAAAGGCGCCGCTCGAAGCTGAGCCCGCGCGCGGTCGGCCTGCCGGAGACCGGTGGGCCCCGCCGGGTCGCCGGGCTGCGCCGTGAAGAGGTCGCCCAGCTCGCGGGCAAGCCCGCCACCCGTATCCGGCGGCGCGGCCGGCAGAAGGTCCAGCCGCAGCTGCAGCGGGTGCTGGACGACCTGACCTCGACCCCCGCTCTCGTGCAGGGGCGGCGCGGGGACATTCTGGCCTGGAATTCGGTGGCGCAGCTGCGGATGGAGGCGGCCAAGTACCCCGAGGACCCGCACCTGATCGAGCTGGTCGTGAACTGTCGACGCGGGACAAGCAGTTCGCCCAGTGGTGGGGCGATCATCGCGTCGCAGGCCGCACCGTGGGCACGAAGACCCTCAACCATCCGGTCGTCGGAGAGCTGGTCCTGGACTGGGACACGCTGACCGCCAACACCGACCCCGACCCCGACCCCGACCCCGACCCCGACCAGCATCTGACCGTGTGGACCGCCGTCCCGGGCTCCGCCACCCACGACCGGTTGCGCATCCTGGCCTCCTGGGCCCGCCGACCAGAACCTCCCGGCCTCGTCCGCCCTCGACTGACCCCGGCCATCTGTGTGTGAGCCGGTCGGGGTGCCGCCTTCACACGCCGTCCGCCGGGCGGGTCAGGGGTTCGCTGTCACGGTGTCGAGCGGTTTACCGGAGGCGATGGTGCGGTCGGGCGTGGGGGTGTCATGGCGCATCGCAAGGGTGTAGACGATCGCGGCGAGTGCGGCGGAGACGACCGTGACCAGTCCGAGCGGGACGGCGGTGCCGGCGCCGCCGAGTCCGACGAGCGGGGCGGCGAGGCCGCCGAAGGCGAAGCGTGCCAGGCCGAGGAGTGAGGACGCGGTGCCCGCGATCTCGGGGTAGTGCGCCAGGGCCAGCGAGGTGGAGGGCGGGGTGGTGGCGGCCACGCCGCTGACCATGGTGAGCAGGGACAGCACCATGGCCGCCAGCGGCAGGTGCAGGGCCGCGGTGACGAGCAGCCCGGCGGCGCCGAGCAGGGTCATGACGAGGCCGAGGACGAGGGTGCCCTTCTCCGACCAGCGTTCGGACAGCCGTCCCGCGACGAAGCCGAACACCATGAAGCCGAGCGAGTTCAGCCCGAACGCGAACGAATAGCCCTGCGGGGAGAGACCGTAGATGCCCTGCAGGACGTAGGTGGCGCCGCTGAGGTAGGCGAACAGGGCCGCGTTGACGAGGCCGGTGATCAGGACGGCGCCGAGGAGGACGCGGTCGGCCAGCAGCCGTCGGAAGTCGCGTCCGCTCTGGGCGAGCCCGCCGCCGGTGCGCTCCTGCGGGGGCAGGGTTTCGCGGAAGACGGCGAGGCAGGCCACGAGGATCACGGCGCCGAGCAGGGCGAGGAAGACGAAGATGCCGCGCCAGTCGGTGAAGGCGGCGAGCTGGCCGCCCATGACCGGTCCGATGATCGCGGCGAGTCCGCCGATCACGGTCAGGCGGCCGTAGTAGCGCACGAGCTTGCCCCCCGGAGTACAGGTCGCGCCCGGCGGCCTGGGCGATCACGATGCCCACCGCGCCGGCCAGGCCCTGCACGAAGCGGGCGGCGACCAGGGCCTCGATGCTCGGGCTGAACGCGCACAGCGCCGAGGTGACGACGTAGGCGACGGCACCGGCCAGCAGCGGGCGGCGGCGCCCGAACCGGTCCGACAGCGGCCCGGCGACCACCTGGCCGAACGCCAGGCCGAGCAGACAGGCGGTGACCGTCAGCTGCGCGGCCGAGGTCGACGCGCGCAGCTCGCCGGTCAGCGCGGGCAGCACCGGCAGATAGAGGTCCATCGAGATCGGCCCGAAGACCGTCAGCAGCAGGAGAACGACGGACAGGGCACGGCCGACCGTCCGCTCGCCCGGCACGCTGGGGATTACGGGGGTGCTCACTCGGCTCCAATCGAACAGGGACGGCACAGGTGCCGTGGGAGGAAGAGGCACGCCCACGCCGCCTCGGCATGGCGGGGACATTGCCGCAGCCAAGGAGACCGCCTTCCACGGCGGTCAGGGAGTTCCTGTCGAGAGGTGTACCGGCAGTACACCCCAGGGCCGCCGATGCGCCGGGCGTACGGGCGGGGCATGGACGCGAACAGGTGTCCACGTAACCGACCGTCACGGCGGTCCTCCCGCGCCGGCGCACGGCGCGGGAGGGCCTGTGCGTCCGTCTCGGCTGGTCAGTGGAGCGTGGTGCTCAGCCGGTAGCGGCCGGAGGGCAGTCGGTACGACGACACGCCGTCCGCGTAGCCGAGGAAGCGCACGCCGTCCACCCGCGACAGCGGGGTTCTGCCTTCGCGGACGGTATCGGCTGAGACCGCCGGAAGGCGGAGTGTCGCCTCGGTGTTGGCGGGCACGAGCGCGTCGTACAGCAGGGTCCTGCCGCCGTCGCCGAGCCTCCACTCGCTCCTGATCTCGCCGTACGGCGACTCGTGCGCGCCCGTCACGCGTGTGATCCTGCCCGTGGGGTCGAGATGGGGTCGCAGGACGAAGTGCTTGAAGCCGGGGCTGTCGGGGTCGCGTGCGATGCCCGCCATGTAGGCGTACATCCACTCCATGACGGCCCCGTACGCGTAGTGGTTGAAGGAGTTCATGCTGACCGGGCCGAAGCCGGAGTCCTCGGAGTAGGAGTTCCAGCGCTCCCAGACAGTGGTGGCGCCGTTCCTCACCGAGAACAGCCAGGACGGCAGCGCGTCCTGGTGCAGCAGCTTGTACGCCAGGTCGGCTCGGCCCTCGTCGGTGAGGACGGGGGCGAGGACGTTGACGCCGAGGAAGCCGACGGACAGGGTGTTCTCGGCGTAGCGGACCCTGCTGCTGTCGGGGTGCGCCGCCTTGTAGGCCGCGTCGTTGCCGATGTTGTCCGCCAGCAGGCCGACGAGCGTGCGACGCTGGGCCTCGGTGTCGTAGAAGCCGAGTTTCAGCACCCACAGCAGCGCGGTCTGGCTGTTGTCTTCGGTCTTCTGGTGGGGATCGGCGCCCGGTTCGATGGGGGACGCCTCGCCGAGGCTGGATTTCAGCGTGAGCCGGCCGGCCTCGGTGACCAGGTACTTGGTGATGAACGCCCGCTTGATGCGGTCGAACAGCGTGTCGTACGCCTCCGCCTCCTCCGGCCGGTCGACGGCGCGGGCCATCTGGGCCATCAGCCGTGCGGCATAGCCGTAGTAGACGTCGCTCATGAGCTGGGCGCTGGTCTTCTGCGGGGCCAGCCAGTCGCCGGTGAGGGACCCCTGCCCGGCGTAGGTGTCGCCGGTCCGCTGCCGGATCCAGTCCAGGTAGCGGGTCATCGCGGGCCAGTTGCGCTCGACGATGTGCGCGTCGCCGGTCATCTGCCACACGGTCCACGGGAGGATGACGCCGCAGTCGGCCCAACCGCTGCCGCCGCCGGGGAAGTTGTACCGCCCGCCCGGAGCCACACCGGTGAACTGTGCCTTGTCCATGCCGTAGATGGTCTGGGAGTCGACGACGGTGTCCTGGAAGTGGCTGAGGAAGCAGGTGGCGTCCGCGTTGTACAGGCCGGTGGTGGCGAAGACCTGGGTGTCGCCGGTCCAGCCCAGGCGTTCGTCACGTTGCGGGCAGTCGGTGGGCACCCAGAGGTAGTTGCCGCGCTGGCCCCACCGGATGTTGCTGATCAGCCGGTTGACGTCGGGGTCGTCGGTGCCGACCGTTCCGATGTCGTGGATCGCGGACGTGGCGACCTTGCCGGTCAGGGAGGTGACCGTGACGGTGTCGGTCGCCGTGACGGACACATGGCGGAAGCCGTAGAACGTCAGTGAGTCCTGGTGGGTCTCGCCGTGCCGGTCGCCCTTGAGGATGTAGGTGCTGGTGGCCTCGGCGGAACGCAGGTTGGCCAGATAGAGCGAGCCTTCGGGGCCGTCCGCTCCGGCGCTGTCGTCGTTGAGCATCTCGCCGAACCGGAAGGCGACCTGGGCACCGGCCGGACCGCGCAGGGTGTAGCGGGGAACGCCGACCATGTTCTGGCCCAGGTCGAAGATGGCGGTTTCGCCGGGTGCGATCGTCACCGGGGCGGAGGCCGCCTCGTGCGGGTCTGTCACCGTACGGTCGTCGTCCACGACGACACGGCCCTTGCCGTTCGGGCTGGTGTCCTGACCGGTCACGCCGGTGACGACGGTGATCGACCGCGGTCGGCGGTCCCAGCGGGAGATCAGGCGGGCCGACTCGGCCGGGTACGCGAGCAGTCGCGCGTCCGGGTACTTCTCCTCGAACGGGACGCGTTCGACGTCCGACCAGGCCGAGTCGTCGAAGCCGGCCGACGTCCAGCCCGGCAGTTCCTTGCGGGCGTCGTAGGTCTGGCCGTCGTAGATGTCGTCGGTCCGGTACGGGCCGGTGTCGGTGGCCTTCCAGCCGTCGCCCGGCCGGGTGACGACGGTCTGCGTCGTCCCGTCGCCGTACCGGATCAGCAACTTGGCCTTGAGCGCCAGGGCGTTGCCGTCCTTGGAGTAGTACGTGCTGCCGTCGGAGACGCGGCCGTTGTACCAGCCGTTGCCCAGGACGGCCGCCAGGGTGACGGCCGATTCGCGTGCCACGAGGTCGGTCACGTCGTAGGTCAGGTAGTCCACCCGCGTGTCGTAGTTGGTCCAGCCCGGGGGCAGCAGCTCGATCGTGGTGCCGCCGTCGTGCGGGACGGTGACATGGTGCCCGTTGACGTAGGCCTCGTAGACGCCGAGGGCGGAGACGTACAGGCGTGCCTCACGGACTCGGCCGGTCGATCGCAGGGTGGCCTCTGTCCGCAGCATCGGGGCTCCGGGCGAGTTGGGTGCTTTCCCCTGCATTCCGATCCACTGCGCGCCGTCCCAGCCGGTGACGCCGTCGGTGCTCATCAGAGCGGTCTCGAAGAAGGCCGGGGAGGCGGTGCCGACCGGGCGGCCTTCGGCGTCCCAGACGGTGACGGTCCAGTGGTAGCGGGTCGATGCGCGCAGCGCCCCGCCCGCGAAGGGGACGGCCACCGAGTCCGGCGAAAGGACACGGCCGCTGTTCCAGACATCCGCGCGGGCCGCGGTCAGCCTGTCCGGTGAGCTTGCCACGAGGACCTGGTACGCGCCTTGGCTCCGCCCACGTTCGGCGGACCGCATACGCCATCCGAAACGTGGGCGGGGGGTGTCCACGCCGAGTGGGTCGGTGCGGTGTTCCACGGTCAGTCCGTACACGGCACCGCCGTCCGTACGATGTGACGGTGCCGCCTGGGCGGTCGTGCCGCCGCCGATGATGCCGGCCACTATCGGCACCGCGCCGGCTGTCGCCGCGAGCACGCTTCGGCGGCGTACTCCTGTCTCATGCCCGCCGGCACGGCCGCTCCCCGGGGCCCGGGAGTCCGCGTCATCCGCTTCGGGTAAGTCATGAGTCACTCCATCGTCCTTTCGATTGTCGACAGGTGTTCACGACGCGGCGCGCACGCCGCGGGTGGTGAAGACGTACGTCCCCGACGGAACGCGGAAGACGGCCCGGTCGTCCTCGATGCGCTGGAACACCGCGCCCCTGGAGGCCTCGTGTGCCGCACGGCCGCCTGTCGGCACCCGCACCTCGGCCGTGGTGTTCGGCGGTATCTCGACCGTCAGCCGGAAGGTGCCCTTGTCGAGGGTCCACTTCGCCGCGGCCTTGCCGTAGGGGGTCTGGTAACTCCCTTCGACATGGGTGAGGTCGCCGACGACCCGCGGATCGATGACCAGCTCGCGATAGCCGGCGGAGCCACGCGCCTGCCGGATGCCGGCCAGGCCACCGTGGAACCACTCCTCGATCTGGAGAAGGATCATGTGGTTCTTCGAGGCGCGGATGTCCCAGTTCTCGGGGATCGTGGTGAGGCCCCCGGGGTTCGCCGTGGTCGGCGCCATGAAGAACCCGTAGCTCGGCCGGGTGTCCTCCTGGAGTACGTCCCACAGCACGTCGTCCCGGCCGCCGTCCGTCAACGCCCGCACGGTCGGGGCGAGCCCGATGGTGCCGCCGCTGAAGTGGGGCCCACCGCCGAACGGTTGGAAGCCGTAGATCAGTTCGACCAGCGCGTCGAGGACCCGCTCGCGTTCGCCCTCGGGGACCAGGCCCTCGTCGAGCGCGAGGGCCTGGGCGGCCTGGGTCGCTCCGGTGGTGCCCGCGTCGCCCTGGCTGGTGTAGCGGCCGAGGGCGGAGTTGTAGAACGCGGCGTTGAACGCGTCCTTGATGGCGGTCGCGAGATCGCGGTACTCGCGCGCGTCCGCGTCATGTCCCAGCAGGGCGGCCATCCTCGCCATCCGGTCGGCGACCTGGTGGTACCCCCAGGTGCCGGTGATCCGGCCCGAGGTGGGCTCGGCCGCGATCCAGTCGGCCAGCGCGGCGTCGACGATGTGCGCGTCGGCGCCCGTGCCCGCCTTCCTCGTCCTGATGTACTGCAGGAACGCCTGCATCTGGCCGTAGTACCGGGCCATCGTCCGGGTGTCGCCGTAGATCTCGTGAAGCAGCCACGGCACCAGGACGATTCCGTTGCCCCAGTTGATCTCGTCGCCGAACCGGCCCAGGTAGCCCCAGTCGTACACGGGCGCCTTGAGCGCCACATTGCCGATGTTGTCACCGGACCTGGACTGGCCCTCCGCCAGATGACGCTGCATCGTGCGCAGGTAGGCGGCGTAGCCGAAGTGCCGGTGCAGCGAACCGAAGGGCTGCACGTAGTCCGCGGGGTAGGCGAGCTTCTCTCGCCCGGGGCAGTCGGTGAACGTCGACATCGTGTTGCTCGTGATCGAGTACCGCGCCATGCGGTGGATGCGGTTGATCCGGTCGTCGGAGGTCCGGAGGTGGCCCGCGACGGGGGTGTCCGCGTGCAGCAGCAGGCCCGTGACCGTGTCGGCCGTGGGCAGGTAGCCCTCCGGCAGGCCGGTCACCTGGAGCCACTGCATGCCGAAGTAGTGGGACCGGGGGTGCCAGGTCTCGCCGTCCGGGTCGCCGTGGGTGGTGTACGCGGCGAACAGGTCGGTGCCCCGGGCGCTGCCGCCGCCCATGAGGGATGCCTGGTGGACGGTGCCGTCGGCGGCCAGCGACTCGGCGGGCAGCATCTTGATCGTCGTGCCCGCCGGCACGGTTCCGTCGATCCTCAGCTCCGGCCAGCCGGCGAAGTTCTGGCCGAAGTCGAACACCCACACGCCCGGTTTGGGCTGTGTCACGCCGACCGGGCGGATCCGGTCCATGATCTTCACCGGTTCCGCCGCCCGCCGGACGAGATCCGTCGTCAGGTTGGGCGGCGGTGCGATGCCGGCGCGCACCCAACCGACGGGCGAACCGTCACGGCGCTTCGCCGATGCTCCCAGGTCGGCCCAGGGGGCGGTCCAGCCGGGCTGCTCACGGCGTGAGTCGTAGTCGGAGCCCGAGTACCAGTTGTCGGTCGTGATCGGACCGAGCGCCGCCCGCCACGAACGGTCGCTGACGATGACCTGAACCGAGCCGTCGGCCCTGGTGATCTCGAGGCGGGCGATCAGCCGCGGCGTCACGGCGGCACCGGCGCTCGGGTCGGTGCCGGCGAGCGGGTTCCCGGAGCCGGTGACCTCGGCGCCGGCCGTGTGGGCCGCGGCCAGGGCGGGCTCGAAGGTGATGCCCGTACCGTCCGCGCCGGCGGTGCCGATCGCGGTGATCGTCCGCGGCTCCAGCCGCTCACCGCCGTCACCCGTGTCGATGTTGACCGTGCCACCGACGTGGTAGCCGGTCACATCGCTCACCTTGACGACGGTGTCCCCGGCGGCGGCCGGAGCGGCAAGCGTCCCACTGCCCTTGAACTGGCTCTGCCACCAGCTGTACGGGGCCGTGCGGCCGGTCGCCGGGTTGGTGACGGAGCGTGTGACCAGGGCGGTTCCATGTCCCAGCGCGACTCCCAGGGTGTTGGCACCGGGGCGGACGAGGTGGGTCACGTCATGGGTGCGGTACTCCGTGGAGAGCTGGTAGTTGGAGTTGCCGGGCGCGAGCACCTCGTCGGTGACGGCCTCGCCGTTGAGCGTGGCTTCATGGAGGCCGACCCCGGAGAGATGAAGCCGTGCCTTGGTGATTGCCCCTCCGGCCCGCTGGTCGACCTTGAACGCGCGGGCGAGGATCGGCAGCGGATCACCGACGTTCCGGCCGGGATACTCGATCCACTCGGCCGCGCCCCAGTCGCCGCGCTCGAGCAGCCCCATCTCCCAGGAGGCAGGGCGGCTCCAGTCCGTCACGTCACCTCGCGCGCTCCAGACCCGGACCTGCCACACGACCGTCTGACGGGAGCGGAGCGCCTCTCCGCCCCATGGGATGTCGGTCTGTGCCTCCGACCGGACCTTGCCGGAGTCCCACATATAGGGGCCACCGGTCAGGTCCCGGACGCTGCGTGCTGCCCGGATCCGGTATCCGGCCTGTCGCCAGTCGGCCGGAGCACCGGCCACCAGCCAGCTGAGCCTGGGAGCCGGGTCGTCGACGCCGAGCGGTTCGTCATGCCTGCCGTTGACGCCGAGCCCGTCGACCGTCGCGCCGTGGGATCCGCCGGCGACGGCCGACCCGGCGGCTGCGGCAGGAAGGGCCAGCCCTGCCGCCCCGACCGCGAAGACCTCGATGACCTGTCTACGGTTCAGAGCGCCGCGTGGCTCTTCGGGCATGCCTCAACTCCTTGATCGATACGGTGGGGATCACGGTCGGCCGTGCGGCTGACGCCGTGGCCGGCCGGTCGGCGACAGGTGCTCAGGAGCCGGCCTTGTAGTCGGCGTCCATTTCCTCGAGGAGCTTCTCGGGGGTGGACTGGCCGCTGAAGATCTCCTGGAGGCCGCTGAGCATGGTCTGCTGCACCTTGGGGTTGGGCCAGCGCTGGTCCATGAACGGGACGGTGCGGTTCGCGTTGATGAACTTCGAGAGTTCGGTCAGCGACGGGTCGACGTCGTAGCCCGTGCCCGGGAGGGAGGGCAGGCCGCCCTGCTTCTCGACGAACAGGTTCATGCCCTCGGGCGACATCACGAAGTCGACGAACTTCAGCGCCAGTTTCTCGTTCTTCGCCTTCGCGTTGACCCCGTAGCCGGCGCCCGCCGCGGCCGGGACGATGGTCTCGGACGGGTCGTCGGTGGCCGGCAGGGCCTTGAGTGTGAACGTGCCCTCGGGGTTCTTCTGCTTGAGGAGGGCGATGACCCAGTTCCCCTGGATGATGCCGAGCGTCTTGCCGGAGGCCGCCAGTTGCTGGCCGGCCTCGTAGTTGGTGCCCAGGGGGTTCTTCTGGAAGCAGCCGGTCTTCTCCATCGTCAGGTACTTGTCGAGCGCGGTCTTCCAGGGCGACTGGGCGAAGGTGGCCTGGCCGGCCTGCATCTTCTTGTCGAAGTCGCGGTCCGGGCCGTAGACGGTCGTGGCGACCAGCGCGTACTGGACGAGCTGCGTCACCCAGTTGTCCTGGTTGCCCAGCGCGAAGGCGGGGGTGCCCTTCGCCTTCGCGGCCCGGCAGAAGGCCAGCAGGTCCGTCCAGGTGTCCGGCGGGGTGAGTCCGGCCTTGTCCAGGGCCTGCTGGTTGTAGACCGCGCCGATGCCGTTCTGCCCGAAGACCGCGGTGTAGGTCTTCCCCTCGTACTGGGCCACGCTCCTGATCGCTTCGGGCATCTTGGCGGCCCAGGGCCGGTCCGAGAGATCGCGCAGGTAGCCCGGCTTGGCCAGCACGTAGGTGGCACCGGGGTTGCCGTCACCCGGCCAGACGGACATCACATCCGGTGCGGTGCCCGAGGACAGCTGGATGCGGATCTGCTGCTGGTACTGGTCGGCGCCGCTGGTGGTGTAGCGGACCTTGACTCCCGGGTTGGCCTTCTCGAACGCCTTGACGACGTCCTGGATCGAGCCCTGGTCGATCGAGGCGAGCGTCAGGGTCCGGGAGTCGCCGTCACCGGAGGCGGCTTTGGTCCCGCCGCTGCAGGCGGCCAGGAGGGCGGCGGCTGTCGCCGTGGCGATCAGGGCGGTGGTGGTGCGTGTTCTCATGGTGTCTCCCTTGAGGAGAAGGCGGCGGACGTTCATCCCTTCAGCCCTCCCGCGAAGCCGTTGATGATGCTGCGCTGGAGCAGGAAGTAGACGATCAGGACGGGCAGGATGCTGATCACCAGTGCGGCGAAGATGAGGTTCCAGTCGGTGACGTACTGGCCGACGAAACCGGCGATCGCGACCGGTACGGTCTGCTGGGCGCTGCCGCTGAGGTACAGCAGCGGGGTGAAGAAGTCGTTCCAGATGGCCACGGCGTTGAGCACCAGAGCCGTGACGGTGATCGGTTTGAGCATGGGCAGGACCACATGTCGGAAGCCCTGCAGTGGGGTACAGCCGTCGATCAGTGCCGCTTCCTCGAAGTCGCGTGGCAGGGCGCGCAGGAAACCGACGTAGAGGAAGACGGTGAACGGCACCTGCAGTCCGGAGTAGAAGAGGACCAGCGCCCAGGGGGTGCCGAGCAGACCGAGGTCACGCATGGTCTGGTAGAGCGGCAGCGAGGCGAGTTGGAAGGGCAGCACCAGGCCGAGGAGGACGAGCGGATACGTTCCCCTGGACCATTGGGCCGTGATGCGGGCCAGCGGATACGCCGCGAGGGACGACACCGCCAGCACGATGACGACGCTGCACACCGTGACCAGCAGGCTGTTGGCGAGCGCCCCGCCGAGCGCGCCCTGCTCCCAGGCCCGGGTGAAGTTGTCCAGGGTCGGCGACCTGGTCGGGCTGATGGGCGAGGAGGTGTCCGAGGGTGCCCGTACGGCGAGGTTGACCAGGACGTACACCGGGAAGCCGATGAACAGGGCGGCGGCGATCATCGTCAGTTCGAGGGCGAGGGTGCGCGGGCGGTAGCGGTTCATGACGCGGCCCTCTCGTTGCGGGACAGCGCGAGGTACTGCCCGGTGGAGGCGACCGCCACGATGATCGTCAGCACGACCGCGAGGGCGATGCTGTAGCCGAACTCGCCCAGCGTGAAGGCGTCCTTGTAGATCAGCGTCGAGATGGTGTCGGTGGCGTGGCCCGGCCCGCCGCCGGTCAGCGCGTACACCTGGTCGAAGAGCTTGATCCCGCCGATGATCGACAGCATCAGGTTGATGGTGAACGCCGGGGCCAGCAGCGGCCGGGTCACCGACCAGAAGCGCCGCACGGGACCGGCGCCGTCGATCGACGCCGCCTCGTGGATCTCCTTGGGCACGGACTGCAGCCCCGCCAGGAAGATGACCATGGAGTAGCCGGCGTACTGCCACACGATGACCCCCACCACGGCCCAGAGGGCGAGGTCCGGGTCGCCGAGCCAGTCCTGTTCCCAGCCGCCGAGGCCCACCGCGCCCAGCAGGCTGTTGACCGCCCCGTCCGGGCCGAGCAGGTTGCGCCACAGGTAGGCGGTCACGATCTGGGCGATCACGGCCGGAGCGAAGAGGAAGACCCTGAGCAGGTTGCGGGACTTGATGGCCGAGCTGACCCCGAGGGCCAGGACCAGCCCCACCGCGTTCTGCAGGACCGTGATCGACACGGCGATCAGCAGGGTGTGCCAGACGGCCTGCTTCGCGTCGGCGTCACGGAGCATGTCGGAGAAGTTGCCCAGCCCCACGAAGGAGTGGTCGGCGTTCAGGCCGTCCCAGTCGGTGAACGCGTAGTACACGCCGCGCACGCTCGGCACCAGGACGACGAAGGCGAAGAGCAGCAGCGCCGGCAGTACGAACCACCAGGGCGGGCCGGTGTGCGCATGCCGCCGACGGGCGGGGGACGGGGTCGGATCCGGAAGCCCATCGTGGTCCGGAAGCGGGTCGTTCGGAGCGAGAGTCACGGGCTGACCTACCCGATTGAAACGTTTCACCCTGCGGTCGACCGAGGCCGGTCGACTGAACGGAGTGAGGTGGCGGCCGACTTCTGGTCTGGGGATGCCGCTCCGGGCTCGAACGGCCCGGGTCGGGCTTGGGGAACGTTTCCCAAAGGGTGGGCCAGACCCTAGAGAGCCTCCAGCGTGACGTCAAGATGCCGCGCACGCTGCGCGCTTGTTACATCTGCGTGAGCAGACATCAACGGGCCACGGGCACCGGCGACTTCACTCTCGGTGGCTCGGTCGGCGCCTCGTACATCAACAGGACCGGACACTCGGTGCTTACCGAACGCCTCACCTGGTCCCTACACTCTGCGGCAACGTTTCTCACGACGCCGCAGGAGACTGTATGCAACAACCAGCACCGCCCCGCCGTGTCACCATCGTCGACGTCGCCCGGCACGCCCAGGTGTCCACCACCACCGTCTCCAAGGTGCTGCGCAACGCCTACGGGGCCAGCCCCGAGATGCGCGCCAAGGTGCGCCGGGCGATCGACGAACTGGGATACCGGCCCTACGCGGCGGCCCGGGGCCTGCGCGGCCAGACGTACACCATCGGCGTGATGCTCCCCGACATCCGCAACCCCTTCTTCCCCGAGATCATCGACGGGATCACCGGCCGGCTGGAGGAGACCGACTACCAGGTCTTCCTGGGTCCGGGAGGGTGCAACGGGGAGAAGGCGGAGGCACGCGTCACGGAAGCCATGATCGACCGGGGGATGGACGGCATCGTCCTCGTCGCGCCCGTGTCGTCGCGCGCTCACCTCGAACGGGTCGCCTCCCTCGTGCCGACCGTCGTCGTCGGCCGCCATGGGCACTCCCTCGTGTACGACACCGTCACGGACGACGACATGGCGGGGGCCTCCTTGGTCGTCCGCCATCTCGCCGACCTCGGCCACCGCAGAATCGCCCATATCGAGCACCACGAGTCCGACCCGACGCGTCTGACGGAGATGCCCAACGCCCAGCGGGCGGAGGGTTATCGGCAGGCCATGCGATCCCTCGGTCTCGCCGAGGAGATCGACATCGTCTCCACCAGCTACACCCAGCAGGGCGGGTTCCAGGGCGCCAAGGAACTGCTCGCACGCCCCAACAGGCCCACGGCCGTCTTCGCCGGGGCGGACGTCGTGGCCATGGGTGTGCTGGAGGCGGTCGCCGAGGCCGGGCTCTCCGTGCCCGGCGACATCTCGGTGGCCGGCTACGACAACACGACCTTCGCCGCGTTCGGTGGGATCTCCCTGACCAGCGTCGACCAGGCCGGCCGCGAGATCGGCGGCAACGCCGCCCGCCTGCTGCTGGAGCGGATCGCCGACCGCCACAAGCCATCGGTCCAGATCAAGCTCTCCCCCGCACTGGTGCCACGCCGGACCACCGCTCCCCCACCGCGGCGACCGGGCGCGCAAGGGCCCGACAGCGGCGTTCAACCGAACGGTTGAACGCGGATTCGACCTACTGAAGACCTTCTCTCTCCGTACGGACGACGCGAAGCGAGGCCCGGCCGCACCAGAATCAGCATCGCCCGCGCTCCGGGCCCTTCACGCCCCCACCAGAGAGGTCTCTTCGGCATGACCGATTTCCTCAGCAGGCGACGCGTCCTCGCCGCCAGTGCCGGTGCCGCCCTCGGCGCCGGCGCGTTCGCCGCCTCGGCACTCCCGGCTTCGGCCTCTCCCGCCGCGTCCGGGCGCTCGGCCGGCCGTGAGGAGACCCGCACGCTGGACGAGCTGTACCAGGCCGCCCTCAAGGAGGGCGGAAAGCTCGTGGTCTACGCCGGCGGCGACACCCCGACCCAGCAGGACGGCACCAAGGCCGCCTTCAAGGCCCGCTTCCCCGACATCGACCTGACGCTCGTCGTCGACTACAGCAAGTACCACGACGTCCGCCTCGACAACCAGTTCGCCACCGACACCGTCGTCCCCGACGTCGTCCAGCTGCAGACCCTGCAGGACTTCGTCCGCTGGAAACAGCAGGGCAGGCTGCTGAACTACAAGCCCGCCGGGTTCTCGAAGGTGCACGACGCGTTCAAGGACCCGCAGGGTGCGTGGGTCGCCGTTTCGGCGATCGCCTTCAGCTTCCTGTACGGCACCGCGGCCGTGGGATCGGACGCGCCGCGCAACCCGCTGGACCTGATCGACCCGAAGTGGAAGGGCAAGATCGCCTCCTCGTACCCGCACGACGACGACGCCGTCCTCTACCTCTACGCGCTGTACGCCCGCACCTACGGCTGGGACTGGGTGGCCAGGCTCGCCGCCCAGGACGTGCGGTTCGCGCGGGGCAGCAACACCCCGGGCGAGGCCGTCTCCGGTGGGCAGAAGGCGATCGGCATCGGCACCGCGGGCTCGGCGGTGCCCTCCTCGTCGTCCCCGGTGCGGTTCGTGATCGCCGACGGGCATCCGTTCATGGCCTGGGGCCAGCGCGCGGCCATCCTCAAGCAGGCCGAGAACTCCACGGCCGCCAAGCTGTACCTCAACTGGCAGCTGTCCGCCGAGACGCAGAAGAAATCCTTCAACGGCTGGTCGGTGCGCACCGACATCACGCCCCCGGCCGGCCTGAAGCCGATCTGGGAGTACCCCGACGCCCACGTCGACGGCTTCCCGAAGTTCATGGCCGACCGCGCCGAGGTGGAACGCTGGAAGCAGACGTTCGCCCTGTACTTCGGCGAGGTCAAGGGCGATCCCACCCCCGGTTGGCTCGGGCTGCACCCCGGGGCTTGACCGCCGACCGGGCCGCCGGCTCGCGCTCCCGCTCGGGCCGGCGGCTCCGCGTTTCACGGCCGACGGCTTCGCTTTTCACGTCACGGCGGTCATACGGACGCCGGAGGCTGCGAGGCGGCCGAGCACGGTCCGGCGCTCACCGATCCGGTTGGTTTGAGGGGTGGCTGGTGGGCTCGGCGTTCTCGGCGGCGGCCCAGGCGGCGAGGAGTCGCAGGGAGTCGTGGTCGGGCGTGCCGGGTGCGGCGCTGTACGCGGTCATGGTCAGGCCGGGCTGGGCGGGCAGTTCCATGGCGTCGAAGTCGAGGGTGAGGACACCGACGGCGGGGTGCCGGAACGACTTGCGGCCCGTGTGGTGCAGACGCACGTTGTGTTTGGCCCAGGTGATGCGGAACTCGTCGCTGCGGGTGACGAGTTCGCCGATGAGTCCCGTCAGCTCACTGTCGTGCGGGGCACATCCGGCCTCGGTACGCAGCAGGGACACCGTGGTGTTCACGGACTCCTCCCAGGCGGGGAAGAGCGGGGAGTAGAGGGCGCGGCCGAGGTGGTTGACGGCCAGGATGTCCAGACGGCCGTCGCGGACGAAGGCCGGGGAGTCGGTCATGGAGTGCAGGACCCGCAGGACGCTGTCCGGTAGTGGTCCGCGGGCGCGCTTGCGGCGGGCGGGGCGTTTGGCGGCGGCGCGGGCCAGGTCGTGGAGATGGGCGCGTTCGGCGTCATCCAGCTGGAGGGCGTGCGCGACGGCGTCGAGGACTTCCTCCGAGGCCCGGCGAGGTACCCGCGCTCCAGGCGCACGTAGTGATCGATGCCGACCCCGGCGAGGAGGGCGACTTCTTCACTCCGCGGCCCCGGAACGCGCCGGTTGCCGCCGTAGGCGGGCAACCGCATGGCGTCGGTTCACTCCTTGATGCCGTCCTTGGTGCACCAGCAAGGCGCACGGGGAAAGGCCCAGGCGGTGGTCTGGACCGTCTACTCGCCAGGCCCCTGTCGGGGTCACTCGCCCAGCAGCCGATGCAGCCACTGGAGCCGTGCCGTGCGGGCGTTCTGTGAGAGTGCGGCCTGCGGGACCATGGCGTCGAACCCGTGGAAACCGCCCGGCCACACATGCAGCTCGGCGATGCCGCCCGCCTGCCAGATACGGCTCGCGTAGGCGACGTCCTCGTCGCGGAAGGTCTCCGCCGAGCCGACGTCGATGAACGCCGGGGGCAGCCCGGACAGGTCGTCCGCGCGGGCGGGCGCGGCGTAGGGCGAGACGTCGGCGGTGCCCCGCGCCTCACCCAGCAGCGCGCTCCAGCCGGTCTCGTTGGAGGTGCGGTCCCACACGCCCAGGCCGGCCATCTGGTGGGCGGACGGGGTGTCGTTGCGGTCGTCGAGCATCGGGCACATCAGCAGTTGCCCGATCGCACGCGGGCCTTCGCGGTCGCGGGCCAGCAGTGCCACCGCCGCGGTGAGCCCGCCGCCCGCGCTGCCGCCCGCCAGGATGATGCGGTCCGGGTCGCCCCCGATCTCCTTCGCGTGCTCGGCCGTCCACAGCAGGCCCGCGTAGCAGTCCTCCACCGGAGCCGGGTGCGGATGTTCGGGGGCGAGCCGGTACTCCACGGACACCACGACCAGCCCCAGTTCCTCGGCCCAGTCGAGCGGAATCCCCAGCCGATGGCTGCCCGCCACCATGCCACCGCCGTGGATGTTGTAGACGATCGGGCGTGGACCGGTCACGCCGGTGGGCCGGCAGATCAGCAGCGGGACCTCCGGCGCGCCCGGCGGCCCGGGCGCCGCCCGCTCCTCGACGTCGAAGAGACCGTCACCGGCCAGTTCCTCGTTCGTCGGGGGCGCGAACGGGCCGGTGTTCATCTGCCGCCCGGCCGGGATCATGTCCGGGGTGATCGTGGGCGGCAGGAACTCACCGATCGCATCGAGTTCGGCGGCGAGTTCGGGGTCGAAGGGCGGCGGAGTCATGGCCATCGGGTCCTCCTCATGGCTTGTACGTGGACGCGGCGTTCGCCGGATCACCCTGTTTCCCGATGTGATCGGCGGAGCGTTTCCCTATGTGAACGGCGGAGCGGTGACCGGATCCCGGATCCTGTTTCGAGAACCGCGGAACCGCCGAGCTGCGCTGGTCCCGCGTGGTCCCGCGCGGTCCCGCGCGGTCCCGCGTGGCGGCTCGCCTCGGTGGGCCTGTCCACGAACACGACGGTCAAGGCCGTACCGGGCGAGGACGCGGAGCACCGTCACCGTCACCGGGCCTCGGCTCGGCCGAGTGAACGGATCACAGGGTCGCCTCGCTGGTTCTGCGCGTCGGGGTGTTCGGCTGGGTCGGCTCTTCCGGCCGGGGAGCTTTGGGCAGATGGGGTATCCAGGTCAGGCCGATGACCGCCGCGGCTGTCGCGCAGGCGAGGAGCAGGGCGAAGAACAGGCGGGTGTGGCCGAGGGCGAAGGCAGGCGTGCCCAGCGCGGCGAGTCCGGCGACGGCCCGGGTGAAGGCCATGGTCACACCGCTGGCGGTGGCCCGCAGCAGGGTGGGGAACAGTTCCTGGGACCAGACCTTGTAGACGGCCTCACCGGCGAAGGAGTTGCCGAGACCGGAGATGAGCATGACGGTGACCAGGGTGAACCTGGTCGGCCCGAGCAGGGCGGGCAGGGCCCAGGCGATGACGATCAGGGCGGAGCCGACCGCGAACCAGGCGTACCGGGCCGGTTTGTCGACCACCCGCATGAACACCAGGCCGGCGACGAAGCCGAGGGGCAGTCCGAGGAGGGACAGCTGCGAGAACTGCTCGGTCTGTCCCTTGGCCAGGGCGGTCCACAGGAAGGTGCCGAACTGGCCGAGGGTGTTCGCGCCGAGGTTCCAGGTGGCGTAGTACAGGCCGGTCGCGAGCAGGGCGTGGAGGGTGGGGGCGCGGAAGAGCTCGCGTACGCGGCTGAGGTGGAGGGTTCCGGGGCCGGCTGTGGTGTGCGTGTCGGCGGCGCGGCGTGCGGCTGCCCATTCGGCCGACTCTTTGAGGGTGAGGCGCAGCAGGAGCACGACGACCGCGACGGCCAGCAGATGGGCGAACAGGATCCGGCCGCCGGTGATGCCCTGCGCTCCGGTGAAGGAGCTCAGGGCGAGCACGGCGACGATGCCGGCGAGCCAGAGCATGCCGGAGAGCACCACCATGGTGCCCTTCCTGCCGGGTGGAGCCTCTTCGTTGGCCAGGGCGAGCGAGACGGGCAGATCCGCGCCGATGGCCAGTCCGGTGGCCGTGACACCGGCGTACAGCCAGACGGGTCCCGCCGCCACCATGAGCACGAGGACGCCGACCGCGTAGAGGGCGAGGGAGAGGGTGAAGATCTTGCGGCGGCCGAACCGGTCGCCCAGCCGGCCGCCGAACAGTGCGCCGACCGCGAAGGCCAGGGTCTGCAGCCCCAGCAGCGAGCCGATGGTCCCGGCGCCGAGTCGGAGCGGGCCGGCGTAGTATCCACCGATCGCGATACCCGAGCTGACCAGCGCTCCGGCATCCAGATAGGACGCCATACCGGCCAGCACCGCCGTCTTCCAGGAACCGCTGGAAGCGGTGCCCTTCATACCGGACATCGGTCCTCCTCAATGAGCACCGGGAAGGAGAGGGGAAGAGGGGCGGGCGGGAAGCCGGGTAGCCTTCCCGCGAGCGGCCGGCCGACGGCGAGCGGGGCAGTGGCCCCGAGCGTCACCTACTCGTTTCACTTAAGCGTGCCAGTTGACGCCCGGCAGGTAAGCTAACTGCGGCCGTGGGCTTTGACAAGGGGTGCGACCGAGGGCGGGGCGGTGACCGGGGTGTCCGATGGTAGGCGGGTGACCAGCGGGGATGTGGCGCGAGAGGCCGGAGTCTCGCGCGCGACGGTGAGCTACGTCCTGAACGACACCCCTCACCAGAAGATCCCCGAGGCCACACGGCAGCGGGTGTGGGAGGCAGCCGCCCGGCTCGGCTACGCGCCCTCCGCCGCCGCGCGCTCGCTGCGGACAGGGCGCTCGGACATCGTGCTCGGCCTGCTGCCGGACTGGCCGATCGAGCATGTCCTCGGGCGGCTCATCCAGCAGCTGACCAACGCCTTCGCCGAACACGGTCTGACCTTTGTGGTGCACTCGTCGGCTCGTCCGGCGCGCCCCTTGCGGGAGATCTGGAAAGCCATGACCCCGGCGGCGGTGCTGGCCCTGCAGGAGTTCGCCGAGCTGGAAGCCGAGGCGATGCGGGCGGCGGGCATCGAGGTGGTCATGGCGATGCACGGGGCGATAGGAGGCGAAGTCCGGCCCCCCATGGTGTCCGAGCAACCGATCGGCGCACTGCAGGCACTCCACCTCGCCAAGTCCCACCGCCGGCTCGGCTATGCCTACCCGGACCTGCCGGGACTCGACGCCCTGGCCCAGCCGCGCCTGGACGGCGTCCGCAAGGTCTGCGCCGAACTCGGACTCGGAGAACCCGATGTCCGGACGGTGCCCCTCGACGCGCAGGGTGCCGCCGAAGCGGTGCGGGCCTGGCTCGCCGCCGACCCGCCGGTGACGGGCGTCTGCGCGTTCAACGACAACATCGCCCTGGCCGTACTGGCGGGCCTGAGCCACCTCGGACTGCGCGCTCCGCAGGACATGGCCGTGATCGGCGTCGACGACATCCCCAACGCGGCACTGGCACAGCCGCCGCTCACCACGGTCGCCCGGGACACCGAGACGATCGCGCGGAACATGGCTCGTCGCGTCGTCGACACGCTCAAGGGGAAAGAGATCCCCACCGAACCCCTCCGGGACGAACTCCGGATCCGCGTCCGGGCATCCGCCTGACCGACGACTGACGCCGACTGACCGCCGACTGACTGACGGAAGAGCGACGACAGCCGGATGCCACCCACTCATCGAGCGATGCCACTCACTCATCGAGCGATGACTCCCGCCTCCGTCCGCTGCTGACGCCGCTTGCGTTGCAGGATCGGGTCCGGGACGGGTGCGGCCGCCACGAGTCGCCGGGTGTACTCGTGCTGCGGCTGGTCGCACACGTCGGCGCTGGGTCCCTCTTCGACGATGCGTCCGTTTTGCAGCACCAGGGTGCGTGCCGCGAACTCCTTGACGACGGCGAGGTCGTGGGTGATGAACAGGTACGCGCAGCCGAGGGTGTGCTGGAGCTCGGAAAGGAGGTTCAGGGCGGCGGCCTGGGTGGTGACGTCGAGGGCGCTGGTCGGCTCGTCGCAGATGATGATCTTGGGTTGTCGGGCGACCGCCCTCGCGATGGCGATGCGCTGGCGCTGGCCTCCGCTGAACTGGGCCGGGTATCGGCCGGCGGCGTCCTCCGGGAGGCCGACGCGGCGGAGCAGCTCGGCGATGCGTTCGTGGACCTCCTGGCGGGAGAGGGTGGAACCGGTGAGCAGGGGTTCGGCGAGTGTCCGGCCCACGGGCAGCACCGGGTTCAGTGACCCGTAGGGATTCTGGAAGATCGCCTGGAGGTCGGTGGACAGGGGGCGGCGGGCGCGGCCGGTGAGGTGGGTGATGTCCTGCCCGTCGAGCAGTACGCGTCCGGCGCTGACCGGGGTCAGTCCCAGCACCGCCTTGCCGATGGTGGTCTTGCCCGAGCCGGACTCGCCGACGAGTGCGACCGTTTCGGCGTGTCCGACCTCGAAGGACACGTCCTCGATGACCGTGGTCGGGGGCTTGCGCAGGCCACGGGACGGGTAGCGGACCGCTAGGCCGTCAAGCTGGAGTACGGGTGTTCCGGTCACGCGATCCTGCCCTCGGTACGAGCGATGCTGGGGGTGCTGTCGATGAGTTTCCTGGTGTACGGGTGCTGGGGCCGGTAGAAGATGTCCTCGACCGAGCCCTCCTCCACGATCCGGCCCTTCTCCATCACGATCGCGCGGTCGCAGGTGTCGGCCACCACGCCCAGGTCGTGCGTGATCAGGATGATCGCCATGCCGCGTTCGTCGCGCAGTGTCCGGAGCAGGTCCAGGATGCCCGCCTGCACGGTGACGTCCAGTGCCGTGGTGGGTTCGTCGGCGATCAGCACCTTCGGTGAGCCGGCCAGTGCCATGGCGATGGCGACGCGCTGGAGCATGCCGCCGGACAGCTCGTGCGGGTGGCGGCGTGCGACGTCGTCCGGATCGCGCAGGTGGACGCTGCTCAGCAGCTCATGGATCCGTTCCTTGACGGCCTCCTTCCCGCCCGACACGGTGCCGGTGCGGCGGATGACCTCGCCCAGTTGGGAGCCGATGGTGAAGTAGGGGTCGAGTGCCACCATGGGTTCCTGCGAGACCAGGGCTATCTCGCTGCCGCGGATGCGTTGCAGTTCCCGTTCCGGCAGACCGGTGATGCGGGTTCCGGCCAGCCAGGCCGAGCCGCTGGTCACCGTGCCGCCCGGGGCGAGCAGCCCGAGCAGCGACAGGCCCGTCACCGTCTTGCCGCTCCCGGATTCGCCCACGAGGCCGAAGATCTCGCCGGCGTTCACCGTGAAGCTGACGGAGTCGACGACCGTGCGCGGGCCCTGCGCGGTGGCAAAGGCGATGGAGTAGTCACGCACGGCGAGCACACCCGCGTCCGGCGGTGTGTCCGACGCCCCGGCGGTGTCCTTGGCGTCCGACGCCCCGGCGGTGTCCTTGGCGTCCGGCCTGCCGGGGGTGTGCTTGGCGGCGGCCACGGGAACCGGCCCCCGCGACCGGCCCCCGCCGGTCCCCCGCCTCCGGTCCTGGTCGAGGTCGCGCAGTCCGTCGCCGAGCAGCCCGAAGGCGATGGACATGAGGCCGATGAGGCCGCCGGAGACGAACAGCAGGTACGGGGTCTGCTGCATGACCTGCGAGGCCTCCCCCACCATGCCGCCCCAGCTGGGAGCGGGTGGCGGGGTGGCCAGGCCGAGGAACCCGAGGCCGGTCTGCACCATGAGGGCGATGCCCGAGAAGAGACAGACCTGGACCAGCAACAACCCCACCAGGCCGGGGAAGATGTGCCGTGCCATGATCCGCGCGGAGCTGAGCCCGGACACTTTGGCGGCGTCCACGAACAGTTCCTCCCGCAGCGCGATGCACGAGCTGCGGATGACCCGCGCCAGGCCCGCGGAGGAGAGCACGCCGAGCGTGAACATGGCGGCGATATTGCTCTGACCGAAGATCGCCAGGACGGCGAGCATGAGGATGACCACGGGAACGGAGAGCATGACGTCCATCACGCCCACGATGACCCGGTCGGTCCAGCCGCGCAGATAGCCGGCGAGGATGCCGAGCGACATGCCCAGGACCATGTAGACGCTCACGGCGACAGCCACCCCCAGCAGGGCCGGCCGCCCGCCGTAGAGCAGGCGGCTCAGCACGTCGCGGCCGAGATCGTCGGTGCCCAGCGGGTGGCCGGCCGACGGACCGCCGCGCGCGTGGAGCAGGTCCTGCGCCAGCGGCGGGTGCGGTGCCAGAAGGGGGGCGAGGATCACGGCGAGGGTGACCGCCAGGACCACGACGAGCGCTGCCGCGGTGAGCGGACGGCGCCAGATCCCGGCGAAGGGGTTGGTCCACTTCCGTGACAGCACGCTCACGGGCGGAGCTGCAGCGGTCATGCCACACGCACCTTCGGGTTCAGGAGGCTGTAGAGAACATCGACGAGAAGGTTGATCAGGATCACCAGCACCGTGAAGGTGATGGCGACGCCCTGCACGACCGGCAGATCGTGCTGGTTGGTCGCGTCCACGACCGTCGTCCCCAGCCCGGGCAGCGTGAAGACGTTCTCGACGAGAATCGTGCCGGGGATGTACGCGATCATCGTCAGGCCGATCGCGGTCGCCACCGGCAGCCCGCAGCTGCGCAGTGCGTGCTTCCAGACGATGGACACGGGCCGGACGCCGGAGGCGCGCAGCGTCCTGATGTAGTCGCGGCCCAGGGTGGACAGCATCGCGTCGCGGGTGATCTTGGAGATCAGGGCGACACCCCCGATCGACAGAGCGATCACGGGCAGCACGAGGCCGGTCGCCCATTGCCCCGGTGACTGGGCGAACGGGGTGTACCCGGTGGCCGGGAAGATCGGGAACTTCACGGCGAACAGGGACACGAGCATCAGCGCGAGCCAGAAATTGGGCAGGGCGCTGCCCAACAGGGACACCACGTCGATCAGGCGGCGGGCGAACCGGCCACGCGCGCGCTGTACACCCCGAGCAGGACGCCGACCAGGGTCGACAGCACGGTGGCCCCGATCACCAGCGTCAACGTGACCGGCAGGCGCTGCCCGATCACTCCCAGTACGGACTCGCCGCTGAACAGCGAGCTGCCGAAGTCGCCGTGCAGGACGTCGCGCAGGTACAGCCAGTACTGCTCGACGAACGGCTTGTCCAGATGGAGCGCGGCCCTCAGCGCGTCGTACTGCTCCTTCGTCGCGTTGACACCCAGGACCGTTCG
>NZ_AEJC01000527.1 GCF_000317595.1 Streptomyces ipomoeae 91-03 | reverse complement strand
TCTGTACGGGTTTGCCGTCGTGGAGGGCTATCGCTCGTTGCATCGCCTTGCGAGCCCGGGGGGTGTCTCGGGCGTCGTGATAGGCGATGGCGAGGCGGAACCAGGCGCGCCAGTCGTCGGGGGCGTCCTCGGTCTCCGCCTTGCGCCGGGCGAAGACCTCGTCGGCGGAGTCGCGGTCGATGCGGCCGCTCGGGGTGCGCTTCAACTCGTCGACGGGGAGGCCGCCTTCGGCGTCGAGTTCGGCGGCGAGCTGGTTGGCCTTGCGGACGAACTGGGTGTTCTTCCACAGGAACCAGATGCCGATCGCCGGGAGGACGAGCACCGCGACGCCGAAGGCGATCGTGACCGGGGTGCCGGTCTCTATGAGCATGACCCCGCGGCTGCCGACCAGGACGAAGTAGACGACCAGGACGGCTGCCGTGACGGCGTAGGTGATCTTCGCGCGCATGGTTCTTCCGAGTTCTTCCGGACGCTGGGCCTCCGGACGCCGGGCTCTCGACCGTTCAGCCGAGGTCGAGGAAATGTTCGAGGCCGAAGGTGAGGCCGGGGGTCGTCACCACGCGGCGGGCGCCGAGCAGGATGCCCGGCATGAAGCTGCTGTGGTGGAGGGAGTCATGCCGGACCGTCAGGGTCTCGCCCTCGCCGCCGAGCAGGACCTCCTGGTGGGCGAGCAGGCCGCGAAGGCGTACGGCGTGGACCGGGACACCGTCGACGCTGGCGCCCCGCGCGCCGTCCAGGGCGGTCACGGTGGCGTCCGGTGCCGGGGCCGTGCCGGCCTCGCGGCGGGCCTCGGCGATGAGCTGGGCGGTGCGGGTGGCGGTGCCGCTCGGGGCGTCGACCTTGTTCGGGTGGTGCAGTTCGACGACCTCGACGGACTCGAACCAGGGCGCGGCGATCTGCGCGAACTTCATGGTCAGTACGGCCCCGATGGAGAAGTTGGGCGCGATGAGCACGCCGGTCTCCGGGGACCCCTCCAGCCAGCTCTTCAGCTGCGCGAGGCGTTCGTCGGTCCAGCCCGTGGTGCCGACGACCGCGTGGATGCCGTGGCGTACGCAGAAGTCGAGGTTGCCCATGACCGAGGCGGGGGTGGTGAGTTCGACGGCGACCTGGGCGCCGGTCTCCACCAGCGTCTCCAGCTTGTCGCCGCGGCTCAGGGCGGCCACCAGTTCCATGTCCTCGGCGGCTTCGACGGCCCGTACCGCCTCGGAGCCGATCCGGCCCTGGGCACCGAGGACCGCCACACGCAGCTTGCTCATCTGTCTTGCTTCCTTCTGGGGCCTTGTAGGACTTGTAGGAGGGGTCAGGCGACGGCTTCGTGCAGTCGGGACGCCTGTTTGTCCTTGAGCGGTCCGATCACCGACAGGGAGGGACGGTGTGCCAGGACATCGCGTGCAACGGTGCGGACGTCGTCCGGGGTCACCATGGCTATCCGGGTCAGCATCTCGTCGACGGACATCTGTTCGCCCCAGCACAGCTCGCTCTTGCCGATGCGGTTCATGAGCGCGCCGGTGTCCTCCAGGCCGAGGACCGTGGAGCCCTTCATCTGGCCGATGGCGCGCTCGATCTCGTCGTCGGGCAGTCCGTGCTCGGCGACCTGGTCGAGCTCGTCGCGGCAGATCTTGAGCACGTCGTGCACCTGGGACGGGCGGCAGCCGGCGTAGACGCCGAAGATGCCGCAGTCGGCGAAGCCGGAGGTGTACGAGTACACGCTGTACGCCAGGCCCCGCTTCTCGCGGACCTCCTGGAAGAGACGGGAGGACATGCCACCGCCGAGCGCGGTGTTGAGGACGCCGAGGGCCCAGCGGCGCTCGTCGGTGCGGGACAGGCCGGGCATGCCGAGGACGACGTGGGCCTGCTCGGTCTTGCGGCCGACGAGCTCGACCCGGCCGGCCGTACGGATGCTGCGGCGGCCGGCGCGCGGACCGATCGGGGTGGCGTCGGCGGTGCTGAGGGCGCCCGCCTTCTCGAAGGCCGCGCGGACCAGTCGTACGACCTTGTTGTGGTCGACGTTGCCGGCACAGGCGACGACGAGGTGGGTCGGGTCGTAGTGCTTCTTGTAGAAACGGCGGATGCGGTCGGCGGTGAGGGCGTTGACCGTGTCGACCGTGCCGAGGACCGGGCGGCCGAGGGGGGTGTCGCCGAACATGGTGTGCGCGAACAGGTCGTGCACGCAGTCGCCGGGGTCGTCCTCGGTCATCGCGATCTCTTCGAGGATGGCGCCGCGTTCGACGTCGACGTCCTCCTCGCGGATGAGCGAGCCGGTGAGCATGTCGCAGACGATGTCGATGGCGAGCGGGAGGTCGCTGTCGAGCACGCGCGCGTAGTAGCACGTGTACTCCTTCGCCGTGAACGCGTTCATCTCGCCGCCGACCGCGTCGATCGCGGACGATATGTCGAGCGCGCTACGCCGTGACGTGCCCTTGAAGAGCAGATGCTCCAGGTAGTGCGTGGCGCCGTTCAGGGCGGGCGTCTCGTCGCGGGAGCCGACGTGGGCCCAGATGCCGAAGGTGGCGGAGCGCACGGACGGGAGGGTCTCGGTGACGATGCGCAGGCCGCCCGGGAGGGTGGTCTTACGGACCGTGCCGATGCCGTTCATGCCCTTGATCAGG
>NZ_AEJC01000526.1 GCF_000317595.1 Streptomyces ipomoeae 91-03 | reverse complement strand
CGTCCCCCCGAGCTCTCAGGCGCAGTGGGGTCGAAGGGGCAGCCGCCCCTGGGGAAGGGACGGGTAGGGGCGGCGGGGGCGTGAAACCCGGCGTGGCTCCGGGGCTACAGGTCGGGTCCCGGGAGGAGGCCCGCGACCGGGAGGTGGAGTGTTGTCACGAGCGGAAGCCCCACGTCGGAGCCGGCCTCGGACTCCGCACTCGTGTCACCGCCGCCGACCCCGTCGCCGGCCCCGTCACCGATCGACATGATCGAGCCGTCCTGTTCCACCCCCGGCGCGGCCCCCGGCGCCGGGTCAACCGTCCGCTCCCCACCCGGCGTCGGGGAGGCGTCGTCGGCCGTCGGCTCGTCGGTGACCGGCTCGGTCTCGGGCGTGGGCGCCCCGGAGCCCGAGACGGACAGGGACTCGGGGCTGGCCGTCACCCCGTCGGTGAGCCAGCGCTGCGCGTCGGAGTGATCCCGGACCTTGACCACGACATCGGCCTCGGGCTCCGTCTCGGTGGGCGCGACGGCGAGCCCCTCGCTCCACCGGGGCAGCAACTCCCCCCGGACGGTGAAGTCGTAGCGCACGTCGTCACCGCGCTTGGAGTCCTCGTCGGCGCAGGTGCCGAGGACGACGACACCGGCGTCGACCTGCGAGTCCAGGCACAGCTCAGGGTTGGCGACGCTGCGCAGCAGGCCGTCCTCCTCATAGGACCAC
>NZ_AEJC01000525.1 GCF_000317595.1 Streptomyces ipomoeae 91-03 | reverse complement strand
CCTGGAAGGTCCGGCAGCCGGACGGGGGGGGACCGTCCCCCACTGCCTTAAAGGCGTGGGGGCCCCAGCCGGACGAGGAAGGAGTGCCCCGGGCCGGAGCCGCTTCCTGTGGTGCCCGGGGCACTCGGCTCAGAGCAACGCCTCGGCCGTGATGGGCAGTTCGCGCACCCTGCGGCCGGTGGCGTGGAAGACCGCGTTGGCGATGGCGGGTGCCACGCCGATCATCACGAGCTCGCCGAGGCCCTTGACGCCGATCGGGTCGGCCTCGC
>NZ_AEJC01000524.1 GCF_000317595.1 Streptomyces ipomoeae 91-03 | reverse complement strand
CGTTCATCCACAGCCCCTAGATCTTCGTAGCCCGTAGATCTTCGGCGGACGCCTGCCCCGTGCGCGGCGCGCGGACGCCGACTTCGAGACTTCGAACTCCGAGAAGAGATTCACGAATCATGGCGAACTACACCGCCGCCGACGTCAAGAAGCTCCGCGAGCTCACCGGCGCCGGCATGATGGACTGCAAGAAGGCGCTGGACGAGGCCGAGGGCAACGTCGACAAGGCCGTCGAGGCTCTGCGCATCAAGGGCCAGAAGGGCGTCGCCAAGCGTGAGGGCCGCTCCGCCGAGAACGGCGCCGTGGTCTCCCTCATCGCCGACGACAACACCTCCGGTGTACTGGTCGAGCTGAAGTGCGAGACGGACTTCGTCGCCAAGGGCGAGAAGTTCCAGGCCGTCGCCACTGCGATCGCCGAGCACGTCGCCAAGACCTCCCCGGCCGACATCGAGGCCCTGCTCGCCTCCGAGATCGAGGCCGGCAAGACCGTGCAGGCGTACGTCGACGAGGCCAACGCCAACCTCGGCGAGAAGATCGTCCTGGACCGCTTCGCGCAGTTCGCCGACGGTTTCGTCTACTCCTACATGCACCGCACCATGCCCGACCTGCCGCCGCAGATCGGTGTCCTGGTCGAGCTGGACAAGGCCGACGCCGAGCTGGCCAAGGGTGTCGCCCAGCACATCGCCGCCTTCGCCCCGAAGTACCTCTCCAAGGAGGACGTGCCGGCCGAGGTCGTCGAGTCCGAGCGCCGCGTCGCCGAGGAGACCACCCGCGCCGAGGGCAAGCCCGAGGCCGCCCTGCCGAAGATCGTCGAGGGTCGCCTCAACGGCTTCTTCAAGGACGCCACGCTGCTCGGCCAGCCGTACGCGCTCGACAACAAGAAGTCCGTCCAGAAGGTCCTGGACGAGGCCGGTGTCACCCTGAAGCGCTTCACGCGCATCAAGGTCGGCATCTGAGTCCGTTACGCGACGGGCGCCCGGCCCCGATAGGGTCGAGTGCAGTCGTTCGTGTACGCCGCCACGTGCGCGCGTGACGCGCGACGGACGACAGCAGATCTGACGAGGAGGCCATTGCCGCGCATGGGATGCGAACACCACCCCACCGGCAATGGCCTTCTTCGTATGTGCGACACGTAAAGAGGCGAGATCTCCATGACCACCAAGCCCGAGAAGAGCGACGACGGCAAAGTACGCGGCCGGTTTCTGCTGAAACTGTCCGGAGAGGCGTTCTCCGGGGGCGGTGGCCTCGGCGTCGACCCCGACGTGGTGCACGCCATCGCCCGGGAGATCGCGGCCGTCGTCCGCGACGGCGCCGAGGTCGCCGTCGTCATCGGCGGCGGCAACTTCTTCCGCGGCGCCGAACTCCAGCAGCGCGGCATGGACCGGGCCCGCTCGGACTACATGGGCATGCTCGGCACGGTCATGAACTGCCTCGCCCTCCAGGACTTCCTGGAGAAGGAGGGCATCGACTCGCGCGTGCAGACCGCCATCACCATGGGCCAGGTCGCCGAGCCGTACATCCCGCTGCGTGCGGTACGCCATCTGGAGAAGGGCCGTGTGGTCATCTTCGGCGCCGGTATGGGCATGCCGTACTTCTCCACCGACACCACCGCCGCCCAGCGTGCCCTGGAGATCGACGCCGAGGCGCTGCTGATGGGCAAGAACGGCGTGGACGGGGTCTACGACTCCGACCCCAAGACCAACCCGGACGCGGTCAAGTTCGACGCCCTCGGCTACGGCGAGGTCATCACCCGCGACCTCAAGGTCGCCGACGCCACCGCCATCACCCTCTGCCGCGACAACAAGCTGCCGATCCTTGTGTTCGAGCTTCTCAAGGAGGGCAATATCGCGCGGGCCGTCAAGGGTGAGAAGATCGGCACTCTCGTGGGTGACCAGGGAAGCCGGGCCTGACCGACTCCTTCCCCTGCCCGGGGGACGGAGCCTGACCGGGGGATGGACAATGTCCTGCCGGTCGGGAACCGTGCAGGAAGAAGACGCGACGCAGCCGGCCGCCGACCGAACAGACAACAGCAGCCGGGCCTACTCAAGACACGCAGGAGCAAGTGGTGATCGAAGAGACCCTCCTCGAGGCCGAGGAGAAGATGGAGAAGGCCGTCGTGGTCGCCAAGGATGACTTCGCCGCGATCCGCACCGGCCGTGCGCACCCGGCGATGTTCAACAAGATCGTGGCCGACTACTACGGCGCGCTGACGCCGATCAACCAGCTGGCCTCGTTCTCGGTGCCGGAACCGCGCATGGCCGTGGTGACCCCGTTCGACAAGACCGCGCTGCGCAACATCGAGCAGGCGATCCGCGATTCCGACCTGGGCGTCAACCCGAGCAACGACGGCAACATCATCCGGGTGGTGTTCCCCGAACTCACCGAGGAGCGCCGCCGCGAGTACATCAAGGTCGCCAAGACCAAGGGCGAGGACGCCAAGGTCTCAATCCGTTCCGTGCGCCGCAAGGCCAAGGACGCCATCGACAAACTCGTCAAGGACGGCGAGGTCGGCGAGGACGAGGGCCGCCGTGCGGAGAAGGAGCTCGACGACACCACCGCGAAGTACGTCGCCCAGGTGGACGAGCTGCTCAAGCACAAGGAAGCGGAGCTCCTCGAGGTCTGATGAACGACTCTTCCTGGGGGGCGCCGCCACACAGCGGGTACTGGGCGCCGACCGACCGGGGACCTGTCCAGGGGCAAGCCCCGGCGGGTCCCGCGTACGATGCGCCTGAGGCTCGGCATCCGATGCAGACTCAGCCCATGCCCATCGTGCCCGACGTACCCGCGCATGGCGGGAACCAGGACGACGACCGGGGGGCGGCTCGGCAGGTCGGCCCCCTGTTCCACGACGAGACGCCGTCGGCGCATCCCCACGGGGAGGCGCCGCAGAAGCCGGAGCCCATGCCCGACGCCCCACACCCCGCCCCGCAGAAGAAGAGCGCGGGCCGTGACCTGGGTGCCGCCATAGGGGTCGGAGTCGGGCTCGGCGCGGTGATCGTGGCGTCGCTGTTCATCGTCAAGGCCGTCTTCGTCGGCGTGATAGCCGTCGCCGTCGTGGTCGGCCTGTGGGAGCTCACCTCCCGCCTGCAGGAACGAAAGGGCATCAAGGCGCCCCTCGTGCCGCTCGCGGTCGGCGGGGCGGCCATGGTCGTCGCCGGGTACGTACGCGGCCCGGAGGGCGCCTGGGTGGCCATGGCGCTCACCGCGCTCGCCGTCCTGGTGTGGCGGATGACGGAACCGCCGCAGAACTACCTCAAGGACGTCACCGCCGGGGTCTTCGCGGCCTTCTACGTACCGTTCCTGGCCACGTTCGTCGCGCTGATGCTCACTGCCGACGACGGACCGCAGCGGGTGCTGTTGTTCCTGGTGCTGACCGTCGTCAGCGACACGGGCGCGTACGCCGTCGGCTGGCGCTTCGGCACACACAAGCTCGCCCCGCGCATCAGCCCCGGCAAGACCCGTGAAGGACTGCTCGGAGCGATCGCCTTCGCCATGGTCGCGGGCGCCCTGCTCATGCAGTTCGTCATCCACGACGGCATCTGGTGGCAGGGGCTGCTCCTCGGTCTCGCCGTCGCCGCCAGCGCCACGCTGGGCGACCTCGGCGAATCCATGATCAAGCGGGACCTCGGCATCAAGGACATGGGCACACTGCTGCCGGGCCATGGCGGGATCATGGACCGGCTGGACTCATTGCTGCCGACGGCGCCGGTGGTGTGGCTGTTGCTGGTGCTGTTCGTGGGCGCCGGCTGACCGGTATGTACACGAGGCGTGAGAGCCCCCGTCCTGACCAGGGCGGGGGCTCATTGGCGTAGCCCCTCGGGCGGTCGAGTGGGACGATTTTCGTGGAGGCCCTTACAGGGGGGATACAGGGGGATCGCCCTGAAAGGGGGCGGACTTCATGTCCGACTTCCGTGAATCATCCGACTTCCGTGAATCGATCGACATCGACCGCCGCCCGGAGGACGTCTGGGCGTACATCACCGAGTTCTCCCACATCCCGGAATGGCAGGAGAACGCGGTCTCGGCGGAGCAACTCGACGCCGGGCCCGTCGGCGTCGGCTCCCGGCTGCGCATCACCCGGCACATCGGCCGCCGGGACATCCCGATGACCATGAAGCTCACCGAGTTCGAGCCACCGCGTGTCTGGGGTATGCAGGGCGTCGACGGCCCCGTCCGCGCCCATGTGCACGGCGAGATCACCCCGCTCGACGACGGCCGCCGCTCCCGCGTGACCATGGAGGTCGGCTTCGACGGCAAGGGCATCGGCAAGGCCCTCGTCCCCCTCGTCGTCCGCCCCCGGATCCGCAAGGAGCTGCCGCGCAACGAACAGCACCTCAAGGATCGGCTGGAACACACCCCCGCATAGCCCTACGGGCCGGGCACAGCCGTGGCCATGGGGCACCCAAACGATCTGCGACACTTGGTAGGCCATGCCTAAGCCCGGAGAACTCACTTTCGTCGCCCCCCGCGGAGCCAAGAAGCCGCCGCGGCACCTTGCCGATCTCACGCCTGCGGAGCGCAAGGAAGCCGTGGCCGCGGTCGGGGAGAAGCCGTTTCGTGCGAAGCAGTTGTCGCAGCACTACTTCGCGCGGTACGCGCACGCCCCGGAGCAGTGGACCGACATCCCCGCGGGTGCCCGTGCCAAGCTTCAGGAGGCGCTGCTTCCGGAGCTGATGACGGTCGTACGGCATCTGTCGACGGACCAGGACACGACCCGCAAGACGCTGTGGCGGCTGTTCGACGGGACGCTCGTCGAGTCGGTGCTGATGCGGTACCCGGACCGGGTGACCATGTGCATCAGCTCGCAGGCGGGGTGCGGGATGAACTGCCCGTTCTGCGCGACCGGGCAGGCGGGGCTGGACCGGAATCTGTCCACCGCGGAGATCGTCCACCAGATCGTCGACGGGATGCGGGCGCTGCGGGACGGCGAGATCCCGGGTGGGCCCGCGCGGCTCTCCAACATCGTCTTCATGGGGATGGGTGAACCGCTCGCCAACTACAACCGCGTCGTGGGGGCCATCCGCCGGCTCACCGATCCCGAGCCGGACGGGCTCGGGCTTTCCCAACGGGGGATCACCGTGTCGACGGTCGGGCTGGTGCCGGCCATCCACCGGTTCGCCGACGAGGGCTTCAAGTGCCGGCTCGCCATCTCGCTGCACGCGCCGGACGACGAGCTGCGCGACACGCTCGTACCAGTCAACACCCGGTGGAAGGTGCGCGAAGTCCTCGACGCCGGGTGGGAGTACGTGGCCAGGTCCGGGCGGCGGCTGTCCATCGAGTACGCGCTGATCCGGGACATCAACGACCAGGCCTGGCGCGGTGACCGGCTGGGCCGGCTGCTCAAGGGCAAGCCGGTGCATGTGAACCTGATTCCGCTCAACCCGACCCCGGGCTCCAAGTGGACCGCGTCGCGGCCCGAGGACGAGAAGGCGTTCGTGGAGGCCATCGCCGCCCATGGGGTGCCGGTGACCGTCCGGGACACCCGGGGGCAGGAGATCGACGGGGCGTGCGGCCAGCTGGCGGCGACCGAGAGGTAGCTCGCGGGCACCGGACAGTAGTCAGAATCCGGCCACGGGGTACTCTGACCTTCGTACACACATCTTCATATTCCGACAGGGGAGCGCCACAGCGCTGAGAGTGCGGCAACCAGGCCGCAGACCCTCTGAACCTCGCCCAGGTCATTCTGGGTAGGAAGTTCGGTCATCACTCAAGCTGTTGCGCCCTGCCCGGGAGCCGGCGGATCATCCGACGGTCCCGGGCAGGGCCGCGTCTCTTCCTGGTCACCTCCAGGAGGAATCAATTCAGTGGGCATCACCAAGAAGACAACGATTCTGGTCGTCGGTCTGGGGCTCGTCACGCTGTCCGCGTGCGGGTCGTCCGACTCGGGCAGCGACGGCGGCGGCGGCTCCAAGACCGTCACCCTCGTCAGCCATGGCTCCTTCGCCTACTCCAAGGACGTGCTGAAGGCGTTCGAGAAGGAGTCCGGGTACAAGGTCAAGGTCCTCAAGAGCGGTGACGCGGGGCAGGCCGTCAACCAGGCGATCCTGACGAAGGACAACCCGCAGGGCGACGTCTTCTTCGGCGTCGACAACACGCTGCTGTCCCGGGCGCTCGACAACGGCCTCTTCCAGTCGTACGAGGCGAAGGGGCTCGACAAGGTCGGCGCCGCTTACCAGCTCGACAAGGACGAGCACCGGGTCACGCCCATCGACACCGGGGACATCTGCGTCAACTACGACAAGACCTACTTCAGCGAACACAAGATCGAGCCGCCGCAGTCGTTCGACGACCTGATCAAGCCGGAGTACAAGGACCTGCTCGTCACCCAGAACGCCTCCACCTCCTCGCCGGGGCTCGGCTTCCTGCTCGGTACGGCGGCCAGGTACGGAGACGACGGGTGGGAGAGCTACTGGGAGAAGCTCAAGGCCAACGGCGTGAAGGTCGTCGACGGCTGGGAGCAGGCGTACTACCAGGAGTTCTCCGGGTCCACCGAGGGCAAGAAGGCCGGGGGCGACCGGCCGCTCGTCGTGTCGTACGCCTCCTCGCCGCCCGCCGAGGTCGTCTACGCGGACCCGCGGCCGAAGACCGCGCCCACCGGGGTCGCGGACGGTACCTGCTTCCGGCAGATCGAGTTCGCGGGGCTGCTGAGCAACGCGAAGAACGCCGAGGGCGGCAAGGCGCTGATCGACTTCCTGATCTCGAAGGAGTTCCAGGAGGACATGCCGCTCAACATGTTCGTGTACCCGGTGGTCGAGGGGGCGTCCGTGCCCGCCGAGTTCACCGAGTTCGGCCCTGCGGCGAAGGACCCCGAGACCATGGCCCCGGAGAAGATCGCCGAGAACCGTGACCAGTGGGTCAAGTCGTGGACCTCGCTCGTACTGAAGTAGCGAAGGCTCCTTCCGAGGTACCGAAGGCTCCTCGGAAGGAGCGAAGGGCCCCTACGGGGAGCGCGGCGCGGCTCGGGCTCATGGTCCTGCCCGTCGCGTTCTTCGGGGTGTTCTTCGCCTATCCCGTCGCCGCGATCGTCGAGCGCGGGCTGCACGTCGACGGCACGTGGCAGGTCGGGCGGATCGCGGAGGTGCTGGGGGACTCCGGGATCCGGCATGTGCTGTGGTTCACCACCTGGCAGGCGCTCGTCTCGACCGCTCTCACGCTGCTGATCGCGCTCCCCGGCGCGTATGTGTTCGCGCGCTTCGATTTCAGGGGCAAGCAAGTCCTGCGGGCGATCGTCACCGTGCCGTTCGTGCTGCCGACGGTCGTCGTCGGTACGGCGTTCCTGGCGCTGGTCGGGCGGGGCGGGCTGCTCGACGAGTGGTGGGGCGTACGACTGGACACGACGGTGTGGGCGATTCTGCTCGCGCATGTGTTCTTCAACTACGCGGTCGTCGTACGGACCGTCGGCGGGCTGTGGGCGCAGCTCGACCCCCGGCAGGAGGAGGCCGCGCGGATGCTCGGGGCGTCCCGGCTGCGGGCGTGGCGGACGGTGACGCTGCCCGCGCTCGCGCCCGCCGTGGCCGCCGCCGCGCTGATGGTCTTCCTCTTCACCTTCACCTCGTTCGGCGTGGTGCAGATCCTCGGCGGGCCGACCTTCTCCACGCTGGAAGTGGAGATCTACCGGCAGACCTCGGAGATCTTCGACCTCGCGACGGCGGCCGTGCTGACGCTCGTGCAGTTCGTCGCGGTCGGCCTGATCCTCGCCGTGCACGCCTGGACCGTACGGCGACGGGAGACCGCGCTGCGGCTGGTGGACGCCGCGCTCACGGCACGACGGCCGCGCGGGGCCGGGCAGTGGGCGCTGCTGGGCGGGGTCCTCGGCACGGTCGTCGTGCTGATCCTGCTGCCGCTGGGCGTGCTGGTGGAGCGGTCGTTCGGCGCGTCCGGGTCCGCGTTCGGCTATTACGAGGCGCTGACCGGCGACGACAGCGGGATCTTCCTGGTGGCGCCGATCGAGGCCGTCGGCAACTCGCTCACCTACGCGCTCGCGGCGACCGGCATCGCCGTGCTCATCGGCGGTCTCGCCGCTGCGGCCCTGACACGGCGGGCCGGTCGGCTCGTCCGGGGGTTCGACGCGCTGCTCATGCTGCCGTTGGGCGTGTCCGCGGTGACCGTCGGCTTCGGGTTCCTGATCGCGTTGGACGAGCCGCCGCTGGACCTGCGCAGTTCCTGGATCCTGGTGCCGCTGGCCCAGGCCCTGGTCGGCGTGCCCTTCGTCGTACGGACCATGCTGCCCGTGCTGCGGGCGGTGGACGAGCGGCTGCGGGAGGCGGCGGCCGTGCTGGGGGCGTCGCCGTGGCGGGTGTGGCGCGAGGTCGATCTGCCGCTGGTGCGGCGGGCGTTGCTGGTCGCGGCCGGGTTCGCCTTCGCGGTGTCGCTCGGGGAGTTCGGGGCGACCGTGTTCATCGCGCGAGCCGACAACCCGACGCTGCCGGTCGCGGTGGCCCGGCTGCTCGGGCGGCCCGGGGACCTCAATTACGGCCAGGCGATGGCCCTTTCGACGATTCTGATGGTGGTGTGCGCGGTGGCCCTGCTGGTCCTTGAGCGCCTTCGACCCGATCGCACGGGGGAGTTCTAGATGGTGCCGAACACGCTGCTGAGGCTTGCGGGCGCGACCGTGCGGTTCGGGGGGCGGCCCGTGCTCGACGCGGTCGATCTGGAGGTCGCCGAGCACGAGATCGTGTGTGTGCTGGGGCCCAGCGGCAGCGGCAAGTCCACGCTGCTGCGGGCGGTCGCCGGACTCCAACCCCTGGACTCCGGGCGGGTGTTGCTCGACGGACGGGACAACACCTCGGTGCCCGCGCACAAGCGTGACGTCGGCCTGATGTTCCAGGACCACCAGCTGTTCCCGCAGCGGGACGTGGGCGGCAACGTCGCCTTCGGGCTGCGGATGCACGGCGCATCCAAGGCCGAACAGACCGTACGGGTCGGAGAGTTGCTGGAGCTGGTCGGGCTGCCGGGGGCGGCGCGCCGGGCCGTCGCCGCGCTCTCCGGCGGTGAACAGCAGCGGGTCGCGCTGGCCCGCGCCCTCGCCCCGCGCCCCCGGCTGCTCATGCTCGACGAGCCCCTGGGCCAGCTGGACCGCTCGCTGCGGGAGCGGCTGGTCGTCGAACTGCGGGAGCTGTTCGGCGCGTTGGGCACGACCGTGCTGGCGGTCACCCATGACCAGGGCGAGGCGTTCGCGCTGGCCGACCGGGTCGTGGTGATGCGGGACGGGCGGATCGCGCAGTCCGGTACGCCGCTGGAGGTGTGGCAGCGGCCGGCGGACGAGTTCGTCGCACGCTTCCTCGGCTTCGACAACGTGGTCGACGCGACGGTGACCGGGCAGGCCGCGGACACCCCATGGGGCAAGGTCCCGGTCCCGGAGGGCTCGCCACAGGGTCCGGGCGCGCTGCTGGTGCGGCCCGCCGGCGTACGGCTGGTCGATGCGGCCGAGGGGCTGCGGTGCACGGTGGCGGCGCGCACCTTCCGGGGCACCCATGTCGCCGTACATCTCCAGCCGGAGGGCGCGCCGCGCCTTGAGGCGGCGTGCGCGCTGCGGGACGCGCCGGCGCCCGGGGACGAGGTCGGGGTGGAGTTCGACTCGGCGGAAATTGTCGTACTTGGCTGATCGTCCGGCGCATAGGGTGCGGGGCATGACGCTGCTCGCACATGACCGCTACTGCGACGAAATCGCCCACCAGGTCGGCCTGTTGAGATCCGTGGTGACCTCCGGCGCCGACCTGTCCGTCACCGTGCCGACCTGCCCGGACTGGACGCTGGAACAGCTCGTACGGCATGTGGGGGGCGCCCTGCGCTGGGTGGAGCTGACCGTGCGGACGCGGGCCGAGGAGGAGATCCCGGAGGAACGGGTGCCCGGCTTCGGTGGCCCCGAGGGCGAGGGGGACGCCGGCGCGCTGGACGTCTGGCTCGCGGAGACCGGCGAGATGCTGGTCGGCGCGCTGCGGGAGGCGGGGCCGGACGCCAAGGTGTGGGGATGGGCCGGGGTCCTCAACGCCGGGTTCTGGGCCCGCCGTATGACGCATGAGATCACCGTCCACCGCGCGGACGCGGCCCTCGCCGCCGGGCTGCCCTACGAGGTCGCGCCGGACGTCGCCGCCGACGCGATCGACGAGTGGCTGGAGATCATCCAGTGGGCGCAGCGGACGCTGCCGAAGGACCCGGCGAGGGAGTCGCGTCGGCCGGGGAGCAGCATCCATCTGCACGCCACCGACAACACGCCCGACGTGAACGCGGAGTGGTTCATCGACCTGTCCGGGGACGTCGTCGCCTGGCGGCGTGGCCACGAGAAGGCGACGGTCGCCCTGCGCGGCCCGCTCACCGAGGTGCTGCTCGCCTTCTACCGCCGACTCCCGCCGGACGGTGGGCGGTTGGAGGTGCTGGGCGAGCGTGACGTGCTGGACTCCTGGCTGGAGCGGTCGACGTTCGGCTGACCCGCCGACACGGCTGT
>NZ_AEJC01000523.1 GCF_000317595.1 Streptomyces ipomoeae 91-03 | reverse complement strand
CACGCCGGGCCGTTGTGCGTCTGTTCGGGCTCCTGTCACGAGAGCGGCTTCGGCGTCGGTTCTCCCGGCACCGGGTCCGGGCCCGGGGGCTTCGGGATGGGGTCCGGTTCCGGGACGGGGTTGGGGAGTGGAGATGGGAAGGGGTCAGGACGGTCGGGGCCCGGGCCGGGCGTGGGACCGGGCTTGACCGGGTCCGGGTCGGGGTGGGTCATGGCGTCCTCCAGCGGTGGCTACGTCGGCCATGGACTTGTCCCACGGGTACCCTGCCCCCGCACGGCCACTCACTCGGTCGGGCGTGCCGCGTGTGCTCCCGCCGCCAGGCCCGGACGGGGGCTGGACAGGACCGGTACCTCGGTCGTGGTGAAGTGCTGGGCGGGGGTCATGGACGCCTGGGCCAGGACGATCGCGTCGGCGTCGGTGATCTCGTCGGCGGCTGCGGCGACCGCGCGGGCGTAGCCCTCGGTGTCGCCGGACCGGAACAGGGCCCAGGCCTCGTCGAGGAGCAGGGTCCGGATCTCCACCGGGCCCGTGGCCTCGTCCTCGATGAGAGCGACGGTGGGGTCCAGGGTGCTGCGTACCGTGGCGAGCACGACGATCCGTGGACCGGCGGCCACGGCGGCGGCGGCCATCGGGCGGTCCACGCGGAGCACGGGCACACCGGGATCGGCGTCCTCGGCGACGCCGCCGATGGACGAGCAGGTGCACAGCACGGCGGTCGCGCCCTCGGCGACCGCCTGGTCGAGCAGTGCCCGTACGTCGTCGGCGACCGCCTTGGGGCCGTCGGTTCCGGCGCGGGTCAGCAGGTCCTCGGCGACGAAGTGCCGTAGCTCCAGACCCGGGTGGTCCTCGTCGCGGAGTGCTTCGAAGACCGGGATGTGCACGGGCGAGGTGTGCAGCAGGGCGAGCATCGGGTTCCTCAGAATCCCTCGGGGTGAGCGGTCAGCCAGTCCTTGGCCGCCCGCAGCAGCTCGGGTTCGACGGCCGGCGCCTCCTGCGGGTGCCGCTCGGCCCACTTCACGACGTACGGGCACAGCGGCGCGACGACCATGCCCTCGTGTGCGGCCATGCCGTACAACTCTCGTGCCAGCGACCCGGCGACGCCCTTCCCCTCGTGCGCGGGCTCCACGATCGTGTGGACGGGGACGAGTGCGCGCCGGGGGGATTCGAGGACGAAGTACTGGATGTGCCCCGCCAGCTCCCTTCCTTCCTCCCCCTCTGTGCCGGCAAAGGCCTCCAGGCGGCCGGCCGCCCGGTCGTCGCGGATGTCTACGTCGCTCATTGAGGCACTCCTCGTGTGCGGTCGGAGCGGTCCGGACGTCGGGCGGCTGCTCGAAGGCGGTTGCCGGAAGGCCGCCGGCTCGAAGGCCGCTCGGGGAGTCAGACCGTGACGGCCTGCGGGCTGCGCCGCTGCTCCGTGCCCGGGACGGGCTCGGACGGGTCGGCGCCCAGGGTCACGATCCGGTTGTCGCGGTCCACGTGCACGACCCTGGGCTCCAGGGTGCGGGCCTCGGCGTCGGAGACCTGAGCGTAGCTGATGATGATCACCAGGTCTCCGGGATGGACGAGATGGGCCGCGGCACCGTTGATCCCGACGACCCCCGAGCCACGCTCCCCCTCGATGACGTACGTCTCCAGGCGGGCGCCGTTGGTGATGTCGACGATGTGCACCAGCTCACCGGGCAGCAGATCGGCGGCGTCGAGCAGCTCGGCGTCGATGGTCACGGACCCGACGTAGTGCAGGTCGGCCTGGGTGACCGTGGCTCGGTGGATCTTGGACTTGAACATGGTGCGCAGCATGGGCCGGTGCTCCCGTGGTGAAAAGGTCGCGTCCCCGGGCGGGGTACGCGCCGACGCGGCACAGGGTACGGCAGCACCGGCGCCGCTGCCTATGCCGTCGCCTCGCCCGAGTCGGAGCTCCCACGGGGGTGGGTGTACGGTCATCGTGACTCCGCACGGACAGGCAGTGAACGCATCCCACGATGGAGCATGCTGGGCCGCCACATCAGCTCGCTCGGGTCGATCGCCAACCCCAGCGACGGGAAGCGGTCGAGCAGCCGACCGAAGGCGATCTCGCCCTCGGCCCGGGCCAGTGGCGCGCCCACACAGTGGTGGATGCCGTGGCCGAACGCGATGTGGCCGGCTTCCGAGCGGGTCACGTCGAGCCGGTCGGGGTCCGGGTCGCGGTTGGCCGAGAGCAGCCCGACGAAGACGAACTCGTCGGCGGGAATGGTCACGTCCCCGACGGGGATCGGTTCGACGGTGCGCCGGAAGTGGCTGATGTTGGCGGAACCCTCGAAGCGCAGGAACTCCTCGACGGCGTTGGGCAGGAGCGAGGGGTCGGCCAGCAGGACGGCGAGCTGGTCCGGGTTGCGCAGCAGGGAGAGCGTGCCGTTGCCGATGAGGTTGACCGTGGTGTCGAACCCGCCGACGAAGAGTACGACGACGAGGGACACGATCTCCTCGTGGCTCAGCCGGTCCTCGCCGTCGGCCGCGAGGATCAACCAGCTGATCAGGCGGTCGTCGGGGTCGGCGCGTCTGGCCTCGACGATGTCGCTCACCAGGACCAACAGCGCGTTCGAGGCCTTGTCCACGGTCTCCCTATCGGCGTCGAAGGTCAGGACGTCGGATATGGCGCGGAACTCGGCGCGGTGCTCCTCCGGTACGCCGAGCATCTCGGCGATGACCATGCTGACCAGGGGCGCGGCGTACTCGGTGATGACGTCGAACTCGATGCGGCCGGCCAACGAGTCGAGCAGCTCGTCCGCTATCTGCGCGATCCGGGGGCGCAGACGTTTCACCTGGCGCATGGTGAACGCCTTGCCGATCAGACCGCGCAGCCGTGTGTGGTCCGGCGGATCCATATTGATCATCGACTTCTGGATCGCGTGAGAGTAGTCCCGCTGCCGGCTCATGTCGGTCTGGTGGCGCTCGAACAGGTGCCCGGCGTCGGCCATGTTCTTGCTCAGCCGCGGGTCCGCGAGCAGGGCACGGCCCTTCTCGTAGTCGGTGACGAGCCAGGCCTTCAGTCCGGTGGGCATGACGGCCTGAAGCGCCGGGCCCTGCTCGCGCAGCCGGGCGTGGACGGAGTGTGGATCCTCGATGAAGTCGGGGCCGAGGACCACGGGTTCGGTGGTGGGGGGTCGCATCTGCCGGCGGCCTTTCGTCGGGTGGTGATTGTCTTCGCTGGTCGGTTCGTTCAGCGCAGGCGGTCGCCGAGGCGGAGGGCGATCCGGTCGATGGTTCTGGTCATCCGGGTGGTGTCGACGGGCCTCACCCAGAACAGGACACGGTCGACGCCGACGGCCTCGTAGGCGTCGACGTCGCGGAGTTCACCCCCGAAGAGGGTGACGGGGAGGGGCTCGTCGCTGCCCGGTCTGCGGGCGGTCTTCTTGAACTCGGCGATGTGGTCGAGGGCTCCGGGCCGGGCCATGGGGATCCATTCGTCGCCGTAGGCGAGGACGCGTTCGGTGACGCGGGGGCCGTTGCCGGCCACCAGGATCGGCGGATGGGGCCGCTGGACGGGCTTCGGCCAGGACGTGACGTGGTCGAAGTCGACGAAGTCGCCGTGGTGGGCGGCGATGTCGTGGGTCCAGATCTGCCGCATGGCCTCGACGCGCTCCCGCATGACCTGCCAGCGGTCGTCGGGGTTCGTGCCGTGGTTGCGCAACTCCTGCTTGATCCAGCCCGGTCCCACTCCCAGGTGCATCCGGCCACCGGAGAGGATGTCCACCGAGGCGACCTGCTTCGCGGTGATGATGGGGTCGCGTTCCGGGACCAACAGGATGGCGGTGCCGATGCGCAGGGTCGCGGTGGCCTGTGCGATGGCGCCCAGAGTGACGAAGGGGTCCATGCCGTTCTTGAACTCCGGCGCGAGGTTCGCGACGTCGTCCTGTTCGGGCGTGACGGCCGGGATGTGGGTGTGGTCGGGCATGAACAGGGACTCGAAGCCGCGGTCTTCGAGGAGGGTGCCGAGGTCACCGGGCGGAATGGCGTCCTGGGTGGGAAACATGACGAAGCCGAACTTCACGGCGGGGTGTCCTCCTCAGCCGGTGTGGGACGACGTGTACTCGGCCGCGAGCCGCTGCCGGCCGAGTTTTCCGCTGGACAGGACCGGCAGCTTCTCGACGACGGCGATCTCGCTGGGGTGCTTGTACGCGCCGAGGCGACCGGACAGATGGTCCAGCAGAGCCGCAGGGTCGATCCGGCGTCCGGGCTCCGGTTCGACCAGGGCGATCGCGCGTTCACCGGTGTCGGCGTCGGGCACGCCGAAGACGAGTGCGGCCGCGACGTCCGGGTGCGCGGCGATCGCCTGCTCGATCTCGAGGGGCGCCATCGGATAGCCCTCGACCATGATCAGCCGGGTCCTACGGCGGTGGCGATGGGATCGGGGCGTGCCGCGAAAGTCCCGTCGTCCGTCCGGCGGCGGGCGGGACTTTCGCCACATGTCCCCGGGCTGTGCCGAAGGCCTCCGGCACAGCCCGGCACGCGTGTGCCCGGCGGCGGAGCAGCCCGCCTGGCCATCGGCGAAAGCCGCACTATCGTGGAGGGATGGAGTTCCCGTTCGTGCTCCAGTGCTCTCGCGCACCCCTCACAACGGCCGGAGACGCGTCTTGAAGGCACGGAACGGCGGTGTCAGGTCGGCGAGTGATCTCGCCGACCCGATTGACGACGGGCTCCCGCCGGATCGGACGCAGGCCATTCTCGAAGCGGCAAAAGAGGTCGCCTCGCTGCTCAAGGCCGCCGGGCACCCCTTCGCGCTGGCGGGCGGCGTCGCCGTCTACGCCCATGGCGGCCCGGCGACTCTCCAGCACGATGTCGACTTCTGTGTGCTGCCGGAAGGAATCGAAGCCGTCACGGCCACGCTGGAGGATTCCGGGCTCGAAGTGGTCGAGCCCCCGGAGGACTGGCTGCTGAAGACCAGCAGCCACGGCCAGGACGTCGACCTGATCTTCCGGTCGGCCCGGGCGCCGGTCAGCCAGGAGCTCCTGGACCGGGCCGAGATGATGTCGGTCGAGTCCGTGTGGATGCCCGTGCTGGCGGCGACGGATCTGCTCGTCGGACGCCTCCTGGCGTTCTCCGAGCACTACTGCGACTTCGGTGCCGTACTGCCGATCGCCCGCACCCTGCGGGAGAAGATCGACTGGAGCGGGGTACGGCGCGAGTGCGGCGCCGAACCGATGCCCGCGGCCTTCCTGTACCTGCTGGAGCGCCTCAATGTGATCGAGCCGGAGGAGACCGGCGATGGAGACACCACGACATGACCCCGTCCCCGGGACCGGGGGCGGGACCGGGGTCGAGGCCGGTGAAGGCCCGGAGGTCGGCACCGCGGTGGGCCCGGAGACCGCGACCGCCACGAGTCCAGCGGTCGGCGGCGCCCACCTTGGCCTGAACCGCGAGTACCGCATGGCCCATCTGGGCGAGCGGCTCGCGCACGGTGATCTGGCCGAGCTGGGTATGCGGATCGAGGCGCGCGGCGACACCGTGCACATCACCGGCACCGCGTCCACCGCCGCCGACCGTGACGCCATCCTGCGCGCCGCGGCGGAGGAGCTGCCGGGCGTGGCCGTCCGCGCCGACATCGCGCTGGCCGACGTCAGCGTGCCGGATCACACCGAGGAGCTGCCGTGATCAGGGTCGCGGCCGTCGGGGACATCCATCTGGGGCCGGACAGCGGCGGGCTGCTCCGGCCGGCGTTCGAGACCTTGCCCGAGCATGCGGACCTCCTGCTGCTCGCCGGGGATCTCACCCGCCACGGCACACCGGAGGAGGCGCGGGTGGTCGCCGACGAGGTGGCGGGGCTGCCGGTGCCGGTCATCGCCGTGCTCGGCAACCACGACCATCACGCCGAGCGGCCCGAGGACGTGGCGGCCGTGCTGCGGGAGGCGGGGGTGACCGTGCTGGAGGGCGAGGGAACCATGGTCGAGGTCGACGGGGTCAAGGTCGGGGTCGCCGGAACGAAGGGATTCGGCGGCGGCTTCGCCGGGCGCAGCGGCAGCGAGTTCGGGGAACCCGAGATGAAGGCCTTCGTCCGCCACACCCGAGGGCTCGCGGACGGCCTGCGCGGCGCCCTCGACGAGTTGGCCGAGCACGGCTGCGCGGTCCGTATCGCACTCACGCACTTCTCCCCCGTACCGGACACGCTCGTCGGTGAGCCGCTGGAGATCTATCCCTTCCTCGGCAGTTATCTGCTGGCCGAGGCGATGGACGAGTCGGGCGCCGACCTGGCCGTCCACGGCCACGCCCACCTGGGCACCGAGCACGGCATCACCAGCGGCGGTGTACGGGTGCGCAATGTCGCCCAGCCGGTCATCCGCCGCGCCTTCGCGGTCTATCAGCTGCCGGTGAACGGCGTCCACGGCTCGGACGCCTAGGGTTCCCGGGGCCGGTCGGCCCCGGTTGGCCCGGTCGGGGGACGGGGGTGCGTGCCCGTAGCGCGGCGCGCGGGGCGGACCGGGGAGGGGGAGTACGGTCCGTCGACACATCCGTGGACAGCCGGACGGGAGGCCTGCGATGCCCTGGCGATGGCGGTGGGGAGCGGCGGTGGCGGCGGGGGCCGCGCTCGTGCTGACGGTCGGCTGCGGGGTGGTCGAGGGGCGGCGCACGGCGGCCAGGGACGCGGCTCTCGACTTCGAGCGGGCCCTCGGCGCCCGGGACGGGGCCGCCGTGTGCGCGGTACTGGCACCGGGCGTCCGCGAGGAGGTCGAGCAGTCCTCCCGGACGACCTGCGCGAAAGGGGTCCTGACGGAGGAGGTCCCGGCCGCCGCACCGGTGCGCGGCGGCATCGAGGGCGTCGACGTCAGCGGACGGCAGGCCCGGGTCGTGTTCCCGGCGGACACCTTGTTCCTGTCGCAGTTCTCCGATGGCTGGAAGGTCACCGCCGCCGGGTGCACCCCGCGCCCGGAGCGGCCCTACCAGTGCCTGCTGAAGGGCGGGTGAGGGCTGATGCGTGTGCTGTTCGCTCTGTGCCTGCTGGTGATCGCGGGTGGTCTGGCCTACTGCATCACGTTGGGGGTGCTGCACCGATGAGCCGGTCCCTTCGGCGATTCCTGCGGGACAACGGCCTCGGACTCGCCTTCCTCGCGCTGTTCGTCCTCGCCGTGATCGGACAGGCGTTCGCCGGTCACGCCGACTTCAACAATCAACTCGCGGCGGACGACCTCCAGCAGATCACCATCGGCGACTACGTGACCTCCTCGGACTTCGCCGTCGACGTCACGGAGAACTGGCAGTCCGAGTACCTGCAGTTCTTCCTCTACATCTTTCTGACGGTGTGGCTGGTGCAGCGCGGTTCACCGGAGTCGAAGAGCCTGCACAAGATCGGTGTCGAGTCCGACAAGGAGCAGCGCGTCGGACCGCACGCGAACGCGGACTCCCCCCGCTGGGCGGCGGCCGGCGGTCTCCGCCTCAAGCTGTACGCCAGTTCGCTGGGCTATGTCATGGGGGCGGTGTTCGTGCTGTCCTGGCTGGCCCAGTCGATCGCCGGTGTGGCGGCGTACAACGAGGATCAGCTGAGGCAGCTTCAGGCGCCGATGAGCTGGCCCGAGTACATCGTGTCGGCCGACTTCTGGAGCCGTACGCTGCAGAACTGGCAGTCGGAGTTCCTGGCCATCGCCTCCATGGCCATCCTGTCGATCTATCTGCGTCAGCGCGGTTCCCCGGAGTCCAAGCCGGTCGGCGCCGCCCACACGGCGACGGGCGTCGAGGGCTGAACTCCGGAGAACCGCGAGCCTTCTCCTGCCCGCGAGCCATCTCCTACCCGCGAGCCCCTTTCTACGCTGCGGCGACCGGGACCTCGGCCTCCGCCGCCTCCGTCTTCCGGAACTGCGTCCGGTACAGCTCCGCGTATCGCCCGCCCACCGCCAACAGCTCGTCGTGCGTGCCGCGTTCCACGATGCGGCCGGCTTCGACGACGAGGATCTGGTCGGCGGCCCGTACGGTCGACAGGCGGTGGGCGATGACGACGGCGGTGCGGCCCTCCAGGGCCTCGGTGAGGGCCTCCTGGACGGCGGCCTCGGAGGTGTTGTCGAGGTGGGCGGTGGCCTCGTCGAGGATGACGACGCGTTGGCGGGCCAGGAGGAGCCGGGCGATGGTCATCCGCTGGCGTTCGCCGCCGGAGAGCCGGTAGCCGCGTTCGCCGACGACGGTGTCGAGGCCGTCGGGCAGGGACCGTACGAGGTCGTCGAGGCGGGCCCGGCGCAGGACGTCCCACAGGTCGTCCTCCGTGGCGTCGGGGCGGGCGAGGAGCAGGTTGGCGCGGACGGTGTCGTGGAAGAGGTGTCCGTCCTGGGTGACCATGCCGAGGGTGCCGCGCAGCGACTCGGCGCTCAGGTCGCGTACGTCGACGCCGCCTATACGGACGCTGCCCGCGTCGGTGTCGTAGAGCCGGGGCAGGAGCTGGGCGACGGTGGACTTCCCCGCGCCGGAGGAGCCGACGAGGGCCACGGTCTGGCCGGGTTCGGCGCGGAAGGAGATGCCGTGCAGGACCTCGGTGCCGCCGCGGGTGTCGAGGGCGGCCACCTCCTCCAGGGAGGCGAGGGAGACCTTGTCGGCGGACGGGTAGCCGAAGCGGACGTCGTCGAACTCCACGGCCACCGGGCCGTCGGGCACCTCGCGGGCGTCCGGTTTCTCCTCGATCAGTGGTTTCAGGTCCAGCACCTCGAAGACGCGTTCGAAGCTCACCAGGGCGCTCATGATCTCGACGCGCGCCCCGGCGAGCGCGGTCAGCGGCGCGTACAGCCGGGTCAGCAGCAGAGCCAGGGACACGATCGCGCCCGCCTCCAGGGTGCCGCGCAGCGCGAACCAGCCGCCGAGGCCGTAGACCAGGGCGAGCGCGAGGGCCGAGACCAGGGTGAGCGCGGTGATGAACGCCGACTGCGCCATCGCCGTCCGCACCCCGATGTCCCGCACCCGGCGGGCGCGTTCGGCGAACTCCGCGGACTCGTCCTCCGGTCGCCCGAAGAGCTTCACCAGTGTGGCTCCGGGGGCCGAGAACCGCTCGGTCATCCGTGTGCCCATGGCCGCGTTGAGGTTGGCCGCCTCCCGCTGGAGCCGGGCCATACGGGCGCCCATCCGCCGGGCGGGGACGACGAAGACGGGCAGCAGGACGAGCGAGAGCAGGGTGATCTGCCAGGACAGGGTGAGCATCACGGCGAGGGTGAGCAGCAGGGTCACCAGATTGCTCACCACTCCGGACAGGGTGTTGCTGAACGCCCGTTGCGCGCCGATGACGTCGTTGTTGAGACGACTGACGAGCGCTCCCGTACGAGTACGTGTGAAGAACGCGACCGGCATGCGCTGCACATGATCGAAGACGGCGGTTCGCAGATCGAGGATGAGTCCCTCGCCGAGGGTCGCCGACAGCCGTCGGCCCAGCAGCCCGAGCGCCGCCTCGGCGATGGCGATGAGGGCGATGAGCACGGCAAGTCGGACGACGAGTGCTTCGTCCCCGCCCGACACGATCACATCTACGACGTGCCCCGCGAGCACGGGCGTCGCCACGGCGAGCAGCGCGGTCACGACACCGATCATGACGAACCACGCGATACGGCGGCGATGTGGACGGGCGAAGGCGCCGATCCGGCGCAGTGTCGTCCGGGCGAAGGGACGGCTTGACCGCTGGGCGTTCATCATGCCCTGCAGTTGGGTCCAGGCGGTGGTCTCCATACTCATGCGGATGACGCTAGGACCTCAAGCTTTCTTGAGGTCAAGTTCTTGAGGTCAAGCCGACTGATCTGCCCGCGGCCGACACGAACACCCGCACGGACTCGCGAGCCGTCGGTCACCGCCCGTCCGCACGCCCGCAACCCCCCGTTGGTCCGGCGCGGAGAACCTCTCCCGGTGTGACAGCGATACCACTCCCCCAGGAGCATGAGCAGGCCCAGGAACAGCGGCGACGCCGAGGCGTACCGGTCCGGCAGATCCTTTGTCTCCTGCCGCTCGTCCTGGTGGCGATCGTCGCCGTGCGCCACCGCTCGGTCCTCGTCGAAGGCTTCGCGCACCTGGCCACCGCCCAGTGGCCCTGGCTGGTGGCGGCGGTCTGCGCGACCTGTCTGACCTGGGTCGCGGCGGCCGTGACCCGGCAGGGCGCGCTCGTCGAGCGGCTGCCCGCGCTGCGACTGCTGGCCACTCAGTTCGCGGCGGGCGCGGCGAACCATCTGCTGCCCACCGGTCTGGGCGCGAGCGCGGTGAACCTCCGCTTCATGACGGTGTGCGGGGTGTCGCTGGCCCGCTCGTCGGCGGCCCTCGCGCTGTATCTGCTCGCGGAGTCGATCGCCCGGGTCGGCCTGCTGCTGGCCCTGCTGATCGCCTTCCCTCACGCGCTGCGGCTCGGCGCTCTCCTGCCCGACGGGGCCGAGGCGGCCGACGGGATGGCCACTCCCCTGCTGATCGGCGTCGCGGCCGTGGTGTGCGTCGCCGTGGTCGTCGTCCTGCTCGTACGACGGCTGCGTACGGCCGTGCTCGGTTTCGTGCGCACCGCGTTGAGCGAGGCCCGTTCGGTGCACACGCGGCCGACGCGCGTCCTGGCCCTCTGGGGCGGTTCGCTGGCGTTCCCGGTGCTCCAGGCGACCGGACTGGTGATGGTGGGGCTGGCGTTGGGCCTCGACATACCAGTGACGCACATGGCCCTCGCGTATCTCGCCGCCACGGTCGCGGTCGCCCTCATCCCGACCCCGGGCGGCCTCGGCTCGGTGGAGGCCGCGCTCGTGGTCGCCCTGGTGGCGGCCGGCGGCCCGGTGGCCGTGGCGACCGCGGTCGTCCTGGCGTACCGGATCATCACGGTCTGGCTGCCGCTGCTGCCGGGGGCGTTGACGCTGGGCGCGCTGGTACGGCTGAAGGTGATCTGAGGGGCCGGCACCTGCGGAAGCCGGTGGTGCGCGTGCTCGGTGACGTATGGGTGGTGGCGTAGCTCGGTGGCGTCCAGGCAGTGGCGCATGGGCAGTGGCGTCCGGCGGTGGCGCCTGCCCGGCGGCATACGAACAGCGGCATGACTCGGGTAACGCATGGACAGTGACGCCCAGGCCGTGACGCATGCCCGGCGGCATACGAACAGCGGCATGACTCGGGTGGCGCATGGACAGTGACGCCCAGGCCGTGGCGCACGCCCGGCGGCATACGGACAACGGCATGACTCGGGTGGCGTACGGGCAGTGGCGCCCAGGCCGTGGCGCGCGGATCCGGACATTCGGCCGGGCCCGACGTCCCGTCAATGGCCGATCCACGCAGGTCCGGTGCCGATCAGACGGGCGGATGCGGCAGGATGAGCGGTCGCGCCCGGCGTCGTACAGACGTCCGGGAAAGCGTGATCGTGCATTCCGGATTCGAGCAGGTGGCAAGGTGACGACACATCACATACGGCCCACGGACGCCGGCATACGGCCCGTCGGTCGCTCCCCGCGTCCCTCGGGAGGCGGCCGATGACCCGGGGCCTCACCCTCGACGACTGCCTCGTGGCCGGAATCATTCTGGTCGCGGGACTGGTGGCCGCGTTCCTTCTGCGCATCCTGCTGCGCTGGCTGGGCGGCCATGCGACGAAGACGCGCTGGGGCGGTGACGACATGATCGTCGACGCGCTGCGCGCGCTGGTGCCGTGGGGCGCGTTCGTCGGTGGCGCGGCCACCGCGGCGGCGGCGCTGCCGCTGACGAGGACGGTTCAGCACCATGTGAACCAGTCGCTGACGGTGCTGCTCATCCTCGTCGCCACGATCACGGCGGCCAGAGTGATCGCCGGTCTGGTGCGTACGGTGACCCAGTCCCGGGCCGGTGTGGCGGGCTCAGTGACGATCTTCGTGAACATCACCCGGGTCACGGTGCTCGCCATCGGTTGTCTGGTGATCCTGCAGACACTGGGCATTCCGATCGCCCCGCTGGTCACGGCCCTCGGTGTCGGTGGTCTCGCGGTGGCCCTGGCGCTTCAGGACACCCTCGCCAACCTGTTCGCGGGCATCCACATCCTCGCCTCGAAGACGGTCCAGCCGGGCGACTACATCCGGCTGAGCAGCGGCGAGGAGGGCTATGTCGTCGACATCAACTGGCGGCAGACGACGATCAAGTCGCTCTCCAACAACCTGGTGATCATCCCCAACGGTCAGCTCGCCGGCACGAACATGACCAACTTCAACCAGCCCGAGCAGGACATGACCCTGCTTGTGCAGGTGGGCGTCGGTTACGACAGTGATCTGGAGCATGTCGAGCGGGTGACCAACGAGGTGATCGCGGAGGTCATGAAGGACGTCGAGGGCGCCGTGCCCGATCATGAACCCGCCGTTCGCTTCCACACCTTCGGTGACTCCCGCATCGGGATGACGGTGATCCTGGGCGTCGGTGAGTTCTCCGACCAGTACCGCATCAAACACGAGTTCATCAAACGCCTGCACAAGCGCTACCGGGTCGAGGGCATCAACATCCCCGCGCCCCGACGCACGGTCACGCTCCAGCCGGGGGGTGGCGTGGAGATCCCCCACCAGCGGGACACCACCGTCGAGATGACGCCCTAGCCGATTCCACCCCCGCCGCACATCGATACAGCCCCGCGCCCCTGAGAGACACGGCCCTGCGGGCCCCTGAAAAGCGGGGCGCAGCCCCTGCTTTTCAGGGGCGCGGGGCTGTGTGGATGTGCGGTTCCGCCGCGTGGGCGCGAGCAACCACACACCACCCGCACCCGCCAAACAACCGCCTGGACCGAGCTCTCATGCGTGGCGGGGGCGAGTGACATCCAGCGACGCACCCGGCATCCCACCCCCATCCCCGGACCCCTGTCGAGTCGGCGCCGATCACGAGATATCTTGATGTCGAGCAATGTTGCAGACGTGGAGCGGAGCACCCGGTGACTGACTCGACCATCATCTACACGCACACTGACGAGGCGCCCGCCCTGGCGACCCATTCGTTCCTGCCGGTGATCAAGGCGTACGCCGCACCGGCCGGTGTCTCCGTCGAGACCCGTGACATCTCGCTGGCCGGGCGCATCATCGCCGTCTTCCCGGAGTACCTTCAGGAGGGCCAGCGCATCCCGGACGCCCTCTCCGAGCTGGGCGAGCTGGCCAAGACGCCCGCGGCGAACATCATCAAGCTGCCCAACATCTCGGCGTCGATCCCCCAGCTGAAGGCCGCCATCGCCGAGCTCCAGGGCCAGGGCTACGCGCTGCCGGACTACCCGGACGACCCGAAGACCGACGAGGAGCGCGAGATCCGCGCCCGTTACGACAAGATCAAGGGTTCCGCCGTGAACCCGGTCCTGCGTGAGGGCAACTCCGACCGCCGCGCCCCCGCCTCGGTGAAGAACTACGCCAAGACCCACCCGCACCGCATGGGCGCCTGGACCCCCGAGTCCAAGACGAACGTCGCCACCATGGGCGTGGATGACTTCCGCTCCACCGAGAAGTCCGTGGTGATCGCCGAGGACGGCGCCCTCCGCATCGAGCTCAAGGGTGACGACGGCTCCACCACGGTCCTGCGCGAGTCCGTACCCGTGCTGGCCGGCGAGGTCGTCGACGCCTCCGTGATGCGCGTCGCCGCGCTGCGCGAGTTCCTCACCGCGCAGGTCGCCAGGGCCAAGGCCGAGGGCGTGCTGTTCTCCGTGCACCTGAAGGCCACGATGATGAAGGTCTCCGACCCGATCGTCTTCGGTCACGTGGTGCGCGCCTTCTTCCCGAAGACGTTCGCCAAGTACGGAGAGGCCCTGGCCGCGGCCGGTCTCACCCCGAACGACGGCCTCGGTGGCATCTTCAAGGGCCTGGAGGGTCTGCCCGAGGGCGCCGAGATCAAGGCCTCCTTCGACGCCGAGCTCGCCGAGGGCCCGGAGCTCGCGATGGTCGACTCGGACAAGGGCATCACCAACCTGCACGTACCGTCCGACGTCATCGTCGACGCGTCCATGCCGGCCATGATCCGCACCTCCGGCCACATGTGGGGCCCGGACGGCCAGGAGGCCGACACCCTCGCGGTGCTGCCCGACTCCAGCTACGCCGGTGTCTACCAGGCCGTGATCGACGACTGCCGCGCGAACGGCGCCTACGACCCCGCCACCATGGGCTCGGTCCCGAACGTCGGCCTGATGGCGCAGAAGGCCGAGGAGTACGGCAGCCACGACAAGACCTTCGAGATCCCGGTCACGGGCACGGTCCGGCTCGTCGACCAGAACGGCGACGCCGTCATCGAGCAGACCGTCTCCGCCGGTGACATCTTCCGCGCCTGCCAGACCAAGGACGCCCCGATCAAGGACTGGGTGAAGCTGGCCGTCACCCGCGCCCGCGCCACCGGCGACCCGGCCGTGTTCTGGCTGGACGAGACCCGCGCCCACGACGCCAACCTGATCGCCAAGGTCAAGGCGTACCTGCCGGAGCACGACACCGAGGGCCTGGACATCCGTATCCTCGCCCCCGTCGAGGCCACCAAGCTGTCGGTGGAGCGCATCCGTCGCGGCGAGAACACCATCTCCGTCACCGGCAACGTGCTGCGTGACTACCTGACCGACCTGTTCCCGATCCTGGAGCTGGGCACCAGCGCCAAGATGCTGTCGGTCGTCCCGCTGATGGCGGGCGGCGGCCTCTTCGAGACGGGCGCCGGCGGCTCCGCCCCGAAGCACGTCCAGCAGCTGGTCAAGGAGAACTACCTGCGCTGGGACTCCCTGGGTGAGTTCTTCGCCCTGGTGCCGTCCCTGGAGCAGTACGCCCAGGTCACCGGCAACACCCGCGCCAAGGTCCTCGCCGACACCCTCGACCGCGCCACGGCGACCTTCCTCAACGAGGACAAGTCCCCGTCCCGTCGCCTCGGCGGCATCGACAACCGCGGCAGCCACTTCTACCTGTCCCTGTACTGGGCGCAGGAGCTGGCCCAGCAGACCGACGACGCCGAGCTGGCCAAGGCCTTCGCCCCGCTCGCCGAGACGCTCGCCGCGAACGAGCAGAAGATCGTCGACGAGCTGATCGCCGTCCAGGGCAAGCCGGCCGACATCGGCGGCTACTACCAGCCCGACCCGGCCAAGGCCGCCGCGGTCATGCGCCCGTCGGCCACCTGGAACGAGGCCCTGGCCAACTTCGCCTGACCCCGACACCCCGTGCGGATCCGCCAGTCCGCACACCACCGCCCCGCCCGGGATGCCTCCCGGGCGGGGCGGTGCCTTTTCTGTTCACCTCTGTCGGGCTCAGGCTCGGCCGCAGGAACGACTGGGCCGTCAGACCGTACCGAAGGCCGTGCGCAGGGTGGCGACCGCCTGGCTGATCGCGGCCTCGGCGGCGTGCGTCTCGCGCAGGGCGTTGAGCATCACGAAGTCGTGGATGATGCCCTGGTAGCGCACGGCGGTCACCGGAACGCCGGCCTCGCGCAGCTTGTTCGCGTACGCCTCGCCCTCGTCGCGCAGGACGTCGGCCTCGGCGGTGATGACGAGCGCCGGGGGCAGTCCCTTGAGCTGCTCGGTGGTGGCGCGCAGCGGTGAGGCGGTGATCTCGGCGCGCTCCTTCTCGCTGGTCGTGTACTGGTCCCAGAACCACTGCATGGCGTCGCGCCGCAGGAAGTAGCCCTCGGCGAACTGCCGGTAGGAGCCGTTGTCGAAGGCGGCGTCGGTGACCGGGTAGAAGAGCACCTGCTGGACCAGCGGGACATCCCCGCGCTCCTTGGCCATCAGGGTCAGCGCGGCGCTCATGTTGCCGCCGACGGAGTCCCCGGCCACGGCGATACGGGTCGCGTCCAGGTAGTGGTCGGCGCCCTCGGTGACGACCCAGCGTGCCACCGCGTAGTTCTGCTCGATGGCGACCGGGTAGCGGGCCTCGGGCGACAGGTCGTACTCGGGGAAGACGACCGCTGCCCGCGCCCCCACGGCCAGCTCGCGCACCAGCCGGTCATGGGTGTGGGCGTTGCCGAAGACCCAGCCGGCGCCGTGGATGTACACGATCACCGGAAGCACACCCTTGGCTCCGGCGGGCCGGACGATCCGGACCCTGACGTCCCCGGTGGGCCCGTCCGGCACGGTCACCCACTCCTCGTCCACGGCCGGCTTGCCGATGTCGCCCGACTGCACCTCGTCGACGGTCTTGCGTCCCTCCACGGGGCCGAGGTCGAACAGGTACGGCGGGTTCGCGGTCGCCTCCGCGAAGGCAGCGGCGGCGGGCTCCAGGACGGGACGGGGGCCGATGGTCTCGGACATGACGCTCTCCTCGGATGGGGTCGGTGCCGCGGGCGGCTTCGGTTGGCGTTTTCGCCAGGGCCGGCGGCACACCAAGAGAGTAGCGCGCCACTAAGTCGTGCACAACTTGTTCTCGTACGACTATGTAGTGATCGATAGAATTGGGAGAGCTGAAAGGTAGGGTTGGAGATCGTCGTGGAGAACGACACGGGACCGAGGAGCGACACCGTGAACACAGTCGGCGACGCCGTGAACACGGCCGGGGCCGTACCGACACAGCAGGCGCCGGGCGCGGCGGCACCGGAATCGACGAGTGCGCCGGGGCACAGCCTGCTCCTGGACGACCAGCTCTGCTTCGCCCTGTACGCCGCCTCGCGCGCGGTCACGGCCCGGTACCGGCCGCTGCTGGAGGAACTGGGGCTGACGTACCCGCAGTACCTGGTGATGCTCGTCCTCTGGGAGCAGGACTCGATCTCCGTACGCGATCTGGGGGCAGCGCTCCAGCTGGAGTCCAGCACCCTCTCACCGTTGCTGAAGCGCCTGGAGGCCGGCGGCCTGCTCCGCCGCGAACGCCGTACGGACGACGAACGCTCCATCGCCATCCGCCTCACCGAGGCGGGTGCGCGGCTCAAGGAGCGGGCCCGTTCCGTGCCGCTGGACATCGGCGAGGCCATGGGACTGACGCCTGATCAGCACACCACGACCAAGCACCTGTTGCGCCTGCTCACCGCGAACGTCAGCCAGGGCTGACACCACCCGGCGCGGCCACGCCGGGTGGCTCCCGCTCAGTGCGCGGCGTCCAGCCTGCCCCGCTGCTCCTCCGTCAACTCCAGCTCCACCGCGGCGAGGTTCTCCTCCAGCTGCGCCACCGACGACACCCCCGCCAGGGGGATGATCGGGAACCGGCCACTCAACTGCCAGGCGAGCACGACCTGGTTGACGGTGGCCCCGGTCTCCCGCGCGACCTCCCGCAGCACCCTCATACGGGCGGGGGTGCCCGGGTGGTCGTAGTCCGGCGGCAACTCGTCCGGGCGCACATAGCCGCCCTTGAGCAGCGGCGAGTAGGCGACGAGGGTGAGACCGGGCTCGGCCTCCAGGTAGCTCAGCAGTTCGCCGGTGGCGGCACCGAGGGTGCCGTCGGCCCAGAGGTCGCTGGGGACGTCCGTGCGGGGGCGCAGATGGCTGTGGTGGTACTGCAGCACCTCGTACCCGGGCAGTCCCGCCGCGGCGGCGATGGCGCGGGCCCGCTCGACCCGCCACACGGCGTGATTGCTCACGCCGAGCAGCCCGACCGTGCCCTCCGCCACCAGCTCCGCGAACCCCTCGACGGTCTCCCGCGCGGACACGGTCCGGTCCTCGATGTGCGCGTACAACAGGTCCAGCCGCTCCACCCCGAGCCGCTCCCGACTCCGCTCGGCGGACTCCCGGATCACCTTCGCGGACAGCCCCTCGGGGTTGTCGACATAATTGCTACCGGGCGAGAGCGGCCGAGCCCCCAACTTGGTCGCGATGACCACCTCGTCCCCGATCCCCCGACTACGCCGCCACCGCCCCAGCAGCTCCTCGCTCTGCCCGCCCTGACCCCCGTCGGCCCAGAACGCGTAGTTGTCCGAAGTGTCGACGAAGTTCCCCCCGGCCTCGACATACCGATCAAGCACAGCGAAGGCCGTCTCCTCCTCCGTCCGCGACCCGAAGTGCATGGCCCCGAGCGCCAGCACACTCACATCGCGCCGGGTCTTGGGATCACAGCCGATGGTGCGGTACTTCATGCCACTTCCTCCCGTTCCGCCCGCATCTCGGGCTCGACAGGGAGTCTTCAACTTGAAGTGCACGCGAAGTCAAGGGAGTTCACGCGGAACAGTCAGCGGGGGAAGCCCTCGTGCCTGCCGGCGGGTGAGCGTGGAGGTTTGCGTGCCGGCACTCGCACACCGTGCCCGATGGCATGTCCCGCGTTGATTCCGTACGCGAAGTCTCGCAGGAGATTCCATACGAGTTGAAGCAACATCCTCATTCGGGGATCTCCAAGCGGTCCGACTGCTGAGCAGGGCGTGGAGAACCTTCATTGTATACCCACCTGTATGGCTATAGCTCATCGCCGACTACGACGACCAGTTCCTCGGCGAGGGTGATCTCCTTGCGGTCGAACTCGGCCGGCGAGAGGTCGGCGACCTTGGAATCGGTACTGGCGGAGCAATGCGGATGTCTACCACTGGCATTGGTCCCGGCCGCCGAGCGGATCGTGAGCCATCAACACCACAGCGCCGACGCCCTTGCCACCGAACTCAAACCCCAGCAGGCCCGGCTGAACCTCGCCGAGGGTGACGTTGTCCTCCGTGACGCGTTCGAGACCTCGTACAAGGCGCTCGACGAGCAGAGTGCTCGCGTCTTCCGGGTGCTCGGCCTGCTCCCGGGCCATCTGATCGACGTGGCCGGCACGGCGGCGATCGCGGGTGTCCCTCCGGAGGAGGCCTCAATGTCGCTGCGCAATCTGGCTGCCGCGCACCTGATTCAGCGTCATGACGAGCGCCACTATCGCACGCATGACCTGCTGCGGGCGTATGCAGCCGATCTGGCAGGGCAGTTGGACGGCAAGCCCGAGCGCGCGAAGGCGAACGGCCGTGCGGCCGACCCGATGCCCGCGCTGAATTCCCTCGCCGCTGCCTCTCTCGTCGCGTAGAACCTCGCTGGTGGTCAGGGCCGGGATGCCGGTCCCGACAGCCGACGTGTACCCGGGATCATCACCCGCGTGTCATGTGGCTGGGTCCGGAGTGGGTCACTCGGAGAGTGACCTCTCGACGAGGATTCTTGCCATGAGCTCAGCACGATCGACGGCCTGATCCAGGGACCGCATGGAATCGGCGACGCAGGCCCCCTCGTGCAGGATCAGAACCTGGGCGGCCAGTCCGGCGGGATCCTCGGCCCCGGCTTCCGTGGCGAGTCCTTCCAGGTAGGCGAGCAGCCAGGCCTTCTGGTCACTGGCGACTTCCCGGCCCGGATGGCCTTCGGGGAGTTCCACCGACGCGTTGATGAAGGCGCAGCCCCGCGTGTTCCGCTCGCGCATCCAGTCGCGCAGGGCGTCGAAGGTGGCCAGGATTTTCTCTGCGGGGGGACCGTCGTGATCGTTGACGTACTTCACCAGCGTGGAACGCCACAGGCCATCACGAGCGCGCAGATAGGCGACGATGAGGTCCTCTTTCGAACCGAAGCGGTCGTAGAGGGTCTTCTTGGTGACGCCTGCTTCCTCCGCGATCGCCTCCACGCCGACGGCGCGAATCCCCTGCTCGTAGAAGAGCCGCGAGGCTGTCTGGAGGACCTTCACGCCGGCCGGCGTGAGGTGCTGCATACCGCGTCGCTTATTGCCTCGACCGACGGTCTCGCTGTTGGCAGTCACATTTCGACGTTACACCCATCGGTATGGCTACAACAGCCGCTGCGCAGGTGTGAACGCCCGATGACGAGCCTGGAATGAGCCCGTCGCAGACCAGCATCCCTCACCATGCTGCGGGCACCACGTGAGAAGAGGCCGTATCGGCATGCTCCGATACGGCCTCTGACCTGCTACTTCACAAGTCGGGACGACAGGATTTGAACCTGCGACCCCTTGACCCCCAGTCAAGTGCGCTACCAAGCTGCGCCACGTCCCGGTGCGCTGTCCACGGCGATCCGTGGGAACGCGCGGGTTAAGCCTAACCTACGCGCCACACACCGTATGCGGCGAGCAGCGGGCGCAGATGGGTCCCAGTCGGCCCGCTCCGGACGACTTCGAGGGAGTCGGACTGCTCGACGACCTTGAGCGAGTCGGAGCGCTCCATGGTCCCGTCCGCCTCCACGACCACGAGGTCCACGGGCGCGAGCCCCAACGCCTTGGTGTACACGGGGCCACCGAGCACACCGGACATGACCTCCTCGAACATCCGGACGCGGGTCTCCCTGGCCGGCGCGTCGAGCCAACGATCGAAGGCGCCGATGAGCCGATCCCCGTACGGCGTCGGCTCGTTGTGCGGTGTGCCGACCGGGGCTCTTGTTGGCGGGACGCGGCGGTGTTCCAGGCCCGGCGGCGGATGCTCCCAAGTGCCGTGCGGCAGAAGGAAGTCGACGCGGGGAGGAGCGAAGTCCAGCAGCGCCTCGTATGTCTCGACGGGATCGTTCGCGAATCTTCGATGCCGGTCGTGCGCGGTCGGTGATCCGTCCAGGCCGACGGACACTCCGACCCGGTGACGGTGCATCACCGTGAGGAAGTCCTCGTCGAGAAGGGTGCCGTTCGACCGCAGTGAGCAACGCGGCTCGATCTCCGGGGGAGGCGCCCGGCAGGGCCATCACTCCGGGACGTCTGCGTCAACTCTGGTCGGCGGCGAAATACACATAGCAGCAGTCACAGGACAGATTGCATAAGCTGTGTATTTTCAGCAGGAACTGCCGAAAGGGAACCACGGGTAGGTCCCCCGCCCCGGCCTCCGTCGTCATCACAGCGCACTTTCGAAGACGACGTCGGTCGCCCTCGACGAGCCGTCTCGCTCCTGGAGGTGGCGACGCACGGCATGCCCCAGTGCCGTGTCCCGCCCGGATACATACCCTGTCGGAATGCGGCGATATCAGGGGTCACGACGGCTCTGTCGGTCGGCTTCCCTCGTACGCCGCCCTCAGTACGCCCAGTACGCCCGACACGCCGATCTCCCTCGGGTTGGAGTAGGCCTGGCCGGTGGCCTGGGCCGCCGCTGTGGGCAGGTCGGTCTCCTTCAGGCCGAGTTCGGCCAGGGTGCGGGGGGCGCCCAGCCGGCCGGCGAGGGACCAGAGGGCATGCGGGGCGTCGTCGGTGTGGAGGGCTCGGGCGAGCGCTGCCAGGGCCTCGGGGGCGGCCGGCGCGTTGTAGGCCAGGGCGTACGGGAGAACGACCGTGTGGGTCTCGGCGTGCGGGAGGCCGAAGGTGCCGCCGAGGACGTGGCACAGCTTGTGGTGCAGGCCCATGGTGGTGGCGCCGAGTGTGGCACCGCAGAGCCAGGCGCCGTAGAGGGCACGGCCGCGGGCGTCGAGGTTCTCGGGGTCGGTCGCCAGTTCGGGCAGGGCGCCCGTCATCGCCCGTACGCCCTCCTCCGCCATCAGCGACACCAGCGGTGTGGCGTCCGGCGCGTACAGGGCCTCGGCCGCGTGGGCGACGGCGTTGATGCCGCTGGTGACGGAGAGGCCCACGGGGAGGGAGAGGGTGAGTTCGGGGTCGTAGACGACGCTGCGCGGGAGGACCGACGGGTCGCGTCCGGTGCGTTTGACGCCGTGTTCGGTGAGGCCCCAGACGGGGGTCATCTCGGAACCCGAGTACGTCGACGGCACGGCGATCAGCGGTAGGCCGGTGCGCAGGGCGACCGCCTTGCCCAGGCCGATCGATGAGCCGCCGCCGACCGCCACACAGCCGTCGGCGCCCGCCGCCCGTGCCACGTCGACGGCCCGGTCGGCGACCTCCACGGGTACATGCATACGGGCCTCGGCGTGCAGTCCGGCGCACGCGTCGCCGAGGGAGCGCGCGACTGCCTGCGCGGTGTCCGCGCCGCGCGCCCCG
>NZ_AEJC01000522.1 GCF_000317595.1 Streptomyces ipomoeae 91-03 | reverse complement strand
AACCCCTCCCATTCCCCTCCTCTTCCCGTCGGCTCCCATCGGCTTCCCGTCAGCTTCCCGTCAGCGCATGAAGTCCCGCACGGCCTGGGCGATCCCGTTCTCGTCCAGGCCGTCCGCGTCCCCGAGGGCCAGCAGACGGTGCGGGACATGAACGAGAGTCTCGGCGACATGGCGGGCCGAGGTGCCGGGGAGGCAGGGCTCGACCAGGATCACATCGGCGTGGTCGGCGGCGAGCACGGCGGTGCGCAGGCCGATCTCGTCGAAGGGACGGACGGTGGTGGCGTAGAGCACGGCCAGATCCAGTCCGGCCGTGGCGCGCAGCACCGGATCGAGGGCGGAGCCCACGGCGAGGATGACGCCGTCGAGCCCCGGCCGGACGAGTTGGAAGCCGGCCGTCGTGTCGCGCGGGTCGGTGTTGGAGCGGGCCGAGACATGGACGTACGCGTGTTCGCCGCGGGCCCTGGCGCCCGTGATCGCGCGGCGCACCTCCTCGGGGTGGCCGGGGACGTGCACGGTCCAGCCAGGGGCGGCGGCGTACCGGTTCAGCTCGTCCACGGCTCCGTATCCGACCAGTACGGTGCCGGCCGGACCGGGGTCGTGGTCGGCCCCCTCCGCCTTCGGCTCGGGGAGGGTTTCGGCGACGACGAGCAGCATGTCGGTCTGCACAGGAAGGCCCTTCTGTCAGTGTTCCGTTAAAAACAAGAAACATGAGAAACGCGTTAGAAATAACGGACGGAAACGCTGTCCTCCCTTCTCTCCTATCGCGCTCGATGCCCCGGAATGCTGCCCTCCGCCCAACAGCCCCCAAGCTTTAACCAAAGCAAAAGGAATGTGGGTGTCTCTTTGCCTTGCCAAGGCGTACTTCTGGTGTCTGTGAGGACCGGACCTGCGTAACTTGACGTTGATCAACTTCCTCGTGAAAGCTCCAGAAACAGGAGGCGGCACCCACCCATGGCCGACACCGGAACGCACGTCGAGACATCACCTCTCGTCCACCTCATCGCGGGGCCGACCGGCGTCGGGAAGAGCGCGGCGGCCACGGAACTGGCCCGGGAGACCGGCGCCCCCGTCGTGGTCGCCGACCGGCTGCAGTGCTTCACCGACCTGGCCACCGCGAGCGCCCGCGCGGGCGCCGAGGTGCCGGACGTCCAGCGGTACTGGCTGGGCGACCGGACCGTGGCCGACGGCGACCTGTCCGCCTCCGCCGCGACGGATGCCCTGGTCGCGCTGGTGGAACGGCTCGCCATCCGGCATCCGCTCGTGATCGTCGAGGGCGGCTCCATCTCCCTGCTGCGCGAGCTGTCCGAGCGCCGCGCCGCGCTGTCCTGGCGGCTGACCGTACGGCTGATGCCGCTCCCGGACCGGAGCGACTACGTGGCCGCGCTGACCCGCCGGGCCCGGACGATGCTCGCCCCACCGCCTCCCGAGCGGGGTCTGCTCGACGAGCTGGCCACGCTCTGGCGGGACCCGCACCGGCGCTACTTCGCGGCTTCCGTCAACGGCTTCGAGACCGTTCTGGAATGCTGCGCCAAGTATTCACTGGACGTGAAAACCCTCCACAAACGGAATCTCCCGGAGCACATCCTGGCGCGTATGGCGGCATTGATAGCCGAGCGCCATGCCGAACACGGAATTCTGCAGCACCAGGTGTTCACCGAAATTTTCGCGGACCGGATTTCCGGATCACGATGCGACCTGGGCGCGCTGGAGCGTGTGGCATGACCGGACTATCCGAACTTGTTTCCCCGTCGGATGCTCTCGGTGAGGCGTTCGCGCGGGCCGCGGACGATTTCGGTCACATCGTCACGAGCCGGCCGCTGAGTGTCCTCGCCCCTCGGTCCACGGCCGAGATCCAGGACGCCCTCGCCCTCGCCGGCCCGCGCGCGCTGCCGGTCTCGGCGCGCGGCGGCGGCTACGCCCTGTACGGGCAGGGGCAGGTGGACGGCGGCTGTGTCGTCGACATGGGCGCGCTGAGCGAGGCGCGCTGTGTGCCCGGCGAGCGGATGCTGGTCGCCGGGGCCGGTGCGCTGTGGAGCGATGTCGTGCGCGCCGCCCTCGCCGAGGGTCTCACCCCGCCCGTGCTGCCCGACCACCTCGGCGGCAGCGTCGGCGGAGTGCTCACCACCGGCGGCTTCGGCGGCTCCAGCCACCGGTACGGTCTCGTCGCCGACCAGGTGCGCGAGCTGGACGTCGTCACGGGCGCGGGTGAGGCGGTCACCTGCTCCCGGGAGCGGAACCGGGACCTGTTCCACGCGGTCCTCGCGGGCCTCGGCCAGTGCGCGCTGATCGTCCGGGCCACGCTCGCCCTGATCCCGGCCCCCACCCTCGTACGCCGTTACCGCCTGTACTACGACGCCCCCGCCGCCTATGTCGCCGATCAGCGCGCGCTCTCCCGCGACGACCGCTTCAGCCATGTCTCCGGGCAGGCCAGGCCCGCGGTGGGCGGCAGCTGGGACTACGTGATCGAGGCGGTGGCCCCGCACACGGGCCAACTGCCGCCGGAGGACGCCCTGTTGATCGGCGACCTGGCCCACGACCCCGACACGCAGGAGATCGAGGACCTGGCGTACGGGGAGTATCTGTGCCGTCTCGACCGCGACGAGCGGATCCTGCGGGTCACGGGCGAGTGGAACCGTCCGCACCCGTGGCTCACACTGCTGCTGCCGGAGGAGACGGTCACGTCCTTCGTCCCGGCCGTGCTCGCCGACGGCCCCCAGCACGGGCTGCGCACCAGCGGAGCGGTCCAGCTCCGTCCGCTCACCCGCGCCACCCTGCGCGCCCCGCTGCTGCGCAAGCCCGCCGGCGAACACCTCTGTCTGCTCTCGCTGATGCGTACCGCGCTGCCCCAGGACCCGGACGGCGTACGGCGGTTGGTGGCCGCCAACCGGGCCGTGTACGAACGCGCACTCGCACTCGGAGGTGTCCTGCACCCGTCCAGCGCGCTGCCGATGACGCCCGAGGACTGGCGGGCACACTTCGGGTCCGCCTACGACGGGCTCGCCCGGGCCAGGGCACAGTACGACCCGCACGGCATCCTCACCCGGGGGTACGGACTGTGGCGGTGACCGGGGTGACCGTGTTCTGCGGCGCCTCCTCGGGACACCGCCCGGAGCATCTGCGGACCGCCGCCTAGTTGGGCCGGGCGCTGGCCGGGGCCGGGCTCCGGCTGGTCTACGGCGGTGCCCGCACCGGGCTCATGGGCGCGGTCGCGGACGCCGCCCTGGCCGCCGGGGGCGAGGTGACGGGAGTGATCCCGCGCCGCATGCTGCCGTACGAGATCGCCCACAGCGGGCTCACCGATCTGCGGGTGGTGGCCGACATCCATGAACGCAAGGCGCTCATGGCCGGGTTGGGGGACGCCTTCGTGGCGCTCCCCGGGGGTCTGGGCACGGCGGAGGAACTGTTCGAGGCGCTGGCCTGGGCCCAGATGCGCATCCACCGCAAGCCCTGTCTCCTCCTCGACCCGCACGGCTTCTACCGACCCATGCTCGCCTTCCTCCGGCACGTCCACGACGAGGGCTTTCTGCACCCCGGGGACCTGGAGCGGATCGTGGTCTGCGAGTCGGCGCGGGAGGTCGTCGAGCGGCTGACGACCGCCCCGGCGCCGGCTCCGGCCGGTTCCGTCGCGCCGCGACTGGGTCGTACCGCCTTCCTGTTCTCGGGCGGCGGCTCGCAACAGCCGGGCATGGGGCGTGACGCGTACGACGCGTTCCCGGTGTTCGCGGCGGCCCTCGACGAGGTGTGCGCGGCGCTGGACCCGTATCTCGAAGTGCCGCTGCGGGACGTGATGTTCGCCGAGGCCGGGACGCGTACGGCGGCGCTGCTCGACCGGATCGCCTTCGGCAACCCCGCGATCTTCGCACTCCAGGTCGCGCAGTACCGGCTGCTGGAGAGCCGGGGTGTGAGGCCCCATGTGCTGTTCGGGTATTCGGCCGGGCGGATGGCCGCCGCCCACGCAGCCGGGGTCTTCTCCCTGGCGGACGCCTGTCATGCGGTGGGCACGCTGTCCCGGCTGATGGGCACGCTGCCGACACCGGGGGCGATGGCGGCGGTGGAGGCCGCCCCGGAGGAGCTGGAACCGGAGCCCGGTGTGGTGGTGGCGGCGGTCAACGGCCCCCGGGCGCTGGTGGTCTCGGGCGACCGGGACGCGGTGACGGCCCTCAGCGAGAGATGGGCGGCCCGCGGTCGCCGGACCCGGATGCTCCGCGTGGAGGTGGCCGCGCACTCGCCGCATCTCGACCCCGTGCTGGACGAGTTCCGCCGCGCCCTGAAGACCATGCACCTGCGGGCCCCGCACACCCCGCTGATCTCGGACGTCACGGCGAAGCCGGTCCAGGCGGAGGCCACCGAACCGGACTTCTGGGTACGGGAGTTGCGCGATCCGGTGCGGTTCTCGGA
>NZ_AEJC01000521.1 GCF_000317595.1 Streptomyces ipomoeae 91-03 | reverse complement strand
CGAACCGTTTCCCGGCACCTGCTGCGTCGCCTTCGTAGCCTTCTTCGGCACCTTCTTCGTCGTAGCGGCATAGCCGGGGCCCGGTCGGCGCGTCTCATGGGGTACAGGGGCGGGACACGGGGTCCGCCAGGGAAGAGAAGGTGACGATGGATGCCGAAGGGCAGGAGAGTTTCCGGGAGTTCGTGGCCGGGCGGTCGTCGGCGCTGTTGAAGACGGCCGTACTGCTCAGCGGCGGGGACCGGCACGCCGCCGAGGATCTGCTGCAGAACGCGCTGATCAAGGCCGCCGGGCGCTGGCAGCGCATCGACGAGCCCGAGGCGTACGTCCGGCAGATCCTCTACCGGCAGCAGATCAGCCGCTGGCGGCTGAAGTGGCGGCGCCGCGAGCTGACCGTCGCCGAGCCGCCGGAACAGGACGCCGCCGCCGACGGGGCGCCCGGCGTGGAGCTGCGCCTGGTCATGCGCGGCGCGCTCGCCCGGCTCACCGCACGCCAGCGGACCGTACTCGTGCTCCGCTACTTCGAGGATCTGCCCGAGTCCGAGGTGGCCCGCATCCTGGGCTGCTCCGTCGGGACCGTACGGTCCACCACCCATCGCTCACTCGCCCGGCTGCGCGAACTCGCACCCGAGCTGGCCTCCCTCGGCCCCGCCGCGGCCGAGCAGGAGCCGTCCCGAGACTTCTCGCCTGTGGAGGTGCGTCCATGAACGTCGACGAACTGGTCCGGGATGCGCTGCGCGAACAGGCCGACGAGCAGACTTTGTTGGACGGCGGATTCGCCGACCGGGTACTGACCGTCCGGCGCCGCCGCCGGACCCGGAGGCTCGCCACCGTCGCCGCGGCCACCGCCGCCGTGGTCGCCGTCGCGGTGGCCGTACCGCTGCTGGAGTCCGGCAAGGACGAGGTGCGGTTCGCGACCGAGACGAACAGAAGCGACATCATCGCCCACCCCGACCAGTCGCCGCCGCGCGACATGATCGCCGCCGGGGACAAGGCACTGGCCGCTTACTACACCTGGGACACGGTCCTGACGAAGAAGAAGGGCACCGCCGTCCTGGAACGCATCTACCGCATCCTCGACCAGAAGACCGGCAAGTACGAGACGGACACCCGCTGGTCCATCGTCTCGATCGCCCCCGGTATGCGGACCGCCGCCGTCCTGGAGAAGGATCTGCCGGCCAAGCGGATCGGTCTGCTCGATCTGCGCACCGGCGAGGTGGAGCGCTGGATCGAGGTCGACCGGGGCGTCGCGGGCGTCGAGTTCTCGCCCGACGGCACCAAGCTCGTCGCCACCACCTACAGCGAGAACCCCGATCTGCTGACGAAGGTCGACTACGACGCCGACGGCGACGGCAAGAAGAACGACTACGAACGGAACTGGTTCGAGTCGCCCCGGACCGGCTTCTACATCGTGGACGTCGACTCCGGTGAGGCCGACTGGAGCGAGGTCGCCTTCGACAACAAGGACGGGGACCTCAACGTCCGCCAGGACTTCGCCTTCAGCGACGACGGCAAGCTCGTCTACTCCGGGCTGACCACGGAACCGCACGAGCAGTTCTACGACCTGGAGGGCAACGAGGTCCCCAAGCCGGCCAACGAGAAGTACCTGCACTGGATCGTGGAGGCCCGGCTCTCCCCGAACGGCAAGCTCGCCGCCGGTGACTTCGCGGGCGACGACAAGACCACCGCCTCCTGGATTCTCGACCCCCACACCGGTGAGAAGCTCTACAAGGTACGGGGCCAGCAACTGCTCACCTGGGTCGACGACAAGCGGCTCATCGCCTGGGACATCGCACCCGGCGACAACGAGTTCCACAACGCCCTCGTCCTCGTCACCATCGGCAGCGACAAGACGATCAAGCTCAGCGGCGCCCGCAAGCGCATCACCAGCAGGGCGTGGGGGGACTGGGTGCCGCTCTTCGCCACCCGCTGAGGGACCAGATCCCGTCGGTCCCGTCGGTCCGGTCGATCCGGTCGATCCGGTCAGATTCTGTCGATCAGCCGGAGACCGGTTCCTCAGCCGGAGACCAACTCCTCGTACGCCGCCAGCAGCCCGTCGGCCACCTCCCGGTCGGCGGGCCGCAGCGGCGCCCGGACCGGCCCGGAGGGCAGGCCCAGTCGGCCGAGCAGCGCCTTCGCCGTCACCGTGCCCGGCAGTCCGGAGGACATCATCAACTCGGTGAGCCGGATGGCCCGTCGCTGGAGCCGGGCGGCCTCGGCGGTGTCGCCCGCGTCGAACGCGTCGATGACGGAACGGAACTGACGGGGCACCACATTGGCGACCGTACCGATGTATCCCGCCCCGCCGATCGCGTACAGCGCCAGGACGTACTCGTCGCAGCCCGTGTAGTCCGCCAACTCCGTCTGCGCCAGCACCTTCTGGGTGCCGAGCAGGTCGTACGCGCAGTCCTTCACCGCCACGATCCGGGGGTGGGCCGCCAGCCGGATCATCGTCTCCGGCTCGATCCGGGTGCCGGTGCGGCCCGGGATGTCGTACAGGACGACGGGCAGCCCGCAGGCGTCGGCGAGTTCGCGGAAGTGGGCCTCGACCGCGTCCTGCGGGGGCCGGCTGTAGTACGGCGTGACCGCCAGCAGCCCGTCCGCGCCCGCCTTTTCGGCCGCCAGGGCCAGCTCCACGGTGTGCCGGGTGTCGGCGGTGCCCACGCCGGCCACGATCGTGGCCCGACCGCCCACCGCCGCCCGGACCGCCCGGATCAGCTCCGCCTTCTCCGCGTCCGTCGTCGTCGGCGACTCACCCGTCGTACCGGACAGCACCAGCCCGTCACATCCCTCCACCACCAGCCGGTCCGCGAGCCGCTGGGCGCCGTCGAGGTCCAGTTCACCGGTCTCGGTGAAGGGCGTGATCATCGCGCAGAGGGCACGGCCGAAGGGGGCGGGGCGTGGAGTCGTCATGGGGGTAGTCTCGGCGCGACGATTGTGAAGCTCCACTTAATTCTTCTACGGAGTATGAGGGAGATTTGCTACGAGAATGGGGGGAAGCGCTGTGCCGGGGTGCCACCGCAGGCGCTAGTGCCAACTCGGCCCTTCATGGGTCACCATGGCTAAGACGGTCATTGACGGCAGATCTACGACAGGTCCACGCAACAGGTCCATGCAACAGGTCCACGGCAGGTCACGGGAGGCGTCATGAAGCTCGGCAAGGCACTGGCCAAGGGGGTCGCCGAGGAGCGGCCCGAGTCGTACGAGTCCGGCGAGCCGGTCGACGGCGAGCGGGAACTCGGCGTGGAGATCCAGGAGACGGCGACGGCCGCGGCCGAAGAGGTTCCGGTCGCGCGATGAGGCTGCGGCTCCCCGAGGAACGACCGACGGAGCCGCCGACCGGATACAAGATCGCCCACCCGGTGCTGTCCCAGGACGGCACCCGGGCCGGGTTCACCGGTGTGTCGTTGGGCGGCGCGCTGCCCTACGGGGTCCTCGACGAGGCCCGCTGCGTCTACGGACGCAGACATCGGGCACCGGCCCGCCTGTGCGACTGCGGCTTCCACTGCGTCCACGACCGCACGGCGGCCGAGGCCCTGCTGTGCACCGCCGAGCACCGGACGGCCCTGCTGCTGGAGGTCTCCGTCCTCGGCGCCTACATCCGCTTCGAACACGGCTTCCGGTACGCCCGGCAGCGGGTACGCGCCGCCACCGTCGGCCCCTGCGCGTGCGGCGCCCGGCCCGTCGCCCTCGCCGACGCCGGCTGGGGCCGCCCGGGCTGGCTCGCCCTGGCCCCTTCCTGTGCCGGATGCCTGCGGGGCCGTACGTCCGTGTCGCCCGACTCCTTCGCCAAGCTCGCGGGAGAGGGGCTGAGGATGCGGACGGCCGCCGGGGGCGGTGTGGGCGAGGGGGCGGTCGGGCCCGGGGGACCGCCGGGGTCGCCCGGCGATCTCGGCGTGCCCGAGCTCGTCGCCGAGGCGGCGCTGC
>NZ_AEJC01000520.1 GCF_000317595.1 Streptomyces ipomoeae 91-03 | reverse complement strand
TCCGGCCATCCGGCGGCCGACGGCAAAGCGTCGGCAAACCTGGCGAAGCGTCACATCCGGGCCTGACTGCCGGGCGGGATAGGGGAGTTCCGCAGGGGGTCGAGGGTTTTCCCCGTATCCCTATGACCAGCGCTTTGCCTAGTGTGCTCGCACAGCTGAACCACAGGTAACCCCTGATCAACAGCTTGCGCCTGGCCGGCCTTCGCGCCACCCCTTTCCGGACCCCCGCCGCTTCGACGAAGAAGCGTTTCACCGCCGCTCCTCCCCTGGCATGAGCAGGCCACGAAAGGCGAAGCCCTTGCGTACCTCCACCCCCCGTACCGCCGGACGGAAGCTCATATCCGTCGCCGCCGTCTCCGTCGCCCTGGTGGCGGGCATGACCTCCTCCGTCGCCGTCGCCCAGACCCCTTCCGCCGAGACCAAGGCCACCCCAGCCGTCGCCGGTGCCACCGAGGCCGCCCCCGGCACCGTCGCCGAGCGCCTGATTGTCGGCTACAAGTCCGGCGCCGCCGAGGCCAAGTCGAACTCGGCCGCCTCCGCCGACGCCGAGGCCAAGGGCAAGGAGGCCGGCGAGAACCTGGACTTCCGGCGTCGCCTCGGCAGCGGTGCCGCCCTGGTCGACCTGGGCGAGGACCTGACCAAGGCGGACGTCGCCGACGTCATGGCCGAGTACCAGGCCGACCCGCAGGTCGCCTATGTCGTACCGGACCGCCTGAACAAGCCGCTGGCCACCCCGAACGACACCGAGTACAGCAAGCAGTGGGACCTGTTCGAGGCGACCGCGGGCATGAACGTGCCGGGCGCCTGGGACTCCGTCAACGGCTCCGGGGTGACGGTCGCCGTCATCGACACCGGTTACGTCACCCACTCCGACCTCGCCGCGAACATCGTCGCCGGCTACGACTTCATCGCCGACACCGCCGTCTCCAACGACGGCAACGGCCGTGACAGCAACCCGGCCGACCCGGGCGACTGGACCTCGGACGGGGAGTGCGCCACCGACTGGGAGGCCACCACCTCCTCCTGGCACGGCACCCACGTCGCCGGCACGATCGCCGCCGTCACCAACAACAGCAAGGGTGTCGCCGGTATCGCCTACGGTGCCAAGGTCTCCCCGCTGCGGGTGCTCGGCAAGTGCGGCGGCTACGACTCGGACATCATCGACGCCATCACCTGGGCCTCCGGCGGCACCGTCTCCGGTGTGCCCGCCAACGCCAACGTCGCCAAGGTCATCAACATGAGCCTCGGTGGCAGCGGTGCCTGCTCCACCGCGACCCAGAGCGCGATCAACGCCGCCGTGAACCGCGGCACCACGGTCGTCGTCGCGGCGGGCAACAGCAACGCCAACGCGGCCAACTACTCGCCGGCCAGCTGCAGCAACGTGATCTCGGTGGCGGCCACCAACCGCTCCGGCTCGCGCTCCTACTACTCCAACTACGGCTCGGTCGTCGACATCGCGGCCCCCGGCGGCGAGACCCGGACCACCACTTCCGGTGGCATCCTGTCCACGCTGAACACGGGCACCTCGTCCCCGGGCAGCGAGACGTACACCTACTACCAGGGCACCAGCATGGCCGCCCCGCACATCGCGGGTCTCGTCGCGCTGCTGAAGTCGGCGAACTCCTCGCTGACCCCGGCCCAGATCGAGTCCGCGATCAAGACCAACGCGCGTGCTCTGCCGGGTACCTGCTCGGGCGGTTGCGGCGCCGGCCTCGCCGACGGGGCCAAGACGGTGCAGGCGGTGAGCGGCGGCTCCGGCGGCGGCTCCACGGGGGGCACCACCTTCACCAACACCACGGCCGTCTCCATCCCGGACAACGGCTCGGCGATCGAGTCCTCGATCTCCGTGACCGGCCGCACCGGCAACGCGCCCACGAACCTCCAGGTCGGCGTGGACATCACCCACACCTACCGCGGTGACCTGGTCATCGACCTCGTCGCCCCGGACGGCTCGACCTACCGTCTGAAGTCCTCCAGCACCTCGGACTCCGCCGACAACGTGAACACCACCTACTCGGTGGACGCCTCCAGCGAGACCGCCAACGGCACCTGGAAGCTGCGCGTCCAGGACGTGGCCTCCGCGGACACCGGCCGGCTCAACAGCTGGAAGCTGACCTTCTAAGAACCCGGCCGACCAGAAACACCGGCCGACCAGAAACCCGGCAAGACCAGCCGGGCCGACCGACCGCCACCCCCCACTGCCGGCG
>NZ_AEJC01000519.1 GCF_000317595.1 Streptomyces ipomoeae 91-03 | reverse complement strand
CGAGGTCGGTGCCGAGCCAGTCGCCGACCGGCTTCACGGAGCCGAGGGTGTCGGTGGGGGCGATGTCCTGGGCGTCCTGGTCGTAGTAGTCGAACCAGGGGAGCCCGGCCTTGGTGTAGGCCGCCCGGTCCACCGGCGACGGGGGCGGGGCCTCGCCGGTGATACGCCGCCACTCGGGCGGGGTGACCAGGTGCACGAAGATCCGCCCGGCGGGCTGCTCGGCCCAGCTGCCGCGCGGCCAGTGGTCCTGGTAGACCTCCTGGCGCATCGAACCGCCGACGCCGAGCCCCATCGCGGCGGGAGCCCGGGGCGGGCCCGCGGGAGCGGCGGCCCTTGCAGCCGCGCCCGGAGCCCCGCCCGGCGCCGCCATGGGGAACGCGACACCCGGCGGCGGCATGGGCGCGCCGCCCGGCGGCGGAGGCACCGGGCCGCCGTGACCGCCGTAGCCGCCCCAGGGCATCCCTCGCTCGCGCTCGACGCGGCGCCGCTCCTCCGCCCGCCACAGGGCGAGCTGCTGGTCGTTCAGCGGGAAGGACTGCAGCTGCACCCCGCCGAACACCTCCTCGCCGGTGACCTGGCCCTCGACCGTGGCGCCGAGCCCGAGCGGGACGGCCACGAACTGGCGGACCGTGCCCTTGCCGGAGTTGATGCCGTCGAGCCAGGGCTGGCGCGGCAGCACCACATAGTTCTGCGGGTCCCGGCTCAGCGTGTCGCTCCACGGCTTGCCCGACACCGCGCACACCTTGCCGACGCCGACCTGGAGCGCGGCCGGCTCCGTCGAGCCGCCGAAGGCCAGCCACATGGCCTCGCGCAGATACACCGGGAGCATCACACCGCCGCGCGCCCGCATCTGCTCCGGTGCCGTGTGCGGATAGTCCTCCACCCGGCGGATCGGGAACTCGCCGAGCCCCGGCGGGAGTTGGTGCGTACCCGTCTCGGGCAACCGCAGCGTGCGCATGAAGCGCACCCGCACACCGCCCGGCAGATGGAGTGTGGTCCCGTCGATCCGCACGGCGCCCTGGGCCATTCCGTACGCTCCCCTCGTCATCGCGTTTTGCCTTGTCACTTAGTACGTCCGGCGAGGGAGGACCGGTTCCGCCTCCGGGGGGTCAAGACGCGTACGCGGTCCAGGAGACGGGTCAGGCGCGGGGAGCGCTCACGCTGTTCGCGGGTGCAGCGGTCGAGTTCGTCCAACAGCCGCTGGGAGCGCTTCTCGGTGTCCAGCTCGTCCAGGACGCGGTTGACCTCCGTGAGCACGGCGCCGTGCAGCTGCCATTGCAGGGGGTCCCGCTGGATGTCCTCGAGCAGTAGTTTGGCCAGCCGGTCGCGGGTCGCGGTCGCCGTGGCCAGCTCGGCGGCGAGCCGGTCCTCCGCGGACTCCGCGCTCTGGCTGACATCGGTGGTGACCAGCACCGCGAAGCTCACCACCGCGTCGCCGATCTCGGCGAGCAGCTTCTCGATCGTCGCCCCGACCTGAGGCGAGAACAGCGGCTCCGGCTCCCGTTCCCGGGCGAGGTCGGTGAGCGTGCGGGCCAGCACCCGCAGAACGACCGTGCAGATCTCCAGCGTGTCCAGGCCGGTGCGCAGCACGACCCGGTGCAGCAGACCCTCCCGTACACGCGGATTGAGCTTCAGGCTCTCCTCGGCCTGCCTGAGGTCGGCGTCCACCTCGACGATGTCGAAGTCGAGCTGCCGGGCCTCGTCGAGCCGTGCCGCGGCGGCCTCCACGGCGGTGCGGCGGCCCGCGGCCTCCTCGCCGACGCGGATCATCAGCCGCCGCATCCGGCGGGCCAGGTCCTCCAGCGACTCACCGGCCGCCTCGACCCACACCGGGGGAGCGAGCAGGAAGTTGAAGGCGAGCCCCACGACCGCGCCGATCAGCGTCTCCACCACCCGCGCCCAGGCCGTGTCCCCGACCCTGGTCACGCCCAGCACGAGCATCGCGCTGATCGCCACCTCGGGCACGTACTCGCTGACCCGCACCAGGTGGCCGACGGCCAGTGAGGCGAGGATCAGCAGGGCGAGGCTCCACCAGGTGAGCCCCACCAGGACGCTGAAGCCGATGGCGATGACGACGCCGGCCACCACCGCGTTCACCCGGCGGATGCCGTTGGTGAGCGTGGCGTAGAGGGTGACCTGGACGACGAGGAGCGCGGTCAGCGGTGCCGTCAGGGGCGCCGACTCCGAACTGATGTGCAGCGCCACCACATAGGCGACCGAGGCGGCCGCCGCCGACCGCACCGACTGCACGATCACCGGATCCTGCCGCCACTTCCCGGCCCGCGCCCTGACCGCGGCCCACACTCCACGTACGTCTCGCATCCCCGAGCCGTTCCCCTTCCTCCAGCACACCGAACGTCTGCGCGAGGACCTTAACCGCATGAACGTTTCTGCCGGGGGAGGGGGTGGCTTGTCCTTCCGGAACCTGGATGCCGTATCTCCGCAGGCGGGGCGCTTCCTTTCACGGGCGGCCGTGCTCCGTACGGGGGTACGCCCCACCACACATCCGGCGGTCGGCCGGATGGTGTGCGACCGCTGCCGCCGAGAGTCTTGGATCATGAAACGGCAACGATCCGGAATCGCCCTGATCCTGCTCCTCTGCCTCCACGACGTCGAGGCGGCGCGACTGCGGGACCGGTAGGCCCCGCCATCGGGCGGCTCACTCGTACAGCTTCTCCAGGAACGCGGACAGATTGCCCACCGTCCGGGCGATCTGCTCCTCCGTCGTGAGGCTCTCCTCGAAACGGCTCCCCGTGTCGAGGGCCTTCTTGCCGCGGACGTACAGGGAACACGCCAGGTCGGCGCACATGTAGACGCCCACCGAGTTCCCCTCGCGCCCGGCCGCGCCGGCCTTGCGGGCCGTCATCAGAGAGACCCCGTTGCCCCGGTGCGTCGTCAGACACAGCGAGCACATGCTGCGGTGCAGGAAGCCGCGCCGGGAGGACGGGAAGCGCAGGGTCACGCCGATGAGCCGGCCCGTGTGTTCGGTGACCAGATAACTGCGGTCGGGTGCGCCCGGATCCCGCCAGCCGAGGAAGTCCAGATCGTCCCAGGGGCGTTGGTCCAGGTCACGGGGTAGGGAGATCCGCTTGGCCTCCCCTTTCGAGCAGTTGATGAACGAGCTGCGGATGTCCGGCTCGGTGAGCGCCTTCATGGTGACTCCTCCGGTGCGGGGCGGCAGGGGAAAACCTAGGATCCCTAGGTTATCGCCTAAAGTACGCGCCACTCGGGGGAGAGGCCAATGGTTTTCGCGGACACGACACGAGGGGTGCCCGCGATGTGGCCCACCTGGCAGAGTGGGCCCACACATCACATGAGGGGCCGAGGGGGGCCGCGGTGGACGACGAGGAGCGGGCGCGGCTCGTGCTCACGGCGGCGGGGCTTGCGCCCGAGCGCCTTGTCGAGCGGCGACCGCTGGGCGGCGGCACGTACAACACCGTCGAGGGGCTGCGCCTCACCGACGGCACCCGTCTCGTTCTCAAGATTCCCCCGCCGTCGACCGTCCCCGGCCTGGCCTACGAGCGTGAACTCCTCGGCGCCGAGGCCGAGTTCTGCCGGGCAGCCGCGACCGTCGGCGTCCCCGCGCCACGGGTCGTCTCGGCCGCCCTCGACGAGACCGCGCCGACGGGCCGCCATCTGCTGCTCACGCACTGCCCGGGCACGGCGTGGGAGGGCCTGGAGCCCGCCCAGGAGGCCGTACTGCGCCGGGAGTTGGGCGGCCTGGTGGCCCGGCTCCACCGGGTGACCGGCCCCGCCTTCGGCTACCCCGCCGGTGCCCTCGGCCCCCTCGCCCCCGACTGGCGCACCGCCTTCACCGCCATGTACGACGCCGTACTCGATGACGCCCGCCGCTTCCGCGCCTGGCTGCCCCGCCCCGTGGACGAGGTGGCCCGTACGGCGAAGGCCGCGTACGACGCCCTCGACGAGGTGGCCGAACCGCGTCTGGTCCACTTCGACCTGTGGTCGGGCAACGTGCTCGTCGAGCTCGGCGATCATCCCCGGATCGGGGGCCTGATCGACGGCGAGCGCATGTTCTGGGGCGACCCGGTCGCCGACTTCGTCTCGCTCGCGCTGCTCGGCGACATCCGACAGGACGACGCCTTCCTGGCGGGCTATCGGGAGGCGGGCGGCAACGCCGAGTTCACACCGGAGGCCTCCCGGCGGTACGCCCTCTACCGCAGCTACCTCTACCTGATCATGCTGGTCGAGGTGGTCCCACGCGCCCTGGACGACGGTCACACGGCGTGGCGACGCGAACACGTGGCACCCCGGCTCACGGCCGCCCTCGACGAACTGGGCTGACCGCGCGCGACGGCCGGGACGCCCTCGCCGCGCGACTGCCCGCCGGGGGACAGGCGCCCACTGGCTCCGCCTGGTTTCGGCTGATCGGCACGAGGTACCCGCGCCTGGTGCACCGACAGGAAGGGAGCACGCCGTGACCGATCACAGGGAGGGTCCCGGCGAGAACGCCGATCCCGTCCCCCGGGATCTGCCCGACCAGCAGGCCGGCGCCGGCGAGGACCCTTGGGAGGTGGCCCCCGCAGGCGGTGACACCGATGAGGACGACGCGTCGGCCGCCGACGTGCCCGACACCGACGAGGCGGGCACCGGCCGGCAGGGCGCACCCCGGTCGGGCGCCGTGAACCCCGAGCAGCCGGTACCCGACGAGTCGTCGGGCTGACCGCAGGGGTCGGGCCCGCGGGATGATCACCCCCATGACCGAGATCATCCTGATGTCCGACCCCAAGGTGGCGGCCGTCCCCGTCCACGACTCCGACGACCCGCTCGTCGACGTCCGTCGCGACGGCGCCCTGCTGGTCGACGCGCGCAAACACGACGCCACCGGTGCCTACGCCCACCTGCGCGCGAGCGTGCTCGACCGGCTGGTCGAGGCACAGGCACTGCTGCCGCGAGGGCTGCGTCTGCTGTTCGTCGAGGGGTACCGGCCGCCGTCCCTGCAGCGGCAGTACTTCGACAAGTACGCCGCCGAACTGCGCGCCCTGCACCCCGACTGGGACGCCCACCGCATCCGCACGGCCGCCAGCCGCTATGTCTCCCCGCCCGAGACAGCCCCGCACTCGGCCGGCGCCGCCGTGGACCTGACCCTCGTCGACGCCGCCGGCCACGAGCTCGACCTCGGCACACCGGTCAACGCCGGCCCGGAGGACAGTGCCGGCGCCTGCTACACGGGCGCCGACAACATCACCGCCGAGGCCCGCGCCCACCGCGACGCCCTCGCCGCCGCCCTCACCGCGGCCGGCCTGGTCAACTACCCCACCGAGTGGTGGCACTGGTCGTACGGCGACCGCTACTGGGCCCTGACGACGGGCGCCCCGGCCGCGCTCTACGGACCGAGAGAACTCGAAGGCCGAGCCCACCACAGAAGCTGAAGCCCCGACCGGACGGGGGAATCACGGTCGGGGCCGACTGTGGACGGGCGCCAAGGGGGGCGTAGCGCCGCGCGCCCACACTTTGGTAAACGGGAAAGCAACCGCCACCGTTCCATCCGTATCCGGACAATGAGGGTGATCTGTGTCACCGAGGCCTGGCATCGGCCGGGATCCTCCTCTCCCGGGCCCACCCCAGCACCTCCTCGGCCGACCACGTCGTCACCACCCGCTCCGCGGGCACCCCACACTCCTCCGCCCGGGCGCACCCAGGAACCTGCCAGGCCAGCTGCCCCGGCGCATGCGCATCCGTGTCGATCGAGAACAACACCCCGGCCTCCACCGCCCGTCGCAGCAACCTCCGCGGCGGATCGAGCCGCTCAGGGCGGGAGTTGATCTCCACGGCCGTACCGGTCTCCGCGCACGCCGCGAACACCGCCTCCGCGTCGAACTCCGACTCCGGACGCCCACGCCCGGTGATCAGCCGCCCCGTGCAGTGCCCGAGGACGTCGGAGCGCGGGTCGCGTACGGCGGCGACCATGCGGCGGGTCATCGCGCGGGCGTCCATCCGCAGCTTGGAGTGCACGGACACCACCACCACGTCGAGCCGGTCCAGCAGCTCGGGCTCCTGGTCCAGCGAACCGTCGTCGAGGATGTCGCACTCGATCCCGGTGAGCAGCCGGAACGGCGCCCATTCGGCGTTCAGCGCGGCCACCACGTCGAGCTGCTCGCGCAGCCGGTCGGGGGACAGCCCGCGGGCGACGGTCAGCCGGGGCGAGTGATCCGTGAGCGCCGCCCACTCGTGGCCGAGGCGGGCGGCGGTGCGGCCCATCTCCTCGATGGGGCTGCCGCCGTCCGACCAGTCCGAGTGCAGATGGCAGTCGCCCTTGATCAGCTCCATCAGCCGTTCGCCCCCGCCCGGGAAGGGGGCCCCGGACACCGCCTGCTCCAGCTTCCGCAGGTACTCCGGCACCTGCCCGGCCAGGGCCTCGCGGACCACCTGCGCCGTCTTGGGTCCGATCCCCTTCAGCGACTCCAGCGACCCCGAGGCCGCCCGCTCCGCCACCTCGTCCGCCGACAGCGCGCCGAGCACGGCGACGGCCGTACGGAAGGCCCGTACGCGATAGGTGGGCGCCCCGTCCCGCTCCAGCAGGAAGGCGATCCGCTCCAGCGCCGCGAGGGGATCCACGGCACCTCCGGACTCCCGCTTCCAGCCTCGCCCAGCCACCGGGTACCCGCACGAGGCCGTACGTACGGTCCAGGCGGCGGTCGTACGGCGCCGGCCGCGCACCCGGCCGGGCCTCCGCCCGGTCACCGACGCCGGAACCGCTCTACGCTCTAGACATGACGGAAATCGCGAGCCCCCACATCTCCCACCCCCGGGTCATAGTGCTCGGGGTGCAGCCGGGTACGCCGCCGTTTCGCATCGTGGAGATCGACGGCCAGGTGGTCGGCGAGGCGACGACGATGACGGACGTGTTGCAGGCCGCGGCGGCGTACGGGATCACCGTCCATGACCTCGACGATCCGGAGCAGGTGCGTTGGGTGGGCGGCGGCAAGTTCACCTGGACGCCGCACTAGCCCCCTTGCCGCCGGACGTCGGACCGGCTCCCTTGCGGCGCATGCCGCGCAGGCGCCCGATCGGGCCGCCCCGCGGGGTTTTCCGCTGGGCCGGCGCGGACGGTTCGGCCGGCCCGGCGGGGACGTGCACGGCGCGGCCGAGCCGTCGGCCCAGCACCAGATAGCCGAGCAGGGCGCCCGTGGTGTTGAGGATGACGTCGTCGATGTCGAAGGCGCGGCCGGTCACGACCGCGCCCTGGACGAGTTCGACCAGCAGCATCATCAAGGCGGTCAGCGTCGGCACCCGCAGCCAGCCGCGGGCCCCGGGTGCCAGCACCGGCAGCAGGATGCCGAAGGGCACGCCCAGCAGGACGTTCCCGCCGAGCTGCTTGACCGCGTCGCGTGCGGAGGGGTGGTGCCAGTAGAGCTCCAGGGAGCTGCCGGGGCGCAGATTGCTGTGGGTGAGCGCCTCCGACGCCGGGGACGGCTGGAGGGTGAGCCCGGCCAGCACCGCGCCGAACGCCACCATGGCCATGAAGGAGAGCGCCATCACCAGCAGTCGCAGGGGCAGTGGGAGCGGCCGTCGAGCGGGTGGGGCCGTTTTGGAACGGCGGCCGGAGGCCGTGGAACGGGAACGTGCCGTGGTGCGCGCCATGCATCTCTCCCGGTTTCAACTTCCCTCTGTCTGAAGGTTGTTACCCCTGAAGCTGAAGCGTCAGGCGCCGTACGTCACCTTCACCTCCTTGAAGCCGAGGGACTTCAGCAGGCCTTCGAGCATGTCGGTGGTGTTGGCCTCGGCGCGGTCCGTGAGCTTGCTGTCCTTCGCGGCGTCGCCGATGTGTTTGACGGCGAGACGCTGGACGGCCTGTTCGCTGTTGGGGTTGTCGGAGAACAGGTCGCCGAGACGGTCGAGGAGGCCGCGCTGCTTGGAGACGGCGTAGGAGTGCTCGGTGTCGAGGGCGGGCTTGCCGAGCTGGGCGTGCGGGAGGTTGAGCGTGGCCGACGTACGGTCCTCGTCGACCTTCACGTCGTCCTCGCCGACCTTGCCGAGGTCGACATAGGCGTCGACGGTGCCCGCGCCCACGTACAGCGTGCGGGTGCCGCGGATCGCGTCCGGCAGGTACTTGGCGTCCTTCTCCAGGTCGACGACCACCTGGAAGTTGCCCGAGGCGGCGTCGTAACGGCTCATGTCCTGGATGGACTTCAGAAGTGTCGGCCCCGAGCGGTCGTGCTCCTCGGTGCCGAACACGTCGTCCAGCCCTCCGAACACCAGCAGCCGCAGTGCGGCCAGCAGCACCACGATGAGGATGACCACGGCGGTGAGCAGCTTGGCCCAGCCGGGCAGACGCGTGCGCTTGATGGACGTCGTCATGTCGACGGTCCTCCTTCCTATTTCAACGAATGCCCCCAAAGTCCTTGCCGGAACGCTGAGTTGGTGATTTCCCGAACGGTTGTCCGTACTTCGCCGTAGTCCGGAAGCACGCCTCGTCCGCACCGCTGTACCGAATCTGCGTATGTGCGGCGGCCAGTGGCATGAGCCGCGCAACCCGTAATGATCATGTTCGGGCGAGAAGCCCACATCAAGGGCGGGTGAGCATCAGCTCGGGCATCGGAGAGGTCGCCGGGCCGCCTTCGAAGCGGTCATGACGTGCCGGACGCGGTCTCGGGCTGCTGCAGGGCCGCGTCCAGCGACGGCGCCGGCGGCAGCAGCCGGGCCAGGCCCGTGACCTTGAGGACGCGCAGGGTGAGCGGGTGCGTGCAGACCAGGTGCAGCTCGCCGCCCCGGTCGAGGACCCGCTGTCGGGCCCGGTAGAGCAGCCGCAGCCCCGAGCAGTCGAAGAACTCGACATGCCGTAGATCGATCACGATCCGGGCCTCGGGGCGGCCGGTCACCGCGTCGAGCAGCGGGATGATCTCCACGGCCGCGGCGATGTCGATCTCCCCGTGCAGTTCGAGCACGGTGCGACCGCGGTACCGGTGGACGCGCAGATATCCGGTGGTGGGAGGTGTGGGGTCGTTCCACACGACGGCATCGCCTCCAACCGGACTGTGTGAGGGCAAAACCCGTCCCCGCCCTGCAAGTTACCCCCGTCAGAGTGAATTTCAGCATGTTCGATTGACATATGTCTTCGATTTCTGCGGCAAGTTGTCCGGAGTTTTTCTCAGGGCCGTCCACGACGGGCCGCGGGGCCGTCTACGACAACGCGTGCCACGCCTTCGACAGGGCCTGCCGGAACTGGTCCGCCTGGTGTGCGGTGAGGTCGCGGATCATGCGTTCCTCCAGGTCACGCACCGGCTCGGCGCAGTGGGCGAGCAGCTCGCGCCCTTCGTCGGTGAGCAGGATCAGCAGCTCGCGCCGGTTGCGTGGATTGCGCTCCCGGCGGATGAGTCCACGGTTTTCGAGACTTCGAACGAGATCCGCGATGGACTGGGCGGTGACGAACGAGTCACGGGCCAGCTGGGCGGCCGAGAGGCCGTCGTGCCGCTCCAGCACGGTCAGGGACGTGTACTGCAGGGCCGTGATCCCGGCCGGCTTCACCAGCTCGTCCAGTCGTGAGCGGACAACCAGCTCGACCTGCTTGACCATGTAGAGGAGGGAGGGGGGTGCCTTAGTGCCGACCATGCGTTCAGCGTAAGGCATTGACAGGAAACCTGTGTGTAATGAAACTGCGAACCAACAGGAAACCTGTTGGTTGAGGACTTGGCGAGCAAGGCTGAGGAGTGGGCAATGACGACCACCTTCGAGAACGGGCCCGGGCGGCTGTTCATCGGTGGACAGTGGCGCGAGGCGATCGACGGGGCACGCATGGACGTGATCGACCCGTCCACGGGTCAGGTGGTCACGACGGTCGCGGAAGCGGGCGCGGCCGATGTCGACGCCGCCGTACGGGCCGCGCGTGAGGCCTTCGACAGCGGCGCCTGGTCCGGACTGAGCGGCCGTGAGCGCGGGCGCGTCCTGAACCGTGTCGCCCAGCTGATCCGGGAGAACGCCGACGAGATCGCGGCCCTGGAGAGCCAGGACGTCGGCAAGCCGATCACCCTCTGCCACGCCGTGGACGTCACCAACGCGGCCAATGACTACGAGTACTACTCCGCCCTCGCCTGGACCCTGGACGGCGGCAACCGTGACATCCCGATGAACCGCCTCGCCTACACCCGGCGCGGTCCGCTCGGCGTGGTCGCCGCGATCACCCCGTTCAACTTCCCGCTGATCCTCGCCGGCAGCAAGATCGCCCCCGCCCTCGCGGCCGGCAACACGGTCGTGCACAAGCCCGCCGAGGAGACCCCGCTCAGCGCCCTCTACATGGCGAACCTGCTGAAGGAGGCCGGCGTCCCGGACGGCGTCTACAACGTGGTCACCGGCACCGGACCGGTCGCCGGCGACGCCCTGCTGCGCAACCCCGGCGTCGACAAGATCGCCTTCACCGGCTCCACCGCGACCGGCCGCCACGCGGCGAGTGTCGCCGGCGAGGGCCTGAAGCCGGTCACCATGGAGCTCGGCGGCAACGCGGCGCACATCGTCTTCGAGGACGCCGACATCGAGAAGGCCATCGGCGCGATCATCAAGGGCTTCGTCTTCAACACCGGCCAGTTCTGCATGGGCGGCCCCCGTCTGCTCGTCGCCCGCCCGCTGTACGACACCGTGGTCGGCATCCTCGCCGACGCCGTGCCCGGCGTGCCCGTCGGCGACCCCCGGCAGGCCGAGACCGTCGTCGGACCGATGGCGGGGGAGCGGCACCTGAAGAAGGTCGAGGAGTACATGGAGCTGGCCCGCAAGGAGGGCGGACGCATCGTGTGCGGCGGTGAGCGCCTCGACCTGAACGGCGGCTTCTACTACAAGCCCACCGTCATCGCCGACCTCGCCAACGACTCACGCGTCGTCCAGGAGGAGGTCTTCGGCCCGGTCCTCACCGTGCAGCCCTTCGACTCCGAGGACGAGGCCGTCGAGATGGCCAACTCCACGCCGTACGGCCTCGCCTCCGGCATCCAGACCACCGACCTGGCCCGCGCCCACCGCGTCGCCGACCGGCTCCAGGCGGGCATCGTGTGGGTCAACGACTGGGCGATGCTCGACCCCGCCGTGCCCTTCGGCGGTGTGAAGGCCTCCGGCTTCGGCCGCGAGTACGGCCCCGAGGCCCTGGAGTCCTACACCAAGGTCAAGTCCGTCGTCGTCTCGCTCGACTGAGCACAGCCCCGGGATCAGCAGTGAGCCGCGGGAGCACGACGACCTCGACACCGGCCGCACACCGGTAGGGGTGCTTCCGCAGGCTCGCACATCAAATGAGGAGTTCACGCATGTCCACCACCACACGTGCCGCAGTGGTCGAGTCGGGGGGCGCGCCCTTCACCCTCTCCGAGGTCGTCCTCGAAGAGCCGGGGCCGGGCGAGGCGCTGGTCCGCATGGTCGCCGCCGGGCTGTGCCACACCGACCTCGGTGTCGCCAGCGGCGCGCTGCCGTTCCCGCTCCCCGGGGTCCTGGGCCACGAGGGCGCCGGTGTCGTCGAGGCCGTCGGCCCGGGCGTCACCTCCGTCGTACCCGGCGACCACGTGCTGCTGTCCTTCACCTCCTGCGGCGGCTGTCGCAACTGCCGTGACGGGCACCCGGCGTACTGCGCCACCTGGCTGCCGCTGAACCTGATCGGTGGCCGCCGCGCCGACGGTTCCAGCACCATCAGCCGCGACGGCGAGGCGCTGGGCGGCCACTTCTTCGGCCAGTCCTCCTTCGCCGAGCGGGCCCTGGTCGACGAGCGCGGCCTCGTCAAGGTCGACCCCGAGGTGCCGCTGGACTCCATCGCCCCGCTGGGCTGCGGCGTGCAGACCGGTGTGGGTGCCGTCTGGAACGTGCTGGAGCCCGGCGCGGGCAGCACCCTGCTCGTCCTCGGCGCCGGAGCGGTGGGCCTGTCCGCCGTCATGGCCGCGGCGCTCACCCCCGCCACCAGGGTCATCGCCGTCGACAAGGTCGGTGAACGTCTGGAGCTCGCCAAGGAGTTGGGCGCCACGCACACCGTGAACGCGAGCGAGGTCGACGACATCGCCGAGGCCGTCATGGAGATCACCGGCGGCCAGGGCGTGGACGGCGCCGTCGAGACCACCGGCAGCGTCTTCGTGCTGCGCAAGGGCGTCGACTCCCTCGGCGCCCGCGGCACCCTCGTCATCGTCGGCGCGCCGCCGTTCGGCACGGAGGTCTCCCTCGACGTCAACGGCATGCTCGCCGGCAAGCGCGTCGTCGGCCTCACGCTCGGCGACAACGAGATCCAGACCGCCCTCCCCGTCCTCGTCCAACTGGTCAAGGAGGGCAAGCTCCCGCTCGACCGTCTCATCAGCCGCTACAAGTTCGAGGAAATCGACCAGGCGGTCGCCGACATGAGCGGCGGCAAGAGCATCAAGCCCGTGCTGACGTTCTGAACCCACGCCGGTACGGGCGTTCCCGGTCACGTTCTCCCCACGTGACCAGCGGCCCTGCGGGCGGCCCTCTCCAGGTCGCCCGCAGGGCCCTCCAACGTCCGGGGCCCGTCCCGCGTCGTAGGAGCGATACGACGTTGGGGAAACAGCAAGGGGCGGGGCATGCGCAGAGGGCTGGTGGCGGCGACGGTCGTGGTCGTGATGGCGGCCGTGGGCTGCGGCGCGGAGAAGCGGGTCGACGCGGTGATCGCCGGTACGCCACCCGCCACGCCCTACGACGGACCGCTCCACGTCCCGCACAAGGAGGTCGACGAGGACGGCGTGGCGGCGATGACGACCGAGTCGGGCGCGGCCGGAATGGCCCTGGAGTGCGACGGCGAGATCTACTCGGGCGGCGGCGGCCCCGGCGGCTGGGGCGAGAACGACGGCGGGGACACGCCGGAGGAGGGGCTGGAGGCGTACTTCGACATCGAGGTGCCCGACGTTCCGAGGGACGGCTACCGGATGGAGCGCGAGGAGAAGGACCGGGTCCTCTTCTCCTACGACGTCGACGGGAAGACCAAGGTCGCCGTGATCGTCGCCAAGGACCGGAAGAACAGCCCCGGTTGGGGCCCGGAGACCAGCGCCTCCTGCGACCCGGCCGAACTGCCGGCGAGCTACACCGACTCCCGGGGCCATGAGATCTGGACGGACGGCAACGGCCGGCGGGTACCGACCACGACGGTGAGCACCCATGTGGGCCCGGAGCACTGCGACTGGCAGCAGGCCCACTTCCTGTCGACCGGCGGCGACGCGGACGACGACGGCCGCCTGTACGGCCGCGACCCCGAGGGCGTCCTGCCCGACGGCATGCTCACCTCCGCCTACGACGGCGACGTCCGCATGCCCGAGCAGGCGCGCGACACCGGGTACCGCTACGAGAACCGGGCGCTGTGGCTCGTCGAGGGCGACCCGTCGAAGGCGTACGTCCGTACCCCCGACGGGGTCGAGATGTGGCCCGAGGTGGCGAAGGGCCACGGCTGCGCCTGAGCCGGCCGGCTGAGCCGGGCGGGGGCGGAGGGGCCGCGCCCGGCTCAGCGGCTGCGGTGGAGGGCGACCAGCAGCTGCCAGGACTGGTCGGCGATCTCCTCGGGGGTGGCGTCGATGAGCCCGTGGAGCCAGTCGGCCAGGACGCCCGCGAAGGTGGCGGCCACGGCGGAGGCCACCAGTGGGGCGTCCGCCGCGCCGGCGAGTTCGCGTTCACGGAGGCTGTAGGCGCGCAGGTCCCGGTGCAGGACGTGGCCGAGGGGCCCGCCGCCGCCCGGGGCCAGCAGGGCGCGGTAGAGGTTGGCGTGCGGGGCGAGGCCGGCGAAGAACCGCGGCAGGGCCGCCGGCGCGCGCACCGGATCGGGTCGGCCGCGCCATGCGTGCAGGGCCTCCACCGCTTCCCGTACGACATCGGCGCAGGCGTCCACGGCCAGCGCCTCCAGGTCCGGGTAGTGCACGTAGAACGTGGCCCGGCCGACCCCCGCCCGGCGGACCAGCGCGGCCACGCTGACCTCGTGCAGGGGACGCCGCGAGCACTCGTCGAGGAGGGCTTCCCGCAGCCTGGCCTGCGTACGGGCGGCCCGGGGGTCCTCCGGGGTCATCCGGCTGCGAGTACGGCGGCCAGGGCGAGCGCGCCGGGGAGCGCCTGGGCGACGAGGATGCGGCGGTTGGCGGTGGCGGCGCCGTACACCCCGGCGACTATCACACACGCCAGGAAGAAGATCTGCACCCGGAACCCGGTCGGATCACCGGCGATCAGCCCCCACACCAGACCGGCCGCGAGAAAACCGTTGTACAGCCCCTGGTTCGCCGCCATCGCCGCCGTCCGCTGAGCCATCTCCGCATCGAACCCGTGGAACCCCATCCCCGGCTTCTTCTGCCACAGAAACATCTCCATCACCAGGATGTACGCGTGCAACAACGCCACCAGCGCGACCAGCACATTCGCCAGGATCCCCATGCTCAACCAACTCCGTCAGCTTCGAAACTCACGCCACTTCTTGGACAGGTGTCCACTATACCTGGACTCCTGTCCAGGAACTCAACCCGGGAGCGTTGTCAGACCTCGCCGCTACCGTCCTGCCATGAATGGTCAGGAAGTGATGGTGCGGCGCGCCCGCGCAGAGGACGTGCCGGGGATCGTCGACTCCAGCTCCCGGCTGTTCGCCGAGGACGGCGGACCACGGGATACGAGCCTGAACGTGGACTGGCCGAAGCAGCACGGCGCCGAGGCGTTCACGGCCGCTCTCCAGGACCCGGCGCGGCTGGTGCCGGCCGCGCTGTACGACCGTGAGGTGGTGGGTCATCTGTCGGGATCGATATCGGGCCCCTCCGCCATGCGCCCCGTCGTGTCGGCCACGCTCATGGCCCTGTACGTGCGGCCGGAGCACCGGCGGGGGCGGGTCGGCGCCCGGCTGGTCGAGGCCTTTCTGGAGTGGGCGCGGGAACAGGGCGCGGCGCAGGCGGAGGTGACCGCCTCGGTTGTCAACGTGGACGGGATTCGGTTCTACGAACGGGAGCGGTTCCGGTCTCAGGCGCTCACCCTGCGGCTGAACCTGTAGTCGGCGGGTACCCGGGGCACGTATGGCCGTCGGCGGAGCCCCCGCTCACGGCCGGATCCGACATGGAGGGGACATGGCAGTGGTACGGGCGGGCGTCGTGGTGTTGGACTGTGCCGAGCCGGAGAAGCTCGCGGCGTTCTACAAGGGGTTGCTCGACGCGGCGGAGGTGGACGCGACGGCCAACCGGGTGGAGATCGAGGGTGGCTGTGGGGTGCGGATGGCGTTCCGGCGGGACGTCAACGCGACCCCGCCGAGCTGGCCGCGTCCCGAGAACTCCCTCCAGGTCCACCTGGACTTCTACGTCGACGACCTCGACGAGGCGGAGCGGCGGATCGTCTCCCTCGGTGGGCGTCCGGTGGACACGAAGGAGGCGGCCGGGCCGTTCGAGGAGCGTGGCTACTCCGACCCGGCCGGCCACTCCTTCACCCTGCGCCGCGAACACCCCACGGCCCCCAAACAGGGCTGAACGTCAGTCCCGGCCTCCCTTCTCCGAGGCCGGCCACACCCCGGTGGACCGTTCGATGGCCTTCGCGCCCGTACGGTCCACCACGCTGCGCACGGCCGCGAAGATCGCGCCCTGCAGGGCCGCCGCGAGCAGCACCTCGCCCCACCCGCGGTCCCGGTCCAGCGCGTCGGGCGCGTCGTCCTCATGACGGACGGCCTTCCACGTCTTGCGGAACGCCAGCGAGGCCAGCGCGCCGCTCACCCAGCCCAGGGCGAAGCCGAGGGGCTTGTATGCCAGGGGGAGTTTCTTCCTCTTGGGCACCTTGGTCTCCTCCTTCGCGTTGCGATGCGTTCGGCGTCAGGGACGCCCCTGCGGGGCCACCACCTCGGAGGCGGGCACGGGCCCCGGCGGTGTCCCGTCGCCGAACGGGCTGCCGCCCAGCTCCGCCCGGTGATGCGGCGTGAGCCAGCCGGTCAGATCGGGCCCGAGCGGCACGATGCCGGTCGGGTTGATACCGGTGTGCACCTGGTAGTAGTGCCGCTTGATGTGATCGAAGTCGACGGTGTCACCGAAGCCGGGGGTCTGGAAGAGATCACGCGCATACCCCCACAGCACCCGGTCCTCCGCCAGTTTCCAGCGGTTGCACTTGAAGTGACCGTGGTAGACGGGGTCGAAACGCACCAGTGTCGTGAACAGCCGGATGTCCGCCTCCGTGATCGTGTCGCCGACGAGATAGCGGCGCCCGGCCAGCCGCTCCGACAGCGCCTCCAGCCGTCGGAACACCCCGGCGCAGGCCTCCTCGTACTCCCGCTGACGCGTGGCGAAGCCCGCCCGGTACACCCCGTTGTTGACGTCCTCGTAGACCTCCGCCATCACCGCGTCGATCTCGTCCCGCAGCGGCTCCGGATACAGGTCGGGCGCGCCCGCCCGGTGCAGATCCGTCCACTGGGTCGCCAGGTCGAGAGTGAGCTGCTGGTAGTCGTTGGTCACCAGCTTCCCGCTCGGCACGTCCACGATCGCCGGAACGCTGACCCCGCCCGGATACTCGCTCTCCCGGGCGTCGTACGCCTCCTTCAGAAACCGGATGCCGAGCACGGGGTCGAGGTCGTCCGGGTCGAGGGTGAAGCGCCAACTGCGGTTGTCCTGGATCGGGTCGGCCATGGCCATGGACAGCGCGCCCTCCAGGCCCAGCAGCCGCCGTGAGATCACCGCCCGGCTCGCCCAGGGGCAGGCCCGGCTGACGACCAGCCGGTAGCGGCCCGCCTCCACCGGCCAGCCGTCCCGGCCGTCCGCGGTGATCCGGTCCGTGAAGTGGCTCTTGGACCGCTTGAACGCCTTCCTGCCGTACGCCTCATTGCCCTCGCCGACACTCATGCGGCAGTCCCTCCTGAACCGTCCGGATATGGATGCACTGGTGAGAGTTCCCCGATTTCCGCGACCCCCACGGTGTGAGCCCGACCGGTCGGGGCAATCGGCGTTCATGAGCCGGACACCAGCGGACCCCGTGACCGACGACAAGGAGAACCACAAGAACCCCAGGCACCTCATGACGAGGGCCGACCGCAGGACCCGTGTCACCGTCCTGGTCGCCCTCGCCGCGAACCTCTTGATCGCCGCGGCCAAGACCGTCGGCGGGCTGATCGCCGGCTCACCGGCCCTGCTCTCGGAGGCCGCGCACTCCGTGGCCGACAGCCTCAACGAGGTCTTCCTCCTCGCCGCGCTGCGCCGCAGCCGCCGCCCCGCCGACAGCCGGCACCCCTTCGGCTACGGCAAGGAACGCTTCTTCTGGTCCCTGCTCGCCGCCGTCGGCATCTTCGTGATGGGCGGCTGCTTCTCCTTCTACCAGGGCGTCCACGCACTGACCGGCGGCTCGGAGGAGTCGTACGACGGCTACGCGGCCGGCCTCGCCGTGCTCGGCGTCGCCCTGCTCTCCGAGGGCGCCTCTCTGCTGCGCGCCCTGCACCAGGTGCGCGGGCAGGGAGGCGGGGCGGAGGGACTGAGGGACCCGGCGCTGCGGACGGTCGTCGCCGAGGACGGCACGGCGGTGCTCGGCGTGACGCTCGCGATCACCGGGATGGTCCTGCACATGGTGACGGGCCGGGCCGTCTGGGAGGCGCTCGCCTCGTTCGCGATCGGCGCGCTCCTCGTGTACGTCGCCTACTGGCTCGGCCGGGACGCCCGCGAACAGCTCATCGGCCGGGCCGCCGACCCCGAACCCAGCCGACGGATCCGCGCCCTGCTGGAGGCACAGCGCGAGATCGACAGCATCGAGGAGCTGCTCACCATGCAGCTCGGCCTGGACTCCACCCTGGTGGCCGCCCGGGTCGACCTCGTCCCGGGCCTCGACAGCGAGCGGGTCGAGGAGGTCGCCGTACGCATCAAGCGCTCCATCTCCCGCGCCGTCCCCGAGGCCGACCAGATCTTCCTCGATGTGACCGACACGAACGCAGCGAGAAGCCCCGCCGCGACGGGGGAACGCGGCGGGGCCTGAGACTCGGGTGCCCGGCGCACGATGGATCATGCGCGACGAACCGAAGATTTTTTTCCTCGGACTCGTCACCGGGCTCCGGACCGGTCGCTACTGCCCGTCCACCGGCTCCAGCACGAAGACGGGTATCACCCGTTCCGTCTTCTCCTGGTAGTCGGCGTACGGCGGATACGCGGCGACCGCACGCTCCCACCACACGTCCTTCTCGTCCCCGGTGACCTCACGTGCCGTCATGTCCTGTCGCCGGGGGCCGTCCTGGAGCTCCACGTGCGGGTCGGACTTGAGGTTGTGGTACCAGACGGGGTGTTTGGGCGCGCCGCCCAGCGAGGCCACGACCGCGTACCGTCCGTCGTGCTCCACGCGCATCACCGGTGTCTTGCGGATCTTGCCGCTCCTGGCGCCGCGCGTGGTGAGGATCACGACGGGCATACCTGTGTCCCTCAGCGTGGTCCCCTCGGTGCCGCCCGAGCTCTCGTACAGCTCGACCTGCTCGCGCACCCACTGGGCCGGGCTGGGCACGTACTCGCCCTCAAGAGGCATGGCAACCGTCCTTGCTTCGCGTGCCGATGCTTGCCCTGTCTTCAACACCGGTCTTCCGCCGATTCATCCGCCCCGGCGGAAGCACGCGGACCTCAGGCCGGTGTCACCTCCACCGGCAGCTTCTTGATGCCGTTGACGAAGTTGGAGCGGACGCGGGGGACGTCACCGGCCAGCCGGATGCCGGCGATGCGGGGGATCAACTCCTCGAACATGATGCGGATCTCGGTCCGGGCGAGGAGGTTGCCGAGGCACAGATGCGGGCTGCCCTTGCCGAAGGTGACGTGGTCGTTGCCGGCGCGGGTGACGTCGAAGTCGTAGGGGTTGCCGAAGACTTTCTCGTCGCGGTTGCCGGAGGCGTACCACATGACGACCTTGTCGCCCTCCTTGATCCGCTTGCCGCCGAGTTCGACGTCCCGGGTGGCGGTGCGGCGGAAGTGGTAGATGGGGGAGGCCCAGCGCAGGAACTCCTCGACCGCGCCGGGGATGAGGGAGGGGTCGTCCTTGAGGCGGGCGAGCTGTTCGGGGTGCTGGAGCAGGGCCAGCATGGAGTGGGTGATGGTGTGCCGGGTGGTCTCGTTGCCGGCGACCACCAGGAGCAGGAAGTAGTTGTCGAAGTCCTGGTCGGAGAGCGGGACTCCGTCGCGCGGGGTGGTGTTGACGAGCCTCGACACCAGGTCCGTGCCGTCGCCGCCGCGCCGCTGCCGGGCCAGCTCACGGCCGTAGGCGAAGACTTCGAGGGAGGCGGGGGAGCGGAACGGCAGATCGCGGTACTTCTCGCTCTCCTCGCTGTCCAGGAGGACGTCCGCGTAGTCGGGGTCGGTGTTGCCGATGATGCGGTTGCCCCAGTCGATGAGCTGCTGGTTGTCCTCCGGTGGTACGTCGAGGAGGCGGGCGAGGACATTGATGGGGAAGTCGGCGGAGACCTCCTTGACGAAGTCGAAGGTGCCCTTGGCGAGTGCCGCGTCGAGGGTCGTCGCGGTCAGACCGCGCAGGAAGTCGGTGTAGCTGTTGATCACGTTCGCGCCGAACTGGCGCTGGAGCAGGCTGCGCAGGGCGCGGTGGCGGACGCCGTCCAGCTCCAGGATGGAGGCGCGTTTCTTGATCTGGTCGTCGTCGACCTCTTCGAGGTTGACGAACTTCATCGAGGTGAACGTCTCGGCGTCCCGGTCCACGCGGGCGATGTCCGCGTGCCGGGTCACCGCCCAGAAACCGGAGTTGGGCGCCTCCTCCGGCTGCCAGTGCACGGGGTCCTCGTGGCGCAGGGTGTGGAACATCCGCCACGGGGTGACGCCGTCGGTGAAGTTGTCGAGGTCCGCGAGGTCCACGTCCTTCAGGGGCAGCGGTTCGTGCACGGCGGCGGCAGGGGAGAGGGCGGTGTCGGTCATCGGGGCTCCCGGTCGTGTCGGTCGGCGGTGGTCACGGGTGGTCGGCGTACGTCGTCACAGGTGGTGGGCGTACTCGGTGAACTCCCAGTCGGTGACATGCCGTCCGAAGCGCTCGACCTCGTTGCGCTTGTAGGTGAGGAAGGAGGAGACGAAGTCCTTCCCGAGCACCTCGGCCAGGGCGGTGTCCGCCTCCAGGGCGTCGAGGGCCGCGGACAGGGTCGCCGGCAGCAGGGCGGCCCTGCCGGTGTCGTAGCCGTAGCCCTCCAGCGGGGGCGGCGGCTCCTCGCCCGCCAGGACACCGAGCAGTGCGGCGGCGAGGGTGCCCGCGATGGCCAGGTACGGGTTGGCGCTGGCGTCACCGAGGCGCAGTTCGAGCCGGGCGCCGGAACCACGCTCGGGCGGGATGCGGATCATCGCGCTGCGGTTGTCCAGGCCCCAGTCGATCAGCCAGGGGGCGAGGGTGTCGGGTCCGAAGCGTTTGTACGAGTTGATCGTCGGGTTGAGCAGCGCGGCGAGGGCGGGGGCGTGCGCGACGACCCCGGCGATCGCGTGACGGGCGGTGTCCGACAGTCCGTACGGGCCCGAGGCGTCGTCGAAGAGATTGCGGCCCTCGGCGTCCTCGCACGACATGTGGAGGTGGAAACCGGAGCCGCCGGCGTCGTTGAAGGGCTTGGCCATGAAGGTGGCGAGCCTGCCCTCCCGGCGGGCCAGCTCCTTGATCGCGGCCTTGAAACGGAAGGCGCGGTCGGCGGCCGACAAGGCCTCCGAGTGCAGCAGATTGATCTCGAACTGGCCGCCGTCGAACTCGTGGTTCCCGCTGAGCACCCCGATGTCCAGGTCCCGCACATGCCGCAGCGTGCGCAGCAGATGGTTGTCGGGGTCGGCGCGCAGCCCGGCGGTGTAGACGATCCCCGCGTCCCCGGCGTAGCGACGCCAGCCGCCGCCCGGCCCGGTCTCGGGTTCACACAGGTAGTACTCCAGCTCCGGGCCGACGACCGGCCGCAGCCCGTGTTCGGCGCAGCGGTCGAGGACGGCGCGCAGCAGATCGCGGGGCGACTCCGGCGCGGGTGACCCGGTCGCCGGGTCCAGCACCTCACCGAGACAGGTGGCCACCCCCGGTTCCCAGGGCAGAGCCACGAGGGTGTCGAGGTCCGGTCGTACGCAGATGTCCGGCAGACCGGCGTCGAGACCGCCCGGCACCGGGACGACATCGCCCTGCGGACTGGTGTGGTAGACGGCCCGGCAGAAGGCGAGCCCGTGCTCACAGGCCCGGGGCAGCTCCTCCAGCAGCACGTCACGCGCCCGTTCCGTGCCGAGCAGGTCGGGATAGGTGACCCGGACGACGTCGATGCCGTCGGCGGCGAGCCGGGCCGTCTGCCGGCGGACTTCTGGGATGTCGGATGCGCTCACCGATGTCTCCTCGGACAGGTGATGGGGCGCCTCCCGGGCCGGCCCGATGCCACGGACACGGCCCGGACCCGGCCCGGCGTCGCCACGGACACGGGGTCCGCGGGCTCCGACGGGCGGAGTGCGGGAGGCGAGGGTGGCGTGGGAAGGAGAGGCCGGCGGGGGAGAGGGGAAGCGGCCCCGGGCTTTGTTTGATGCCAAACGGTATGGGTGGACGGAGTGTCCCGCAAGGGGTGGGAAAAAGAATTTATCCATCCGGATAGCTATTGACCAGGGTTTCGGGTCTGCCTACCTTGTTTGAAGCCAAACGAGTTGGGGGTGCGGTCCTCGCACCCTTTTGGCCGGG
>NZ_AEJC01000518.1 GCF_000317595.1 Streptomyces ipomoeae 91-03 | reverse complement strand
CTCGCCATGTCGCCGGTGTCAGCCGATGGCCAGCCGTGTCTTCCAGTAGCTCGCCGTGCCGATGACCTCCGTGCCCGAGCCGGAGAGGGCCGTGCGGCTGCCGGAGTAGAACCGGACCGTGCCGTTGGTGTGAACGGTCCAGATGTCCGGGATGGCGTCGCCGTTGGCGTCGGGGGTGCCGATGAGGAGGTAGATGTTGGAGCTGCCCCAGCCGGAGCCGCCGTAGATGCCGTCCTCGCCGTCGGCGGAGTTGGCCGCGGCGGCCAGGGAGTTCAGGTCCGTGCCCGTGCCACTGCTCGCCTTGATGCCCTTGCGGAAGAGCAGGCGGCCGGAGACGTCGCTGCGGTACACCATGTCCGTCACCCCGTCACCGCTGATGTCCGCCACGGTGACGATGTCCCGCTCGGTCCAGGGCGAGGAGGAGAGCCGGATCGCCTGGTCGATGGTGGCGCCGTGGTACCCGGTGAACGCCCACAGCTCGTCGCCCATGGTGGCGAAGAAGTCCGTACGGCCGTCCCCGGTGGCGTCGCCCGCCGAGACGATCTGGGTGAGGGAGGCGGGGCTGGGCGCGTTGGACGGGAGCAGGATCTCCACCCGGCGGTCGATGTTGACCGCGCCGTAGCCGTCACCGGGGTACACCCACAGCTTGTCGCCGAGGCGGACCACCAGGTCCTGGAGGCCGTCACCACCGTAGATGTCGCCGTTGTGGGTGATCAGCGCGCCCTTGAAGTGGCCGGAGGGCGCGGAGACGAAGGGCGGCAGATCGTCGCCGTTCGGGTCCTTGTCCGGATTGGCCCGGTAGGCACCCGGCATCGAGTAGTCGAGGTCGCCGGAGCCCTTGACCAGGTCGTTGGTGGCCTGGGACGGGTACATGACCAGGTTGCCCGCGTCGGAGACGACCATCAGGTCGGGGAGCTTGTCCCCGGTGAAGTCGCCGGGGGCGTCGGCCTGGTCGCGCGGGGTGACGTAGAAGAAGTACTTCGTCGGCTGCGAGGGGTTGCCCGCGGCGTCCACGGCGCGGACGTACAGCACGTTCGGTCCGGCCGTCGGCGGCTTCGCGTTCGCGAGCGTCGCGCTGACGCTGGTGGCCGTACCGGAGGTGCGGCTCAGCGAGAAGGGGTAGTTCGCCGAGTTGAAGCCGTACTCGTAGCGGACGACGTCCGTGTTGAGCGCGCGGACGGTGAAGGAGCCCGGCGTGCCGAACTTCTTCGTGGACCAGTTGGCGTCCTCGGCGTCGTTGCCGAAGCCGTTCTCGGCGCCGTCCGCGTTCGGGAAGTCGGTGGAGCTGACCTTGGGCGGCTTGGGCGCGGTGGTGTCGAGGACGAAGCGACACGGTGTCGTGGCCGGCGCGTACGTGGAGCTGGCGCCCGCGTCGTCCACGGCCCGCACCCGCCAGGAGTAGAGGGTGCCGTTGGTGAGTTTGCTGGTGGAGAAGCCGGTCGTGGTGCGCAGCGCGGTGTCCTTGTCGCCGCCGACCGAGACCTTGCCGGTGGAGCCCAGCAGATCACCCGTGGTGCCCCACTTGCCGTGCGGCCACAGGTCGAAGTCCAGATAGTCGAGGTTGTTGTCCTTGTCGGACGCCCGCGCGGTGAACGTCAGGTTCCCCGATCCCATGCGGACGTAGGGCTCGGTGGTGGTGCACTTGGCGTCCGGGCCGAGGTCGAGCGACTTGGAGTCGATGGTCGGTTTGCGGTTGTAGACCAGCTCCAGCACGGGCGCGTTGTCGCCGTTCGCCTGGAACTTCTTCCACGAGTACTGCGAGTGCTCGTCCCGCGCCCGCAGCCCGAACGTGATGGTGTCCTTGCCCTCGTCGGCCCGCTTCTGCGCGGCCTTGCGCACATCGAAGGTCTCGTACGCGTCCCGGCAGCCGGACTTGTAGCCGTGCGCGAAGCTCTTGGTCGCGAACTTGTTGCCGTCGGTCAGCTTGGGCGCGTTCTTCCAGTTGGTCTTTCCGTTGACCGGGCCGGTGAGGTGCACGCTCATCGAGCGTGCGCTGCACGACCAGGAGTATGTCTCCAGCATGCGCAGCTTCGCACTCGTGATCTTCGTGCCCTTGAGGTCCTTGTCGAAGGCGATGTTGAAGTACGAGCGCGAGGTGCCCCAGGTGTCCGACTCGAAGCCCACCCGGGCCTCGTGCGTACCGCCCTTGTTGAAGCCCTTGCCGTTGTAGAACGTGGCGTTGGGGTGCCGGCTGTACGCCGTGGTCCAGTTCTGGGTGTGCTTCTTCACCGACGGGTCGACGAACACCGGGTACGTGGTGGCCGAGTCGTTGAGGAACTCCAGGTTCGGGGTCAGCACCCAGTTGGCGCCGGAGAGATCGGCCTCGACCAGCTCACCGCGCGAGTCCGGCGAGGGGCCGTCCAGCCCCGACAGGCTGAGCGTCGCCGACGAGCCGGTCTGCGTGGGCGCGGGCGTCGGCTCGGCCGGTGCGGACGGCAGCGGTGACTCCGACACCGTCGGCTCGGGGCCGTCGGTGGCCGGCGGAAGCGTCTCGGGGTTGGTGTCGCCCTGCTCGTCGGTCTCGATCAACTCCTCGGTCGGGCCGGCGCTGCCGCTCGGCTCGTCCGACGTCGACGTGCTCGGCTCCGGGCTCTCCTCGGCGGTCGGCTGCGCACTGGCCCCGACCCCGCCGTCCGTCACCGCCGGGGAGCCGGAGCTGTCCCACATCAGCGGCGTCGGCGACACCGCCACCTCGTTGCCGTACGCGTTCTCCGCGCTCAGCACGCCCGTGACCGGGTCGAGCCGGAACGTCAGATCCTCGGACGCGATGCCGTACGACAGCTGCTGTGCGAGCGGATTGGCCGCGGCCGTCCGGTTCTTGAGGACGAGTACCTGGGCGAAGCCCTCGTCGTCGGCGGTCAGGACGAGGTCGGCGCCCGGGAAGATCTCCGGGTACAGCGCGCGCGAGCCGTCGATGATCGGGGTGGGGACCGTGCCGGGCCAGGTCAGCTGGATGGAGTAGCCGTCGACGGTGAGGGTGACCAGGGGGCCGGCGTCCGCGGTGGTGGCGGCACGTATGCCCTTGACCAGGGAGACACGGCGTACGCCGGTGCCGGCGCGGGATGCTCGCGCTTCGCTGCCGTGAGCCTGCGAACCGCTTGCCGACGAGCCGCCCGCGTGGGAATCACCCGCCTTGGAGTCACCCACCCGGGAACCGCTTGCCCGGGAACCGCTCGCCCCGGAACCGCCGGCCTTCGACCCCGCCGAGAACACGATCCGGGCGTTCGTGGCCTTGGGCTCCCAGCCCTTCGCGGTGCGGTGGAGGTCGTAGTCGATGGCCTTCCACTCACCGCCCACCTTGGCCCGGATCGGCGACGAGTACAGCTTCTTGGCCATCTGGCCGTCCGGCCGGGCCCAGGTCGTGGACCGTGCCGTGCGCGCGGCGGTGACCTCGACGGCCTTGCCGGTCTTCGCGGCCCGCGCGAGCGCGGCGGCCTCACTGACCGGCTTCTTCTTCGCGTCGCCGTTCGACCCGCCGCGCGAGCCGGGCTCGTCCAGGCCGAGGCCGATGAAGGTGATGCCGGTGGCGGCGAGCGCCGCGGTGAGTACGGCGGCCGTGGTCCGTCTGCCGGGCGCGCGACGCCAGTTGCGCTCCTTGCGCGTCATCGGGCGAGTTCCCCTTCCCCCCTAGGAACCGGCGCGGGACAGGCCTCGGCCGGGCGAGCCGATGATGACCTATGAGCGGGCTGTCGTCACGCAATGCGAGCGGCCCCGAGGATTGAGCGGATCGGCGGCGAGGTCCGTAGATGTGGTCGGGGCGAGCGACCGGCACCTCCGGTATCGGCCAGTGACCGTGACAGCAAAAGCCGCAAACTGTTCCTCAACCCTCGTGATTCGATGGTTATTTGCCAGGGGAACCGCCGAATTAAGCGATAGATCGCAGAGGGGCGACGCCTTCCCTTACCTCTGGAAATCGCGGGTCTGAGCTTCGCCGAGCGCTATTGATGCTTACGCACCGTGACGGTCATCACATCCTTACAGTCGATCTAGCGGAACTTCACAGAGGCACCACAGAATCTCCGGCATCTGATACGCCATCACGCGTGTGCCGTTCCCGGCCCGCCTCGAGTGGTCCGGGGGGACCTCGCCGTGTTCGGTCGCTACTCGAATGTTCGCCGTCGCCGCCTGCGCAGGCTGCGCACGGCCGTCGTCCCCGCCCTCGGCGCGGCCCTCCTCGTGGGGCTCCTGCCCGCGCAGTCCCTGGCCCTGCCGCCCGACCCGGCGGTGGAGGAGAAGGGCCGCGAAACCCTGGACCTGGAGACGCTGGCCCAGGACGAGACCGTCACGGGCGAGGTCTTCGAACGGGACCTGGAGACCCTGAAAGTAGAGGTCCCCGAGGACCTGGAGCAGGCCCCCGCGGGCACGGCCACCGCACCGCCCGCCGACAGCGGCACCGTCAGCTTCGGCTCGACGGTGAGCACGACCCAGGCAGCGGCCTCGGCCTCGGCGGGCAAGGGCGCGGCCACGCGGACGAGCACGTCCGCCCAGCAGGTCGACCTCACCCCGGTCGACGACCTCCCCGTCAGCCTCGGCCAGGCTCCCGACCAGGCCGCGCCGACCGGCACCTGGAGCGTCCAGGTCTTCGACCGCGCCTCCACCGTCTCCCAGGGAGTCGACGGCGCCGTCGTCAAGGTCCAGGCCCCGGCCACGGGTTCCGTCCCGATCTCGGTCAAGCTCGACTACGCCGAGTTCAAGAACCTCTACGGCGCCGACTGGGCCTCCCGGCTGCGCTTCGTCCAGTTCCCCGAGTGCTACCTGACCACGCCGGACGTCGAGGCGTGCCAGGAGTACGAGGAGCTGGAGACCACCAACGACACCAAGACCCAGTCGATCACGGCGACGGTCGACACCGCGGCGGACGGCACGGTCACACCGGCCGCGGCGGCCGAGGTCGCGGAGCCCGACGGCCCGTCGATCGCTCAGGCCGCCTTCCGGACGTCGGCCGCCACCCCCGTCGCCGCCACCGGCGACACCGCGGTCGTCGGCGCCGTCGACTCCGGCGGCGGCCCGGGCGGCACCTTCAAGGCGACCCCGCTGGTCTCCGACGGCAAGTGGGAGGCGGGCGGTTCGTCCGGCGCGTTCACGTGGTCGTATCCGCTGTCCGTACCGGCTGCTCCGGCGGGCCCGGCGCCGCAGGTCACCCTCGGCTACAACTCCCAGACGGTGGACGGCCGTGTCGCGGTCTCCTCCCCGCAGGCCTCCTGGATCGGCGAGGGCTGGGACTACGATCCCGGACACATCGAGCGCCGTTACCGTTCCTGCCAGGACGACCGCAAGGAGATGAAGTCCGGCACGGCCAACAACACGGCCAAGAAGGACAAGACGTCCGACCTGTGCTGGGTGTCGTACAACGCGCAGATGTCGCTGGGCGGCAGGACCGTCGAGCTCGTGCGGGACGCGCCCGCGGGCAGCGACCCCGAGAGCGACACCGAGGTCTACCGCCCCCAGAACGACGACGGCACCCGTGTCGAGCGCAGGACGGGCGGCAGCAACGGCGACAACAACGGCGAGTACTGGATCGTCACGACCAGGGACGGCACGAAGTACTACTTCGGACTGAACCAGGTCGGCGGCGGTCACGCCGACACCGACTCCGTCTCCACCGTCCCCGTCTTCGGCAACCACCCCGGCGAGCCCTGCCACGCCACCGCGTTCGTCGACTCCCGCTGCGGCGCGGGCAAGAAGCAGGCCTGGCGCTGGGGCCTGGACAAGGTCGTCGACGTGCACGGCAACACGATGGTCGTCAGCTGGAAGCAGGAGACCAACTACTACGCCGTCAAGAAGAAGTTCAAGAACCCCGAGCAGTACGACCGTTACGCCTACCCGACGGTCATCGAGTACGGCATGCGCTCCGACCTCACCAAGCCGTCCGCCACGGTCGAGTTCGGTGTGAAGCAGCGCTGTCTGAAGTCGGAGACGGCCTGCGACCCGGCGAACTTCGCCAAGACCGACGACCCGGGCGCGTACCGACCCTGGTGGGACACCCCCGGCAACCTCAACTGCAAGTCCACGTCGAAGCTGTGCCCCGCGTTCCCGTCGTTCTGGACGCAGATGCGCCTGGACACGATCACCACGAAGGCCGCCCGCGCCGGCCAGACCGGCCTGGGCAAGGTGGACACCTACGAGCTCCACCAGTCCTTCCCCGAGGACTGGTACGACACCTCCCCGGGCCTGTGGCTCAACTCGATCACCCGGCGCGGCTTCGCCCCGGGTGACACCACCGGCACCCTCCAGCACAAGGACGGCGTCAGCTTCGCCGAGTACTCGGTCGGCTCGACCTCGCCGCTGCGCACCCGCCTGCAGGACCGCCAGCTCCCGAACCTGGTCCACACCGGCCCGAACGACCAGCGCCCCGCGTTCACCCGGCCCCGCATCGGCACGGTCGCCACCGAGTACGGCGGTGACATCGAGGTCGAGTACAAGGGCGGCTGCGCGACCGAACCGGCCGAGGACAAGGGCAGGAGCAACGGCACCTGCTACCCGTTGCGCTGGTCGCCCGACGGGGACGAGAAGACGCCCGCCAAGGCCTGGTTCAACAAGTACGTCGTCCACTCCGTGACCGAGACCGACAAGGTCACCTCCCACGGCAAGCCCGTCGTCACCAAGTACACCTACACGGGTCCGGCCTGGGCCAAGAACGACGACGAGTTCACCCGCCCCTCCCTGCGCACCTACAACCAGTGGCGCGGCTACCGCCAGGTCGCGGTCACCAAGGGCAGCAAGTCCACCTCCCAGCAGGGCGACCCGCAGTCCCAGTCGTACTCCGAGACCCGCTACTTCCAGGGCATCGGCGGGGAAGTGAAGGACTCGACCGGCAAGTACACGCTGGTCGCCGACGACGCGCCCCAGTACGCGGGCCAGGTCGCGGAGTCCATCGCCTACCTCGACTCCGACAAGCGGGTCCAGAAGCGCACCCTCAACTACCCGTGGTCCAAGCAGACCGCGTCCCGCGCGCGTGAGGCCGAGAACGGCACGGACATGGAACCGCTGCTCGCGCACCGCGGCGGCATCAAGCGCACGGACGAGATCCAGACGGTCGACACCAGCTGGCAGGCGGTCCGCACCCTGACCGAGGTCGATGACACCTACGGCCTGCCCGTCCAGGTCGAGACCGCCGTCGTCAAGCCGAACGGCACGGGTGAGACCCTCTCCAACCAGACCTGCACCAAGACGTCGTACCTCCACAACACGTCCGCGTGGCTGATCGGGCTGACGAAGGAGCAGCGCAGCACGGGCACCTCGTGCGCGGCGCACGACACGGCCGACCCGGCGACCAAGCTCATCCGGGCGGTTCGCAACAGCTACGACAACCTGGCCTACGGCGAGACCCCGACGAAGGGGCTCGTCACCTCCGCCGCCGGCGTCGACGGAGCCGGAACCTCGTACTCCCTCGTCACGAGGACCACGTACGACCCGCTGGGCCGGGTCCGTACCGTCACCAGGCCCGGTGCGGGAACCACCGAGACGCAGTACACGCCCGCCGACGCCGGCGGTCCGGTCACCTCGGTGAAGACGATCAACGCCAAGGGCCACGCCGTCACCACCACCTTCGACCCGGGGCGCAGCCTGGCGCTGACGGTCACCGACGCCAACGGCCGGGTCACGCGTCAGGAGTACGACGCCCTCGGCCGGCTGGTGAAGGGCTGGTCACCCTCCCGCTCCTCCGGCGGCAGGACACCGGACGTCGAGATCGCCTACCAGCCGGCCTCCGCCACCTCCGCGGAGACCAAGCCCGCCGCCGTCACGACGAAGACGCTGAAGGACGACGGCACCTACCGCCGCCAGGTGACGGTCTACGACGGCCTGATGCGCCAGGTGCAGAGCCAGACCGAGGCCCACGGACCCGGCCGGATCATCACCGACATCAGCTACAACGACCACGGCCTGGTCGATGAGCGGACCAGCGCCTACCTCGCCAAGGGCGAGCCGGCCACCGGGCTTTTCGAGCCCAGGTCGAAGGCGGCGATCCCGAGTTGGATCAAGACCCGCTATGACGGCATGGAACGCCCGGTCCGCCTGTCGACGTACCACGACGGCGACTTCGCGTACGCCACGTACACGACGTACACCGACACCACGACCTTCGTGAACCCGCCCGGTGCGAGCACCCCGAAGACCCGGACGTACACCGACGCCCTCGGCCGGGTCAGCGCGATCCGCCACTACGTCAAGGACGACGGCAGCACCGCGGGACGCACGACCACGTACGAGTACGACGCCCGCGGCCACCGCAGCAAGGTCGTCGACGCGGCAGGCAACTCCTGGTCGTACACCTACGACGCGCGCGGCCGGATGACCTCCGTCACCGACCCCGACATGGGCAGGACGGAGACGTGGTACGACGACGCCGACCGTCCGAACAAGGTGACCGACGCGAAGTCGCGCACCACCTACACGGAGTACGACGAACTCGGCCGGGTCAAGAACGTCCGTGAGGGGTCCTCGACCGCCACCCCGGCCATGTCGTTCACCTACGACACCCTGTCGGGCGCCCTCGGCCAGCCCGTCGCCTCGACCAGGCACACCGCGAACGGCGACTACATCAGCCGCGTCACCGGCTACGACACCGACTACCGGCCCACCGGCACCGAGACCGTCATCCCGTCCAACGCGATGACCACCGGCCTCGCGGGCACCTACGCCTACTCGTACACCTACACCCCGACCGGAAAGCAGCAGTCGGTCACGCTGCCCGCGGCCGGCGGGCTGGCGAAGGAGAAGGTCGTCACCCGCTACAACAGCGACGGCTTCGCCGAGTCGACCTCGGGCCTGACCTGGTACACGGCCGACGTCACCTACTCGCCGCTCGGCGACATCCTGCGGACGGTGTCCGGTGCCCAGCCCTACCGGGTCTGGACGACCAACTTCGTCGACCCGCACACCGGACGCCTCCAGCGCACGGTCGCCGACCGGGAGACCTCGGGGCCGCACCGCATCTCGGACGGCTACTACTCCTACGACCAGTCGGGTTCCATCACGTCCCTCGCCCGGAAGCTGTCCGACGCCGCCGGCTCCACGTGGGACAACCAGTGCTTCACGTACGACGTGATGGGCGAACTGGTCAACGCCTGGACTTCCAGCGTCGCGCCCACCGGCACCGGCAACGGCTGCAAGGCCGCGAACGGCACCACCTGGGGCCACCGCACCGACTACGCGACATCGTCCGGCCCGGTGGCCGAGGCGGCGGACGCGGCGAGCGACACCACCAGCCCCGACGCCACGCTGACGTCGACCCTGGCCGCCGCCGCTCCCGACACCGCGACGGTCGCCACGGGCGCCACCGCCTACCGCCAGTCGTTCACCTTCGACTGGCTCGGCAACCGCGCCTCGATGACGGAACACGACCCGGCGGACGCGACCAAGAACGTCGGCTACACCTACGGCTACGAAACCACGCAGCCCCACACCCTGCGCTGGATCAGCTCCACCCCGTCCGGCAAGGGCAGCTCGTACACGTACGACGCCGTGGGCAACACCGAGGTCCGCGACCTGTCCACCACCACGCAGAACCTGACCTGGACGTACGAGAACCAGCTCGGCACCATCACCGACGACGGCACGAAGACGACCTACGTCTACGACGCCGCCGGCAACCGCATCCTGGAGAACTCCCCGTCGGGCTCCACGCTCTACCTGGGCGAGACCGAGGTGACGACCGGCTCCGCCGGCACGATCACCCGGGCCTCCCGCTCCTACACGCAGCCCGGCGCGCCGACGGTGACCCGCACCACCAGCAACGGCGCCACGACGGGCCACCAGCTCGGCGTCCTGCTCGCCGACCACCTCGGCACCTCGAACACCTCGGTCGCGCTGTCGAGCGGCCAGTCGGTCACCCGCCGGGCCTACAAGCCGTACGGCGAGATCCGCGGGACCAAGCCGTCGGCCTGGCCCAACAAGCGCGGCTATCTGGGCGTCGGCGTCGACGACACGGCCACCGGCCTGACCCACATCGGCGCCCGCGAGTACGACCAGAACTCCGGCCGCTTCCTCTCGGCGGACCCCGTCATCGACGTCGCGGACCCGCTGCAGATGAACGGCTACGCCTACGCCAACAACAGCCCGGTCAGCCACTCCGACCCCTCGGGCCTGTTCTGCGACGGCTGCAGCGTGAACAACCCCGACTCCGTCTGGGCCGACCCGAGCCACGGGCCCGGCTGCACCACGTCGGCCTGCTACGACCACGACGGGAAGTTCCTCTACTCGACGACCACCGGAGGCTGGGAGGAGAGCCAGGCGGCGAGCAAGGCGTGGACCAAGAGCCAGACTCCCAAGACGAACGACCTTCAGGAACTGCTGAAGCACTTCCTGATGAACAGCCCGAACGGTGACTCGCCCGAGACCGACTACTGGGTGACCCCCGTCTACGAGAACTCCGGACCGGGCAACGCGTGCTTCGGCCGGGAGGCCTGCCGTCAGGCCTACAAGTACCTGCTGCACCACGACGACGTGGGCGAGGCCAAGCGCATCGCCGCCAACTACTGCGTCGACAACTTCAACAAGTGCGTCGCCGACGCCAAGGCGTTCGAACGCGGCAAGCTGATCGAGGGCTTCATCGGTGCCCTGGTCACCGGCGGCAGGGGCGGAGCGGCGGTCGCCGCCGAGGGCAGGGCCGCGAAGGGCGGAGGGGGAGCGCGAGGGCTGCTCGCCGGCTGCAAGTGCTTCCTCGCCGGCACGGACGTCCTCATGGCCGACGGCACCACCAAGGACATCGAGGACATCGAGCTGGGCGACGAGGTCCAGGCCCTGGACCCCGAAACCGGCGAGTCGGGACCCCGGAAGGTGACCCGCCTCATCGTCACGGAGGCCGACAAGTTCTTCAACGAGCTGTCGATCGCCACGCAGGACGGCGTCGAGAAGCTCACGGCCACCCATGAGCACCCCTTCTGGTCACCGTCCGAGCGGGACTGGACCGAGGCCGGCGACCTCACGCCGGGGATGACGCTGCTCACCGACGACGGCGACACCGTCATCGTCACCGGGAACCGCGCCTTCACCAGGCACGCCCGCACCTACAACCTCACGGTCGACGACCTGCACACGTACTATGTGCTGGCCGGGGACACGCCGGTCCTGGTCCACAACTCCAGCTGCCCGGCGATCTCGATGGACGAAGCCGTGTCGCGGGCGGCGGCGTTCGTCGGAGGGGAAGGACGGGTCGTCGTCTCGGGCAGTGGGGGATTCCAGTTCATCAGGACGAGCAGGGACGCCTCCGGCCGGAGGATCACGCAGATCGCCCGGTTCGACATCAACCTCAAGTCCCCGCACGTACAGCAGTACGGTCCTCACCTGAACCTGGAGACCCAGATCAACGGTCAGACGGTGCGGTCGGGACCGCTGGCAGACCCGCACATTCCGATCGACATGAGCACCGTGAGGCCGGGAGACATTCCGTGATCCAGTCCGATCTGACCGTCCGCCGTTCCGCGGAACCCGGTGAGGTGGAGATCTCCGGCACGGTCGCCGCTCTCGAGGAATGGGCCGCCGCCCTGACCCGGGACGGCGTGGAGATCACCACCGGCACCGGGGACGACCCTGCCCCGTACGCCGCCTACCTCACGGCCATCCGGGTGCGGTCGACCGCGGACGGGCTGGTGGAGGTCTCCGTCGACGAACAACGGCAGGCCCTGACCGTCGAGGGCTCCGGCGAGTCCATGTCCGTCCTGGCGGACAACATCCGGGGCCTGTGCCGGGAAGGTGTGCCGGGGGAGCACATGCACATCGAGTACTTCCCCGACCACTTCTACCTCGCGGAATCGCCGGTCTCTCTCGTCATCGCCCGAGTCGACTGACGGATCCGCGTCTCAGACCGAGCAGCCGCCCACCCGGTGGCTGCTCACCGCGATGTCGTCCATCCGGACGTCGTACGACGACGGGGTGGGCCCGGACTGGTACAGCTGCCAGCCCAGCTTCAGCTTGTCGAAGGTGGGGAAGACGAAGTCGTCCGCCGTGCCACCGTGCTGCTTGGTGGAGACGGTCAGATCGGGCTGTTCGACACCGTTCAGATAGACCGTGACCCGGTTGTCGGTGGCGTCCAGATGGAACTCCGCGCAGGTCCACTCCCCGCCGACGGCCGGGGCGGACGTCCGCCAGTTGGTCCAGTCACCGGTCGGACCCAGATCGGAGCCCACGCCCCAGAAGTTGCCCTTGTCGGTCGGGGCGTACTGCCCGCCCAGCGGTCGGACCAGCGTGGGGGAGTCGGAGCCGGAGGCTTCGGCGATCGTCCAGTGGGCCCAGTCGGGGGCAATGGGGAACTCGCCCACGCGCAGCCGCAGCCGCGCCCAGAAGCTGTTGCCGGCCGGGGCGAGGTCGGACAGGACCAGGAAGGCCCGCCCGTTCCCCTCCGTCCGGATACGGAGTTCCCGGCCACGCCCGTCGGCACTGCGCTCGACGGTCAGCGTGCCGTTGGAGGCATCGGTGGTCCAGCCTCGGCCCTGGGTGACGGGGCCCAGGGGGAGGTGGTTGAAGTTCTCCCGCACGAAGGTCTTGCCGTACGCGTCGTGCGAGGCGGGCGTTGCCGAGGCAGTGGGGGGTATCGCGATCAGAACCGCGGCCGCGGCCGACAGCGCGGCGGCGGCTTTCCTCAGAAGCGTCATGGACGGAAGTCTGTAACCAACAGCCCCATCAGTCACAGCGGTTGAACGGTATCCGGCCACCGGAGAGCACGGCCGTCCCACCCCCGTTGTCAGTGGCCGCCCCTACTGTCCTCCCATGGCAACGGTGACGTTCGTCGACGAGACGACGAGTGGGGTGCGGGGCGAGAGCCGGTGGCTCGAAATCGCCGAGGAGCGGGTGACGGTGGGGGAGTTGATTCGGCGGCGGGTGTTCCAGGAGGTCGCGGAGTTCAACGCGCGTACGCGGCCTGAGGTGTTCCAGGGGCTGGTGCAGCCCGAGGACACCGAGCGGGTGCTCAACGGGTATGCGCTGCGGACGCCGCGGCGGATCGATCCCGAGAAGCAGACCGACCTCGCGCTCAGGGCCTTCGCCGGGAACGGGTTCCTCGTGCTCGTGGGGGACCGGCAGGTCACCGAGCTCGACGAGGTCATCGACCTCGCGCTCGGCACCGAGGTCACGTTCCTCAAGCTCGTTCCGCTGGTGGGTGGCTGATGACCGCGCACACTCCCCGCTCGCTCGTGCAGCGGGTGCGGAACCGGATCGAAGCCGGTGACATGGAGCGGCTCGCCGACGAGGTGATGAAGGCCGTCGTCGCCAACAAGGGGTACTGGGGCGGCGGTTGGCAGCACCTCCTCGACGAGCTGCGGGGGCTGCCCGCCGACGACCGGTCGCAGCTCGCGCGTGTCCTCGTCGAGCGGTTCCACCGTCTCGACGACGACTCCGACACCCGGCCCAACACCCTCGCACTGCTCGACATGGCCGTCCCCGAGCTGCCCGAAGACCTCGTCGACGTCGTCACCGGGATGCGGGAGCGGGAGCTGGACCGCCTCGGCCGGCGGGTCAACTTCTGGCAGTCCAGCAACTTCTACGTCCTCGCCGAGGCCGAGCTGAACTCCGGCCGTCCGCTCCCTCCGGCCGTCGTCGCCGTCTTCCGCCGTTCCGCCATGGACACGTACTGCGCCGACGAACTGGTCCGGCTGGCCCGGCAACTCACCACCCCTCTCCTCAACGTCGGCGAGGAATGGGCCGAGCGAGCCATGGCCGCCGCGGACGGCGACGAGGACTGGGACGCCCTCCTCTCCCACGCCCGCACCGCCACCGCCTCCAAACCCACCCCCAAGTGGGACAAGCAGGCCCGCGGCCTCATCGACGCCCTCGGCGCCGACCGCGTCCGCGCCACCGTCGTGGACTGGCTCGCCCTCGTCGGTCGCCCCCGCACCATCCCGCTGGAGCGCCAGACGTACGAGCCGGACGTCAACCACGCGTACGACGCCTACAACGCGAACGCCCTGCGCGGCCTCGCCTGGTCGCTCTCGCTGCTCCCGCCGCACCCGGAGACGGCTCGTGCCCTCGGCGCGCTCGTGGAGACCTCGCTCAAGAAGGTCGCGGGACTCGGGCCGCGCAACCCGAAGGTGGCGAACGCCGGAGTCGTCGCCCTCTCCCGGATCGACAGCGACAGCGCCCTCGCCGAACTCGCCCGGCTCGCCACCCGCGTGACCTACAAGAACACCGCCAAGCTCCTGGACACGGCCCTGGAAACGCGCGCCACCGCACTCGGGCTCAGCAGGGAAGAGATCGAGGAGCTGGCCGTCCCCGCGTACGGACTCACCGAGATCGGGCATGCCGCTCATCGGCTCGGGGACGTCACCGCCCTGATCGACGTTCATGGCAGCCGCGCCGTCCTCACCTGGCGCAACGCCGCCGGGAAGGCCGTCAAGAGCGTCCCCGCAGCCGTGCGGAACGACCACGCCGACGAGCTCAAGGAGCTCAAGGCCGCCGTCAAGGACATCGACAAGATGCTCACCGCCCAGAGCGAGCGGCTGGATCGGCAGTTCCTCGCACAACGTACCTGGGCCTACGGGACGTGGCGGGAGCGGTATCTCGACCATCCGCTCGTCGGTACACTCGCCCGCCGGCTCCTGTGGATCGTCGACGGTACGGCGGTCGGGTTCGCCGACGGTGAGCTGCGCACGCTGAACGACCAACCCGCGGAACAAGGGGCCCAGGTCGAGCTGTGGCACCCCGTCGGCCGGGACACCGCCGAGGTCGTCGCCTGGCGGGACTGGCTGGAGCGGCACGGGATCACCCAGCCCTTCAAGCAGGCCCACCGCGAGGTGTATCTGCTCACCGACGCCGAGCGGGCCACCGGCACGTACTCGAACCGCTTCGCGGCCCACGTCCTGCGCCAGCACCAGTTCAACTCCCTCGCCGCGCTCAGGGGGTGGAACAACAGACTCCGGCTCAGCGTGGACGACTCGGCGCCGCCCGCCACCCGTGAACTGCCGCGGTGGGGGCTGCGCGCCGAGTACTGGATCGAGGGCGACGGTCACGAGTACGGGGAGGACATCACCGACTCCGGCGCCTATCTGCGGCTGCGGACCGACCAGGTCCGCTTCTACCCGATCGACGCCCCCGAGAACTCGGCCCCCTGCTTCGGCGGCGAGTACACGATGTCGCCGCGCGACGGACAGAATCCGGTCGCCCCCCTCCCGCTCACCGGGATACCGCCGCTCGTCCTCTCCGAAGTCCTGCGCGACATCGACCTGTTCGTCGGCGTGGCGAGCGTCGGCAACGACCCGGCCTGGCAGGACGGCGGCCCCGGCGGCCGGTTCCGCGAGTACTGGACGTCGTACGGCTTCGGCGAGCTGAACCAGAGTGCCGAGACCCGCCGTGCGCTGCTGGAACGGCTCATGCCGCGGCTGGCGATCGCCGACCGGTGCACGGTGGAGGGGCGGTTCCTGCACGTCAAGGGAGAGCTGCACACGTACAGGATTCATCTGGGGTCGGGCAACATCCTGATGTCGCCCAACGACCAATACCTGTGCATCGTCCCCAAGTCGGCCCACGGCGGCGGGAACCAAACCACGCAGACCGGCTATCTCCCCTTTGAGGGCGACCGTATGCTCGCAGTCATCCTCAGCAAGGCGATGCTGCTCGCCAAAGACACGGAGATCACGGATCCGACGATTCTCAGCCAACTACGAGTCCGACGGCTGTGACTCCGCGCACACGCAGGCCTCGGGTGGGCCCCGGCCGAAGTAACAACTTCTCTCCGGGGCCTCCTCTCCTGCAATATGACGGACAGCCCATATTCAGCCGCTCAAGCAACCAACGCGCAGGAGTCCTCACCGTGACCGAGCAGCCCCAGCAGCCCGCTCAGCCCCCGCAGCCGCCGCAGCCCGGATACGGGTACCCGAACGCCGCCCCCGGCCAGGCTCCGGGCGCCAATCCGTACGGCGCCCCGCAGGGCGGGTACCAGCAGCCGGGCGCCGCGCCGGGCTACGGCTACCCGCAGCAGGCCGCTCCGCAGGGCTACGGCTACCAGGCGCCCCCGGGAGCCGGTGGCGCGTACACGGGCGACCCGAACGCCCCGTACGGCTACGACCCCTACGGCCGCCCGTACTCCGACAAGTCGAAGATCGTCGCGGGCGTCCTCTCGCTCTTCCTGGGCTCCTTCGGCGTCGGCCGCTTCTACATCGGCCATGTCGGTCTCGGCCTCGCGCAGCTCTTCACCTGCGGCGGCTTCGGCATCTGGGCCCTGGTCGACGGCATCATCCTGCTCACCAGCAGCAACACCACCGACTCCAACGGACGTGTCCTGCGTGGCTGAGCGCGGCCCCGCCGTCCTCAGGCATCCGGCGGCGGCCCCCCTCGCGGTGGCCGCCGCCGGCTTGGCAGGCGCCGCCTATCTGTACGGCACCAACCCGCATGAACCCGGGCATCTGCTGCCCCAGTGCCCGTTCCGCTATGTCACCGGGCTGCTCTGCCCCGCCTGCGGCGGCACCCGCATGGTGTACGACCTGATGCACGGGCAGTTCGTCGCGGCCTGGCACGACAACCGGGTCCTGCTCCTCGCCGCGCCCTTCGCCCTGGCGCTGCTGGGCCGCTGGTTCGTCGAGGGCCTGCGCGGACGCCGCTGGCGCCCCAGGCTCAAGCCCCGCACCCAGGCCCTGATCCTGGCCGTCGCGGTGATCTGGACCGTGGCCCGCAACCTCCACTGAGCCCGGCGCCGAATCCCTCTTTCTTCCCTCCTCCGGCCCCCGTAAATCCCTTACGTGACCTTTATGTCGAGGATTTGTAGCAACTTGGCTGGAACCGGATCACGGAACAGGAACGATCGTCCGATCCCCCTCCCGTCAACCTTCCGGTCTCCATACGCTGCAACGGCAACAGGGGGGATGACGGGGGATACGTCATGCTCGAACGGTGCCGGTGTTTGCCGTGCCCGCTTGGTGTCCGCTATCGCCGCGCCTTCCCTCCTGGACTCCCCCCGGAGCAATCCGCTCCGGTCTTCTCAGTCAGTACATCCAGGAGCAATTTTCATGACCGTCCCCACCCCTGACGCCCCGTTCGGCTACGACCCGCAGGGCCGTCCGTACTCCGACAAGTCGAAGATCGTCGCCGGCGTTCTGCAGCTCTTCCTCGGCACGCTCGGCATCGGTCGCTTCTACGTCGGTTCCGTCGGCGTGGGCGTCGCCCAGCTCCTCACCTGCGGTGGTCTGGGCTTCTGGTCGCTGATCGACGGCATCCTCTTCCTCACGAGCAACGACCGCACCGACAGCCAGGGCCGTGTCCTGCGCGGCTGATCTCGCCGAGGATCACCGTCGAGGTGATCGACCGAAGGGCCTCGTTCTCCACGGAGTTCCGTGGAAGCGGGGCCCTCGGTCGTCGGGCCCCGTGAGACCGCCTACGGCAACGGCAACGGCCGGAA
>NZ_AEJC01000517.1 GCF_000317595.1 Streptomyces ipomoeae 91-03 | reverse complement strand
GGACGGGGAGTTCAGCTGGATCGAGGCGATGCCGGAGTGGGCCCCGCCGCGCACGTTCCGCCAGTACGGCTCCTCCGCCGAGGTCGACGACCTTCAGGTGCCGCCGCCCGGCGAGTGGATCTACGCCTGGGCCTGGGAGGACGAGGCGGCGGGCCGCATCCGGGCGCGTGCCTTCCCCGGCCGCGACGACGGCATCGACGAGGACGAGGCCACCGGTGCCGCCGCGCTCCAGTTGACCGCGCGACTGGGCCGTGCCCTGAACATCATCCAGGGCACGGGCTCACAGATCCTGACGGCACCGCAGCCGCATGGGTGGGTGGAGGTCGGGGGGAGGGTGTTCTTGGAGCGCTGAGGCACCCTGTTTTTTGGGGCGCAGGGTGCCCTGCGCCCCCTTGGGGGCACGGGGGCTGTGTCACTGTGCGGCTCCACCGCGTGGGCGCGACCAGCCCTCACGAACCCGCAGCCTCCATGAACCCGCAGCCTCCATGAACCCGCAGCCTCCACGAACCCGCAGCCCGCGACGCGCCTTCGGTCCCGGGCTCTCAACGCCTCCCGCCGGACCCCTCACGCGCTGAGCGGAAACTCCTCGCCCAGCGCCCTGAACACGGCCGTGTTCAAAGCGAACGCCCGCTTGCACTCACTCACGATCCGCTGCTTCTCCAGATCGTCCGCCCGCACCCGGTCCAGCAGTTCCCGGTACCCCCTCTTGAACGCGGCCGGATTGGCGATGTCCTCGAACACATAGAACCGGACCCCGTCGCCCTTCTTGGCGAACCCCCACGTCCTCTCGGCCCGGTCGCGAATGATCTGCCCGCCCGAGAGGTCGCCGAGGTACCGCGTGTAGTGGTGGGCCACATAACCGCCGGGCCATGTGCGCGCACACTCGGCGACCCGCTCCGCGTACGCCTCGGTCTCCGGCAGCGCGGCAAGCGTCGACCGCCACCCCGGCCCCCGCAGATACGCGAGGTCCCGCTCCAGTGCGGCCAGCCGCAGCAACTCCGGCTGGATGAACGGCCCGGCGACGGGGTCGTCGGCCAGGGCGGCGGCCTCGCTCTCCAGTGCCTCGTACACGAACCACAGCTGCTCGGTGTAGCGCGCGTAGGCGTCGACACCGAGTTTGCCGCCGAGCATGTCGCCGATGAACGTCGTGGTCTCCGCCTCGGTGTGCTGCTCGTGGGACGCGGTGCGGATGAGCGTGGAGAACGCCGTGACCGACGCCGCGGCGGGGCCGCTGTCGGATCCGTTCGACGCGTTCATGAAGGCCTCCGGTGCCGAAGAGGAAGGACAAGAACCTGTCGTCAGTTTCTATGGTTAGGCTTACCTAAGTCAACAAGTTTCCCGACTCCCTGTCGGTAAAACGGTACCCCGGCATCGCACCACGCTCACCTCGAATCACAGAAATCGGCGCTCGCCCATGGACGGCAGAAAGCCCGCCGCCCGAACGGAGTCGGAAGGCGGGCTGGAGGACTGTGGGGATCGCTACGGCAGCGTGAGGATCTCCGCCCCCGTCTCCGTCACCACCAGCGTGTGCTCGAACTGGGCCGTGCGCTTGCGGTCCTTGGTCACGACGGTCCACCCGTCGTCCCACATGTCGTAGTCGTACGACCCGAGCGTGAGCATCGGCTCGATCGTGAACGTCATCCCGGGCTGCATCACGGTCGTCGCGTGCGGGGAGTCGTAGTGCGGGATGATCAGACCGGAGTGGAACGACGAGTTGATCCCGTGCCCGGTGAAGTCACGCACGACCCCGTACCCGAACCGCTTGGCGTACGACTCGATGACCCGCCCGATGATGTTGATCTGCCGCCCCGGCTTGACGGCCTTGATGGCGCGGGCGAGGGCTTCACGGGTCCGCTCGACGAGAAGGGACGACTCCTCGTCCACGTCGCCCACGAGATAGGTGGCGTTGTTGTCGCCGTGGACGCCGCCGATGTAAGCGGTGACGTCGAGATTGACGATGTCGCCGTCGCGCAGCTCGGTCGAGTCCGGGATGCCGTGGCAGATCACTTCGTTGATGGATGTGCAGAGCGACTTGGGGAACCCGCGGTAGCCGAGGGTCGACGGGTAGGCGCCGTGGTCGCACATGTACTCGTGGGCGACCCGGTCCAGCTCGTCGGTGGTGACACCGGGCGCGATGTGCTTGGCGGCTTCGGCCATGGCCCGCGCCGCGATCCGCCCGGCGATCCGCATCGCCTCGATGGTCTCCGGCGTCTGCACTTCCGGTCCGGTGTACGGGGTGGGCGCGGGCTTGCCCACGTACTCGGGTCGGCGGATGTTTCCCGGGACGGTACGGGTGGGGGAGAGCTTCCCCGGTGCGAGGAGCGACTGGCCAGACATGCCAGCGAGTTTAACCAGCGGCGGTGGGGGACCATGTCGGTGGCGATCGGTCGCGATCGGCCGGCGAAAGGAGCTCACGTCATGCCCCTGTTCAAGCGGCGCACGGTCGGCAAGCCCGGCGAGTGGTTCTACTGCCTGGAGCACAAGAAGGTCGAGGAGGGCCCCGACTGCCCCGGCAAGGACCGCATGGGCCCCTACGCCACCCCGGAGGAAGCCACCCACGCCATGGAAACGGCCCGCGAGCGCAACGCGGAGTGGGAGACGGATCCGCGCTGGCACGACAGCCCCACCACAGGAGACCCGAACGACGCCTGACCCCCACGTCCGCAGAACACCCACCCCTCCCCGAGCCGCCCCCCTTCCTCGGGAGCCGCGGAACGCCCACCGCCCACCTGCCATCCGCCGTCTGCCGCGGGCGGGTGGGCGCACGCGGGGTGGGTGCCCGCCATCTGCTGCGGGCGGGTGGGCGCCCGCCTCCTGCCGCAACCGGCCACTCGTGACCCGGTGTTCACCCCGAATTCGCCCGAGGCGGGCACGCACGCCGCACCGGACCGTGCCGCGACCCCCGAGGAGCCCTTCGTGCCCCCCACCGCCGACCCGACCACCCCGACCGACACCACCACCCCCGAGCCCGCCACCCCCGCCCAGACGCCCGCCCCCGAGATCAGCGTGCCCTTCCGGGCCGGGGACGACGGGTACGCCAGCTTCCGGATCCCGGCCGTCGTCACCACGGCGTCCGGCGTGCTGCTGGCCTTCTGCGAGGGACGGGTCGGTGGACGGGAGGACTTCGGGAACATCGACATCGTGGTGAAGCGGTCGACGGACGGGGGCCGGACCTGGGGCCCGCTGCAGGTGGCCGCCAAGAACGGCGACGACCTGGCCGGCAACCCGGCGCCGGTCGTCCTCGACACCGGCCGGATTCTGCTGGTCCATGTCCGGAACGCCGCCCTCGCCACGGAGGACGCCATCCGCCGGGGCACGGTGAGTGCCGCCGACGGGCGTCGCGTGTGGGTGCAGCACAGCGACGACGAAGGGGTGACCTGGTCCAGCCCCACGGAGATCACCCAGCAGACCAAGAAGGCGGAGTGGCGGTGGTACGCCACCACCCCCGGCCACGCCCTCCAGCTGCGCACCGGCCGCGTCGTCGTCCCGGCCAACCACTCCCTCCCCCCGGCCGGCTCGGACAACGGCACGGAGGGCAAGTACAACGGCGGCCACTGTCTGCTCAGCGACGACCGGGGCGCCACCTGGCGCATCGGCTACGTCGACGACAACACCGACGGCTACATCAACGCCAACGAGACCACCGCCACCGAACTCCCCGACGGCCGTGTCTACTTCAACACCCGCAACGACTCCCCGGCCCCCGGCACCCGCGCCGACGCGTACTCGCGGGACGGCGGCGAGAGCCTCGCCAAGCCCTTCCGGCCGCAGGCGGGCCTCGTCGGCCCGGTGGTCGAGAGCAGCGTCCTCCAGCTCCACGACTCCGACCTGCTTCTCCACTCCGGCCCGGCCGACCCCGGCTTCCGCGCGCTGATGACCGTGCGGGCCAGCACGGACCACGGCGTCACCTGGCGCACCGCGCACACGGTCGACGGACTGCCCGCCGCGTACTCCGACCTCGTACGCGTCGACGAGCACACCCTCGGACTCCTCTACGAGACCGGCGACTTCAGCGCGTACGAGACGATCACGTTCCGCCGCATCCCGATCGCGAGCCTCACCTGAGGGTCCGGTTCGTACGTCTCCCACGCCTCGTACGTCTCCCACGCCTCGTATGCCTCGTACGCCTCGTCGTCTCGTACGTCCGGATCGGGTCCCGTGACCTCCCTCACCCGATCCGGCCGTCGGCGTCCGTGCCACCCGCACGTAAAGTCGGCCCATGACCTCTACTGACAGCGCACAGACGGCTTCCCAGGCCGCCGAGACCCCCGGCGCCGCCCCCGCCAAGGGCGCGGCCAAGGACCCCTTCGACCTGCCCGACGTCTCCGGGCTGGTCGTGGGCGTGCTGGGCGGCACCGGGCCGCAGGGCAAGGGGCTCGCCTACCGTCTCGCCAAGGCGGGGCAGAAGGTGATCATCGGTTCCCGGGCCGCCGACCGCGCGCAGGCCGCCGCCGAGGAGCTCGGGTACGGGGTCGAGGGCGCGGACAACGCCGAGACCGCGCGCCGCAGCGACATCGTGATCGTCGCGGTGCCGTGGGACGGGCACGGCAAGACCCTCGAATCCCTGCGCGAGGAACTGGCCGGCAAGCTGGTCGTCGACTGCGTCAACCCGCTCGGCTTCGACAAGAAGGGCGCCTACGCGCTGAAGCCGGAGGAGGGCAGCGCCGCCGAACAGGCCGCCGCCCTGCTGCCGGACTCCCGGGTCACCGCCGCCTTCCACCACCTCTCCGCCGTGCTCCTCCAGGACCCGGCGATCGAGGAGATCGACACCGATGTGATGGTCCTCGGTGAGGAGCGGGCCGACGTCGAGATCGTGCAGGCGCTGGCCAACCGCATCCCCGGCATGCGCGGCATCTTCTCCGGCCGGCTGCGCAACGCCCACCAGGTCGAGTCCCTGGTCGCCAACCTGATCTCCGTGAACCGCCGCTACAAGGCCCACGCGGGGCTCCGCCTGACCGACGTGTAGGGCGCCCTCGGGTATGGGGGACACTGGACGCCGTACCACCTTCGTCCGACTGTCCTGTCAGGAGCCGACCCCCATGCCCCCCTCGCTCCCGTCCAACCCGGCCCGGCGACTCGCCCTCTACGCGCTCGTCGTCTGTCTCCTCGCCGTCGCCGCCGCCGTGGTCTCCTTCGCCCGGGGCAGCTGGCTGGGTGTCGTGTGGGTGCTGATGGCCGGACTGTCGTCCAACATGGCCTGGTACTACGTGCGCAGGGCGAAGGCGGAGCGCGCCTCCGCCGCGAGCTGACCCCTTCAGGAAGTCCTCACTGCGCGAGGCACACGTCGAGTCCTCACTGCGGGAGGCACACGTCGCTGTCCTCGCGCCAGAAGCGGTACAGCTGGAAGCCGCAGTCGGAGAGCAGGTCGTGGACGCCGAGCCCCCGCATGAGGGCGTCTATCGCGTCCCAGAACACGGCGTTCACCGACGGGATCCACAGCACCACGAACACGAGCAGCAGCCCGAAGGGCGCGAGGGGCTCCACCTGGCGGCGGATCTTGTACGACAGCCAGGGCTCGATCACGCCGTAGCCGTCCAGGCCGGGCACCGGCAGGAAGTTCAGGATGGCCGCCGTGACCTGGAGCATCGCCAGGAAGGCGAGGGCGAACAGGAACACCGGCGGCACCCCGTCCGTCAGGTCCAGCCAGAACGGCGCCGTGCAGACCGCCGCGAACAGGACGTTCGTCAGCGGGCCGGACGCCGAGATCAGGCTGTGCTTCCAGCGGCCCTGGATCCGGCCGCGCTCGATGAAGACCGCGCCGCCCGGCAGACCGATACCGCCCATGATCACGAAGATGACCGGCAGCACGATGCTGAGCAGGGCGTGGGTGTACTTCAGCGGGTTGAGGGTGAGATAGCCCTTGGCGCCGATGGAGATGTCGCCGCTGTGCAGGGCGGTGCGGGCGTGGGCGTACTCGTGCAGACAGAGCGAGACGATCCACGCCGAGGTCACGAACAGGAAGACGGCCAGGCCGGGCTGTTCGGCGAAGCCGGTCCAGGTGGCCCAGCCGGTGACCGCCATGACGGCCACGATCCCCACGAAGACGGGGCTGATCCTCCGGTCGCTCCGGCGGGACGTGGCGGTGGTCATGGGACTCCTCGGACTCTCGATCACACGGCTGGACTGCTCGAACCGCTTGAGCTGCTCGGATCGCTCGGGCTGTTCGGGCTGTTCGGACTGCCCGACGGTACCGGGCGTACGGCGAAAACGTCTCGCGACCACCTCCGAGTTCCTAGCAAGGTAGGTCCCTGGACTCGACGAACGACTCGACGAACGACTCGACGAACCGGACACCGGTACCCCGCCCGCGCCCCCACAGACACCGATACACCCACAGACACCGATACACCCACAGACACCGATACACCGACAGATACCGATACAGAGACAATGGACCCCGTGCGCTACCGCATCCTCGGCACCACCCAGGCACTGCACGTCGACGGCACCCCCGTCCCGCTCGGCGGCGCCCGGCTGCGCGCCCTGCTGACCGTGCTCGCGCTGCGGCCGGGCCGTACGGTGCCCGCGCCCGCGCTGGTCGACGAGGTGTGGGCCGGTGATCCGCCCGCCGACGCGAGCGGTGCGCTGCAGGCGCTGGTCGGACGGCTGCGCCGGGCCCTCGGCTCCGGCGCGGTGGAGTCGGCGAACGGCGGCTACCGCCTCGCGGCCATGCCGGACGACGTCGACCTGCACCGCTTCGACCGCCTCGCCACGGAGGGCGCCCGCGCGCTGGCCGACGGCGATCCGGCGAAGGCCGCGGTCGCCCTCGACGACGCCCTCGCCCTCTGGCAGGGCCCGCCCCTGGCCGACCTCCCCGACCGCACCGCCGAGGCCGCCCGCTGGGAGACCCGCCGCCTGGACACCCACCGTGCCCGCCTCACCGCGGCCCTGTCCCTGGGCCAGGCCGATTCCGTCCTCCCCGAACTCACGGCCCTCTGCGACACCCACCCCCTCGACGAACCCCTCCAGTCCCTCCGCCTACGCGCCCTCCGAGCCACCGGCCGCCCCGCCGAGGCCCTGGCGGCCTACGAGGACGTACGCCGCCTCCTGTCCAACCGCCTCGGCACGGACCCGGGCCCGGAACTACGCGCCCTCCACGCCGAACTCCTGAACGGCGAACCCCCATCCAGGGCCGGCAGCCCCTCCCACCCCACCCCAGACCTCCGCCCCGCAACGGTCGCGGGAACGGCAATGTGCGCGGAGGGCGCCGGGTTGCGCGCGGGCGTGGCCGGAATGCGCGCGGACGCTGCCGGGTTACGCGCGGACAGGACTGAGCAGCCGGGGCCGGCATCTCCAGCCCGTCCGGCGTTTGAGGACGAGGCCGTGCAGGCCGAAGCGGGGGCCTGGGGGCGGCAGCCCCCAGTGACGCGGGGTCGAAGGGGCGCAGCCCCTGGATGGGGGTCCCCCCGCTCGAGCGAAGCCGAGAGCGGGGGAGGGACGGGCAGGGGCGGCGGGGGCGAGAAAACCGGGCCCCGCCCCGAGGCGGCACCCCGAGGCAACCTCCCCGCCCGTCTCACCTCCTTCGTCGGCCGGGACGCCGACATCGACACCATCCGCGACGACCTCACCACCGCCCGCCTGGTCACCCTCCTCGGCCCCGGCGGCGCCGGAAAGACCCGCCTCTCTCAGGAGGTCGGCGAGGCAGTGGCCGCCGCCCTCCCCGACGGCGTATGGCTCGCCGAACTCGCCCCGGTGGACGACCCGTCGAACGTCCCGGAGGCGGTCCTCACCGCCCTCGGCGCCCGCGAGACCGTCCTGCGCGGCGCCGGCGCCGAGGAGATGCGGGTCGTGGCCGACCGCGACGACAACCCCCTCGCCCGCCTCATCGAGCACTGCGCCCGCCGCCGCATGCTGCTCGTCCTCGACAACTGCGAACACGTCGTGGCCGCCGCCGCCCACCTCGTGGAACAGCTCCTCCAACGCTGCCCGGGCCTGACCGTACTGGCCACCAGCCGCGAACCCCTCGGCGTACCGGGCGAGCTGGTGCGACCGGTCGAACCCCTGGCGGAGCCGTACGCGCTGCGGCTGCTCGCCGACCGGGGCGCCGCGGCCCGCCCGGGATTCACCATCGCGGACGACCCGGACGCGGCGGCGGAGATCTGCCGCCGCCTCGACGGCCTGCCGCTCGCGATCGAACTGGCGGCGGCCCGCCTGCGCATGCTGACCCCCCGCCAGATCGCCGACCGCCTCGACGACCGCTTCCGGCTGCTGACCTCCGGCAGCCGCACGGTCCTGCCCCGGCAGCAGACCCTGCGTGCCGTCGTCGACTGGTCCTGGGAACTGCTCGACGAGGACGAACGGGAGGTGTTGCGGCGGCTGTCGGTGTTCGCCGGCGGCTGCGACCTGGCCGCGGCGGAGGCCGTCTGCGGGCCCGCCGCGCTGGAGGCGCTGGGCTCGCTCGTCGACAAGTCCCTCGTGGTGGCGACCCCGGCGCCGCGCGGGGAGATGCGCTACCGGCTCCTGGAGACGGTCGCCGAGTACGCGGGCGAACGGCTCGCCGAGTCCGGCACCCGCCTCGCCGCCGAGCGCGCCCACCTCATGTACTACCGCGAACTGGTCCGCACCACCGACCCGTTGCTGCGCGGCTTCGGCCAGCGCGCGGCGAGCGAACTGCTGGAGCTGGAGTACGAGAACATCCGTACGGCCCTGCGGCACGCCGTCGCCGAGCGGGACGAGCAGGAGGCACTCTGTCTGACGCTGTCGCTGGCCTGGTACTGGCACATGCGCGACCTCAAGAGCGAGGCCCGACACTGGTCCACACAGGTCGAGCGGCTCGGCCCGGACCCGTTCACCGCGCCCGCCCGACCCGTCCCGGACCTGCCGGAACGGCTTGTCGACAGCCCGCCGCCGATGCGCGACGAGGTCCTTCAGGAGGCCCGGCGCGCGGTCCATCTCCTCCATCTCGGCTGCATGGACATGGAGCTGTCGGCCTGGGAGACCCCGGCGGCCAGGGAGAAGCTGCGGGTCATCCGGGAGACCTACCGCCCCGGCCAGCCGCAGGTGTGCCGGTTCCCCACCACCATGTGGTTCTTCGCCGTACTGCTGTCCGGCGACATGGAACGCGTGAAGGAGATCGTCGACTCCAACATCCGTACCGCCCGCGAACTCGGCCAGACCTGGGAGCTGGCGCAGGCCCTGCAGATGCGGGCCAACCTCCTCGCCAACCGCAGCGACTGGGCGGGCGACGCCACCCGGGACGCCAATGAGTCGCTGGAGCTCTTCGACCGGCTGGGCGACGTCTGGGGCGCCGCCGAGGCCCTGTCGGCGCGCGGGGAGGCCCTGGAGCGCACGGGGCATTTCCGGTCGGCCGCGGAGAACTTCGAGCGGGCCATCGGATACGCCGAACGGCTCGGCGCCAACGCCCGGTTGGGCATCCTCGGGGTGCGCCTCGGCAGTGCGCTCATCGATTGCGGCGAGGCCGAGCGGGGCGAGAAGATGCTGCAGGACGTGCTGGCGGCCGACCACCACGCCACCCATGAGGCCCAGTTGGCGGCCCGTCTCTTCCTCACCATCCGGCTCGGCCGCACCGAACGCCTCACCGAGGCCAGGGAGCAGCTCGCCCGGCTGCGCGAGGGATCCGACGTGGTCAACTTCGTGCTCTTCGCCGGGTTCATCCTCGGTGTCGAGGCCTGGCTGGACACGATGGCCGGACAGTACGCCGATGCCCTGCACCGCATCCGGCGGGCGATCGAGCAGGCCGTGGACCCGCTGGCCCGGGTGATCACACCGCAGATGCCCGCCGTCCATCTCGTCACCGCCGCCATCGCCATGGCGGGCGTCGACGGCGGCGCCCGCGCCCGTGACGCCGCCCGGCTCCTCGGCACCTCCGACGCGCTGCTGCCGCCCGGCCACTTCTGCAGCCCGCTGGAGGTGGAGAGCCGCGCCCGCGCGGAGGCCGCCGCCCGAACCGTACTGGACGACGACACGTACGCGGCGGCCTACGCCGAGGGCGGCACCCTCACCGTGGAAGAGGCCATGGACCTGATCTGAACCGATCCGTGGGGGAGCCGTCCGTCAGCTCTTCGTACGGAACTTGTGGATCGCGATCGGCGCCATCACCGCCGTCAGCGCCACCGACCAGATGAGCGTGACGAGGACGTCGTGGGCGACCGGGCCGCCCGTCATCAGACCGCGCGCGGAGTCCGCGAGGGACGACAGCGGGTTGTAGTCGGTGAAGTTCTGCAGCCAGCCCGGCATCGACCGCGTCGGCGCGAAGATCGACGAGCCGAACTGCAGCGGGAACAGCACCAGGAAGCCCATCGCCTGTACGGACTGCGCGGTCTTCAGCGTCACGCCCAGCACCAGGAAGATCCACATCACGGCCGAGCCGAAGGCGGCCGACAGGCCCACCGTGGCGAGCAGCCCCGGCCAGCTGGTGACGTCGAAGCCGATGATCACGCCCACGAGCAGCAGGATCGTCGTGGCGACCAGCATCCGCAGCAGCTCCACGAAGACCTTCGCGAGCAGCACCGAGGACCGGCCGATGGGCAGGGACCGGAACCGGTCCATGACGCCCTTCTGGAAGTCCTCGTTGAAGCCCGTCCCGACTCCCATGGCCATGTTCATGCCGAGCATGGCCATCAGTCCGGGGATCACATACTGCACATACTCGTCCTGGCCGCCGCCCAGCGCCTGCCCGATCGAGCCGCCGAACACGTACACGAACAGCAGAGCGAAGACGATCGGCATGAGGACCGCGTCGAACATCGACTCCGGGTCCTGCCGGATCCACAGCAGATTGCGGCGAACGAGCGCGCCGGTGTGCCGGGCGTGGGCCCGCAGCCCGATACGACCGTCGGCATCGCCGTCGAGGGGCTTGAGCGGGGTGGCGGTGGCGGCGCTCATACGGCGACCTCCTCATAGGCGGGGGACTGCTCGGCGTCCTGCGGGGCACTGGCCTTGTGGCCGGTGAGCGACAGGAACACCTCGTCCAGGCTGGGCAGTTCGGTGCTGATCGAGCCGATCGTGATGCCGCGGGCGGTGATCACGCCCACGACGGCGGTGAGTTGCTCGTCGCTGAGGATCGGGACGAGCAGGGTGCCGTTCTCGGTGTCCACGGTGGTCGTGGCGAGGCCGGTGATGCCGAGCTCGTCCAACTCCTTGGCGAGCGGACGCAGTTGCAGCGGATCGGTCGGCCGGACCCGGAGCGTACGCCCGCCGACCTGGGCCTTCAGCTCCTCGATGCCGCCCTTGGCGATGACCTTGCCGCGGTCGATCACGGTCAGCTCGGAGGCCAACTGCTCGGCCTCCTCCATGTACTGCGTGGTCAGCAGCACGGTCACCCCGTCGGCGACCATGCGCTTGACCTCGGCCCACACCTCGTTACGGGTGCGCGGGTCGAGGCCGGTGGTCGGCTCGTCCAGATACAGCACGGTCGGCTGCCCCATCATGGACGCGGCCAGATCGAGCCGCCGCCGCATACCGCCGGAGTACGTCCCCGCCGGGCGTCCGGCGGCCTCGGTCAGCGAGAAGCGCTCCAGCAGCCCCCCGGCCCGCCCCTTCGCTTCCTTCCTGGACAGATCGAGCAGCCGACCGATCATGTACAGGTTCTCGAAGCCGGACAGCTTCTCGTCCACCGAGGCGTACTGTCCGGTCAGCCCGATCACCCGACGCAACTGCCGCGGCTGCCGTACGACGTCGTAGCCGGCCACGGTCGCATGTCCCGAGTCGGGCGTGATGAGCGTGGACAGACACCGCACGAGGGTCGTCTTCCCCGCCCCGTTCGGCCCGAGCACCCCCATCACGGTGCCCTCACGCACATCCAGGTCGACACCGTCCAGCGCCCTGGTCTCCCCGTAATGCTTGACCAGCCCCCGCACGGTGACAGCGCCCTTCGCGCCGCTGGTTTCCTTGTCGATTCGCGTCATGGCGACGACGATGCCAGCAGCCACCGACAAACCACCGACAGGTCGCCGATACCTACCGACAGGCCGCCGATACCCACCGACAGGATGCGCCTGCCGCCCGTCTCGAAGGCTGCCGGTGCGCCGCGACCGGGGCCGTCTGATGTGCGGGTGTCCTTACCGCTGCCGTGCCGCCAGGTCGGCCAGCACCTGGTGCAGTGGCTCCGTGGCGCGGCGGCGGTACTCCTGGATGGACCAGCCGTTGCCGTCCGGGTCCTTGAAGTACATGAACGTGGCGCCGTCGTTCGGGGCGTACTGAACGGGCTCGGAGACGTCGAGGCCCCGTCCGACGAGTTCGGCGTGGGCCGCCTCGATGTCGGCGACGCACAGTTGCAGGCCCTGGTAGGAGCCGGGGGCCGGCTTCGGGCCCTGGGCCATCTCCCAGATCGTGTCGCCCAGGGCGATCGAGCAGCCGGAGCCGGGCGGTGTGAGCTGGACGATGCGCATGCCCGGCATGACCTCCTGGTCGATGTCGACGTGGAAGCCGACCTTGTCCCGGTAGAAGTCCCGGGCGCGGTCGATGTCGCTCACGGGCAGCGGGATCACTTCGAGCGTGAAGTCCATTGGCGTGACTCCCTTGTCGACGTCGGACGACGCCGTATGGCATCGGATATCAGGTGAACCGCAACCGCGTCGCGTCCGGCTGAACGGCTCCCTCTCACCGAAGCCGAAAACCGTGCCGGGCGCCACCGAGAAGACGAGGGCAGGGCCGGCGCCGTGATCGTCGTCGGCGACGCGGGTCGCCGGCAGCGCGCCGCCCGACCGGACCGCGGGGAGGGGAGTGACGTGGGGGCGTCCGTCGGGTCGTACGGTCGAGATCCAGAACAGCTCGGCCTCGGCCGGCGACGCCTCGGTCGGCGACGCCTCGGCCCCCGGCCAGGCGGGCGCCGTGGCCGCCGGGTCGCTGTAGCGGGGCTGAGGCGGGTCTGCGGGGGCGACGGGGCGAGAACCCCCATCAGCCGCGCACGGCCTCCGTCCCGCCCCTCGATGGTACGTGGGACGCCGCCGACCAGCCCGATCAACCCGTCGACGTGTCGATCGTCACCCGTGCCGCCACCGGCAGATGGTCGCTGCCCGTCTCCGGGAGGTTCCAGGACGCCATCGGTTCCATGCCGCGGACCATGATCTGGTCGATGCGGGCCATGGGGAAGGACGCCGGCCAGCTGAAGCCGAAGCCGTTGCCGGCGGCGCCCTGGGTGGAGCGCATCTGGGCGGTGACGGCGTTGAGGGCGCGGTCGTTCATGGTGCCGTTGAGATCGCCGAGGAGGACGACCTGCTGGATGGGTTCGGCGGCGATGGCCTCGCCGAGGGCGTTGGCGCTCTTGTCGCGCTGACGGGCGGTGAAGCCGGCCTCCAGCTTCACGCGTACCGAGGGCAGATGGGCGACGTACACGGCGACCGGGCCCTCGGGGGTCGTCACGGTGGAGCGCATGGCGCGTTCCCAGCCGAGCTTGATGTCGACGGCCTTGGTGGCGCTCATCGGGTACTTGCTCCACAGGCCGACGGTGCCGACGACCTTGTGGTACTTGTACGTCGGCGCGAGCGCCTTCTCGTACACCGGTACCGCGTTCTCCGACAGCTCCTCCAGGGCCACGACGTCCGCGCCGGAGGCGGCGACGTCGCGGGCCGTGCCTGAGGGATCGGCGTTGTCCGCGTTGACGTTGTGGGTGACGACCATGAGGTCGCCGCCGCTGCCGGTCTTGCTGGTGACGAGTCCGCCGAACATGTTCAGCCAGACGATCGTGGGCACCAGGACCGCGATCAGCGCCGTCGCGGACTTACGGACCAGCGCGAGGAGCAGCAGCAGCGGGATCACCACGCCCAGCCAGGGCAGGAACGTCTCGGTGAGACTGCCGAGGTTGCCGACCGCGTTCGGGATCTGGGCGTGCAGCACCATCACCAGCGCGAGGAGCAGGGCGAGAACCGCGACGACGATGCCGCGCCGCCAGATCCGCCGGTCCCCTCTCCAGCCGCCGAACAGCCGTCCGAACAGGCGCCGAAGCCGGGATCCCTCGCGGCCCTGGCCCGTGCCGCCGCCGCCCGTCTCCGTCATGTACGCCTGCGCCATACCGTCGCCTCACTACCTGCCGTGCACATCGTCCCCCCGCGCCCTCAAGACCCTAGGGGATGATTGCCGTCGATCCTGCCGCCCCACGGCGGCCGTACGGGGACGAGGACGAAAACGTCGCTGTTCGGAGTTCCGAACCCGCGATCACCGCACGGGGTCTGTAACGAAACGCGCACATTGAACCGTGATTCATTTCGCAGTCGGGCGAAGCCCTTCGAGGAGGGTGTCGACGATGCGCACGGCGAGGTCCTCGGGGAGTTCCGCGTTGGGGCGCAGGATGGTGCGGACGAGCATGGGGCCGAAGACCAGATCGCCGACGAGGTCGATGTCCAAGTCGGCGCGGATCTCGCCGTTGAGCTGCCCTCGGCGCAGGACTTCGGTGCCCATCCGACGGCGTGGGGCGACGACGGCGGCGTGGTAGGCGTCCCAGATCTTCGGGCTGCTCTTCATCTGGGCGAAGACGTTGTGCAAGATCGCCGACGACCGTTTGAGCAGCCCGCGTTGGCGCGTCGATTCCAGGAGCACCACCAGGTCGTCACGCAGGGAGGTGCCGGGCAGTTCCGGGTCCGGGGGCTCGGCGGCGCGCACCACATCGAGGAAGAGCTCTTCCTTGCCGCTCCAGCGGCGGTAGATGGTGGCCTTGCCGACGCCGGCGGTGCGGGCCACCCGCTCGATGGACAACTCCGAGAGCGGCACGCCCTCTTCGATGAGCCGCATCACGCACTCGATGATGGAGCGCTCCACGGCCTCGCTGCGGGGCCGCCCCCGCACGGGACCCGCGTCCCTGGCCCGTTCATCTCCGGCCCGGCTTTCGGCGAGGCTCACGGTCGACTCCGTCTCTCTGTCGTTGTGCCCCCGTGATTCTCCCCCGTTGACCGGTGGGGCGGAGGATCCGGCTCCGCCCCGGGTGACCGGACTCAGTGGTCCGCGGTCACCAACTCGGCCTCCTGTTCGCTTCCTTGATCGGTCTTTGCCCTGCCCGGCAGGAACAGAATCATGGCCACCGCCCCGACGACGGCCACGGCCGCGCCGCACAGCGCCGTGACGTGCATGGCGTGCAGGAAGGCGTCGTGGGCCAGGCCGACGAGGGCCGTACCCCGGTCGCCGAGGCGGGCGGCGAAGCCGAGGGTGGCCTCGATGGACTCGGCGGCGGCGTGCGGGGCGCCGGCGGGCAGGTCGCCCTCGATGGCGCCGCGGTAGGCGGTGGAGAGCACGGAGCCGAGTACGGCGATGCCGAGGGCGCCGCCGACCTGGCGGAAGGTGTTGCTGAGGGCGGAAGCGGAGCCCGCCTTCTCCCGGGGCAGGGCCTGCATGATGACCACGCTGAGCGGGGTCATCACATGCGCCATGCCCAGACCCATGGCGAAGAAGATCACTTCGAGGGCCCAGATCGGCGTGTCCGCGTCCAGCCCGGCGAACGCGGCCAGCATCGCGGCGATCAGCAGCATGCCCGCCGTGCACACCGCGCTGTTGCCGAAGCGGTCGACGACCAGCCGGGCGCGCGGCGCGAAGAAGAGCTGCGCGGCGGCGAGCGGCAGCATCAACAGGCCGGTCTGAAGCGGTGAGTAGCCGCGTACGGTCTGGGTGTAGAAGACGGAGAAGAAGGTCACGCCCATCAGCGCGAAGAAGACCAGGCCGATGGTGCCGATGGCGGCCGAGAACACCTTGTTCTTGAAGAAGCCGATGTCGATGGACGGGTGGTCGCTGCGCTTCTCGAACAGCACGAACCCGGCGAGGACCGCGAGTCCGGCCGCGATGGTGCCGAGCACCGTGGCGTCGGTGAAGTCGGCGAGCTGGCCGCCCCGGATGATGCCGTAGACGAGCAGCACGAGACCGATGACGGAGAGCAGTACGCCGACGGGGTCGAGACGGCCGGGGGCGGGGTCGCGGGAGTCGGGGACGAGCCAGATCATCAGGCCCAGGGCGAGGAGCACGATCGGCACGTTGATCAGGAACACCGAGCCCCACCAGAAGTGGTCCAGCAGGACACCGCCGGTGATCGGCCCGATCGCGATGGCGAGCCCGACGCCGCCCGCCCAGATCCCGATGGCCTTCGGCTGCTCGTCACGCTCGAAGACGTTCATCAGGACGGCGAGTGTGGCGGGCATCACGAAGGCGGCGCCGAAGCCCATCATCGCGCGGAACGTGATGAGTTCGGCCGGCGTACCCGACCCGGCGGCCAGCGCCGAGCCGATGCCGAACACGACGAGACCGCCGAGCAGCACCTTCTTGCGGCCGAGCCGGTCGCCGAGCAGCCCCGCGGTGAACAGCAGCCCCGCGAAGACCAGCGTGTAGGCGTTGATCGCCCACTCCAGCTCGCTCTGGGTGGCGCCGAGTCCGGTCGGCGCCGGGGTGGAGATCGTCTTGATGGCGACGTTGAGGATCGAGTTGTCGAGCACCACGATCAGCAGGCTCAGCATCAGCACACCGAGAATCGCCCAACGGCGCCTGTGCACCGCTTCGGGCACTCGCCGTTCGGCAGGGGCGGCAGGAGTAGTCATGCGCTCGACGATAGGCCAGTTCCGATACGGGACCGTCTCGTATCGAAATCCTTTACGGAGGCATGGAGAACGGACCTAGGGCACGGGACGTAGGCGGGGTGGGGGCGGGCGGCGCAGGGCTTGGGCCGTGGGCGCGGGCGGCGCAGGGCGTGGATCGTGGGGCGCGGGCGCAGGCAGCGCAGGACGTGGGGCGCGGGCGGCGCAGGGGGGAAGCCATGTGACGCAGGCGCCGGGGGCGTGGGCGGCCGGTCGGCGGCGCGGGACATGGGGCCTGGGGCCGGTGGCACATGCGCCAAGCCGCGGACGGCCGGTCGGTCCTGCCGGGCGGCGGGATACGTGACCCAAGTCCCGTGCCCCGGTCTGGCCGAGCGTGGCACGAGGTGCCACCATGGAGCTGATCCGGGGACGCCGTCAGGGCGCCTCGAGATGACATGAAGGAGCCGTTGCGATGACGCAGCTTCCTGCTGCCCAGAAGCAGCCGCAGGGTGTACGGCCGGCCACCGACAGCAGCAAAGCGCTGTACGGGGGCAAGAGCACCCGGCGCATCACCGTCCGCGACATCACCGCCGCCAAGGAGCGCGGTGAGAAGTGGCCCATGCTCACCGCCTACGACGCGATGACCGCCTCCGTCTTCGACGAGGCCGGCATCCCGGTCATGCTCGTCGGCGACTCGGCGGGCAACTGCCACCTGGGGTACGACACGACCGTGCCCGTCACCCTCGACGAGATGACCATGCTCTCCGCGGCCGTCGTACGGGGCACCAGCCGGGCCCTGATCGTCGGCGACCTGCCCTTCGGCTCCTACCAGGAGGGCCCCGTGCAGGCGCTGCGCTCGGCGACCCGGCTGGTCAAGGAGGCCGGGGTCGGGGCGGTCAAGCTGGAGGGCGGGGAGCGCTCGCACCGCCAGATCGAGCTGTTGGTGGAGTCCGGCATCCCGGTCATGGCCCACATCGGGCTGACCCCCCAGTCCGTCAACGCCATGGGCTACCGCGTCCAGGGTCGTGGCGAGGAGGCCGCCCAGCAGTTGCTGCGCGACGCCAAGGCCGTGCAGGACGCGGGGGCGTTCGCGGTGGTCCTGGAGCTGGTTCCGGCGGAGCTGGCGGCCGAGGTGACGCGGGTGCTGCACATCCCGACGGTCGGGATCGGGGCCGGTCCCGACACGGACGCGCAGGTCCTGGTCTGGACCGACATGCTCGGTCTGACCGGCGGGCGGGTACCGAAGTTCGTGAAGAAGTACGCCGACCTGCGCACCGTCATGGGCGACGCGGCGAAGGCCTTCGCCGAGGACGTCGTAGGCGGAACGTTCCCGTTGGAAGAGCACTCCGTGCACTGACACCTACGCGCACGGACACCTGAGCGGACACCCAAGGGCCCCAGCGGACCCTGACGATCACAGAACCACCGCGGCACCACAGCAGCCCGCCGATCTTCCCCCGTCGGCGGGCTGCTTCCTGTGCCCCCCCGGGCTCAATCCCAAGGACCCGGACGGCAACGGCTGGAGCCGAACTTCCCCGGCGGTGGGCGACGGAAAGCGAAACGAACCGGCGGTTCCATGCCGCCGGTCCGCTCATGCGACCAAGGCGTCCGACCGGGGCGGGCCGGGGCGGGGGTGCCCCCGCCACCCCACCCCTACAGCACCGGCAGATTCTTCCGCAGCTCGAACTGGGTGACCTCGGAGCGGTACTCCTCCCACTCCTGCTTCTTGTTGCGCAGGAAGAAGTCGAAGACGTGCTCGCCCAAGGTCTCGGCGACGAGGTCGCTGTGCTGCATGAGGGACAGGGCCTCGCCGAGGTTCTGGGGGAGGGGCTCGATACCCATCGCGCGGCGTTCGGCGTCCGACAGGGCCCAGACGTCGTCCTCGGCGCCCGGCGGGAGCTCGTAGCCCTCCTCGATGCCCTTGAGGCCGGCGGTCAGGAGGACGGCGTACGCCAGGTACGGGTTCGCGCCGGAGTCCAGGGAGCGGACCTCCACCCGTGCCGAGCCCGTCTTGCCCGGCTTGTACATCGGGACACGGACCAGGGCCGAGCGGTTGTTGTGGCCCCAGCAGATGTACGAGGGGGCCTCGCCGCCGGCGCCCGCCGTGCGTTCCGTGCCGCCCCAGATGCGCTTGTAGGAGTTGACCCACTGGTTGGTGACCGCGGCGATCTCGGCGGCGTGCTTCAGCAGGCCCGCGATGAAGGAGCGGCCCACCTTCGACAGCTGGTACTCCGCGCCCGACTCGTAGAACGCGTTCCGGTCGCCCTCGAAGAGGGAGAGGTGGGTGTGCATGCCCGAGCCGGGGTGCTCACTGAACGGCTTCGGCATGAACGTCGCCTGTACGCCCTGCTCCAGCGCCACCTGCTTCATGACCAGGCGGAACGTCATGATGTTGTCGGCCGTGGACAGCGCGTCGGCGTAGCGCAGATCGATCTCCTGCTGGCCCGGCGCGCCCTCGTGGTGGGAGAACTCGACCGAGATGCCCATCGACTCCAGCATGGTGATCGCCTGGCGGCGGAAGTCCATGCCGACGTTGTGCGGGGTGTGGTCGAAGTAGCCGGAGTAGTCGGCCGGGGTCGGGCGGGAGCCGTCCGTCGGCTTGTCCTTCAGCAGGAAGAACTCGATCTCGGGGTGGGTGTAGAAGGTGAAGCCCAGGTCGGAGGCCTTGGCCAGCGCCCGCTTCAGCACATACCTCGGGTCGGCGAAGGACGGCGAGCCGTCCGGCATGAGGATGTCGCAGAACATCCGCGCCGTGCCCGGGGCCTCCGCGCGCCACGGCAGGACCTGGAACGTCGACGGGTCCGGCTTGGCGATCATGTCGGACTCGTACACCCGGGCGAAGCCCTCGATGGCCGAGCCGTCGAAGCCGATGCCTTCGTCAAACGCCTGTTCCAGCTCGGCGGGGGCCACGGCCACGGACTTCAGGAAGCCCAGCACGTCCGTGAACCACAGGCGTACGAAACGGATGTCGCGCTCCTCCAACGTACGGAGCACGAACTCCTGCTGCTTGTCCATCTTCCGCTTCCACCCATTCCTTGCTGGTCAGGCCGCCTTGCTCCCGATCACGGGAGGCGGTCGGGCACCTGAGCATGACACCACAACACCGTTTCGCGCGCGTTGCGCACCCTGATCGGCGAACCGACCTCCGGCTGAACGCCCGGCATACGACAGGTGTACCGCTCGCCGCGCCACACCATCGCCGGCCACCGGGCTGTCCACCCGGCAGTCCGTCCCGCCAACCGCTCTGCCGCCCATCTTGCCTGCTCGCGCCGCCATTCGTAACGCCTGCGCCGCCCGACATCCGACGATATCCACGGCTCCCGTGCCCTCGCTCCTCCCCCGACATCCGCACGTAACACCCCTGTCACACCCGGGGCGGGCGGCCCGTGCCCGAGGGAGCATGGAGGCGGGATCCCTCGTTTACGCGGAGGATCAGATCAAATTACGATCGAGTGGTCCGACCGTCCCATCCGCCCCATCCCCCACTAAGGACTCAACCCATGGCCGCCAAGAACAACAGCAGCGCGGCGCGCAAGGCGCGCATCGAGGAGATGCGCCGTGCCGAGCGCTCCCGTGAGCGCCGGAACCGAATCCTCACGATCGGCGCCAGCGTGCTGATAGTCGCCGGCCTCGTGGTGGGCGGTACGGTCCTGATCCAGTCGCAGTCCGACGACAGCAGCGACTCGGCGAGCGACTCCAAGGCCAAGGGCAAGTGGGAGACCGGCTCGGACGGCGTGAAGACCTGGAGCACCAAGCTCACCCAGAACCACGTCACCAAGAGCGTGAAGTACCCGATGGAGCCCCCGGTCGGCGGCGACCACAACCCGGTCTGGCAGAACTGCAACGGCGACGTCTACGACAAGGCCATCAAGAACGAGAACGCCGTGCACTCCCTGGAGCACGGCGCGGTGTGGGTGACGTACAACAGCAAGGCCTCCGACGCCGATGTCAAGGCGCTCGCGGAGAAGGTCAAGAAGACCCCGTACACCCTGATGAGCCCGGTCGAGGACCAGAAGGACCCGATCATGCTCAGCGCCTGGGGCCACCAGCGCACGGTGACCAGCGCCACCGACCCCAACCTCGACAAGTTCTTCGAGAAGTACGTCCAGGGCGAGCAGACCCCCGAGCCGGGTGCCGCCTGCACCAACGGCGTCTCCTGACAGCGGCGGCCTGACACAGTGGGAAGCATGAAGCTCATCGGTTGGATCGCTTCCGGGGCCGCGGCGGTGCTCGTCGCGGCCGGCGCGATCACATGCGCGGTCGCCGACGGCGACGACTCCGGTCTGAAGGCCCCGGCCGCCGACTCCGCGGACGCCGGGTTCGCCCGGGACATGGCGGTCCACCACCAGCAGGCCGTCGAGATGTCGTACATCGTCCGTGACCGCACGGACGACGTGGAGGTCCGGCGGCTCGCCTACGACATCGCGCAGACCCAGGCCAACCAGCGCGGCATGATGCTCGGCTGGCTCGACCTGTGGGGTCTGCCGAAGGTGTCGTCGGACAAGCCGATGGCCTGGATGGGCATGGGCGACATGGCCTCCGGCGAGGACGGCTCCCTGATGCCCGGCATGGCGACCGACGCCGAGATGGACAAGCTCGGCAAGCTCAACGGCAAGCAGGCCGAGATCTTCTACCTCCAGCTGATGACCGACCATCACAAGGGCGGCATCCACATGGCGGAGGGCTGCGTCGCCAAGTGCACGGTCGGCGTCGAGAAGAAGCTCGCGCAGGGCATGGTCGACGCCCAGGAGTCCGAGATCACGCTGATGACCGACCTGCTCAAGGATCGGGGCGCGGCGCCGCGGTCGTGAGCTCGTCACCTGCGTGACCTCGGGGCGCCCCCAGGGGCGTATGCAGCAAATCCCTTGCGCATACGGTTTCTTGGGGCGCCCATACGTTTGCTTGGGGGCTTCTTGGCCCAGCCCTGCCCCTCACCATTCCCTGGCATGAACGGTTCAACGCGAGAGTGATCGCCATCGGGTGAACCACTCCATCCACTCGATCCACTCGCGACGAACCACATCCCAGGGGGTTCTCCAATGAGGTCCAAGAGGACCAGGCGCGCAGCCCTGCGCGCCGGGGCGAGCGCGGCAGCGACTCTGCCCCTGCTCGCCGGCGCGCTGACGCTGGGCACACCCGCGGCGCAGGCCGCGACCGGCCCGGGCCGGGACACACTGCGGGGAACCAGACCCGCGTGGGCCACCGCCGAGGCGGACGCGGGAGCCACCGCCGACGGCTCCCGGCTCACCCTCCGCGTCTATCTGGCGGGCCGGGACGCCACCGGGCTGGCCGCGTACGCCCGGGCCGTCTCCGACCCGTCTTCGGCGTCGTACGGCGAGTATCTGAGCCCCGCGCGGGCCCAGGCCCGCTTCGGCGCGACGAAGACTCAGGTCGCGGCGGTGAGCACCTGGCTGACGTCAGCGGGGCTGAAGGTCACCGGAACGACCCGGCACTACCTCTCCGTGACGGGTGATGTGGCCGCCGCCGAGCGGGCGTTCGGCACACAGCTGCACAACTACCGCAAGGACGGCCATACTTACCGCGCGCCCACGAAGACGGCCTCCGCCCCGGCCGACCTGAACGGCGCCGTCCTCACCGTCACCGGCCTGGACACCGCACCCCACCGGGCCACCCACGACGACCAACTGCCGCCGCCGAGCACGGTGTTCCGCAACGCCGGACCGTTCTCCTCGTACTACGGCTCGAACACCGCGAGCACGCTCCCCGAGGCGTACGGCACGAAGATCCCGTACGCCGTGAAGGGGTACACAGGGCGGCAGTTGCGGGCGGCATACGGGGCGGGGAGCCGTACGGGCAAGGGGGCGCGGATCGCGATCACGGACGCGTACGCCTCGCCGACGATCGCGAACGACGCGGCCACGTACGCGCGGAAGCACGGCGACGCGGCCTACCGGAACGGCCAGTTGCGACAGGTGCTGCCGACGACGTACACACACACCAAGGACTGCGACGCGGCCGGCTGGTACGGCGAGGAGACGCTCGACGTGGAGGCCGTGCACGCCGTCGCGCCCGCCGCGGACATCGTGTACGTCGGGGCCTCCTCCTGCAACGACGACGATCTGATCGACTCCCTCGGGAAGATCGTCGACGGGCACCTCGCCGACATCGTCTCCAACTCCTGGGGGAGCATCGAGTCGGCCGAGACCCCCGACCTTGCCGCCGCCTACGACCAGGTCTTCCAACTGGGCGCGGTCGAGGGCATCGGCTTCTACTTCTCCTCCGGCGACGACGGCGACGAGGTCGCGAACACCGGCACCAAGCAGGTGGACTCACCGACCAACTCCGCGTGGGTGACGGCGGTCGGCGGAACGTCGCTGGCGGTCGGCAAGGGCGACACATACCTGTGGGAGACCGGCTGGGGCACGATGAAGGCCACGCTGTCCGCCGACAGCAGGAGCTGGACGGACTTCCCCGGCGCCTTCACATCGGGCGCGGGCGGCGGCACCAGCAGGATCGTGGCACAGCCCTTCTACCAACAGGGCCTGGTACCGACGGCGCTCGCGACGGCCAACGGCTCCCGGCCGATGCGCACCGTCCCGGACATCGCCGCCATCGCCGACCCCAACACCGGCTTCCTCGTCGGCCAGACCCAGACCCTCCCCGAGGGCGGGCAGGCCTACGACGAGTACCGCATCGGCGGCACCTCCCTGGCCGCCCCGGTCGTCGCAGGCGTCCAGGCCCTGGCCCAGGAGGCACACGGCGGCCACCCGCTGGGCTTCGCCAACCCGGCGATCTACGCCCGGTACGCGGCCTCGTCGCACGGGTCGTACGCGGTGTACGGGCCCAGCGTGTTCCACGACGTGACCGACGACCCCACCGGCTCCGGTCTCGCCGTGGCCCGCGTCGACCACGTCAACGGCTACGACACGACCGACGGGCTCACCACATCGGTCCGCACCCTCGGCCGCGACAGCTCACTGCACGCGGTACGCGGCTACGACGACGTGACAGGGGTCGGATCGCCGGGCAGGGGTTACGTGGAGTCCTACCACCGCTGAGGCGCCGGAGGCCTCACGTCCCGTAGAACAGCTCCTCCACCACCGCCCTGGCCCGCCGCGTGGTCCGCCGGTAGTCGTCGAGCATGTCGCCCACATGCCCGGGGCCGTAGCCCAGGTAGCGGCCCACGGCGGCGAGTTCGCGGGCGTCGGAGGGGAAGGTGTCGCCCGCGCGGCCCCGTACGAGCATCACGGCGTTGCGGACCCGGGTGGCCAGGACCCACGCCTCGTCCAGGACGGCCGCGTCCTCGGCGCCGACCAGTCCGGCGGCGCGGGCCGCGGCCAGGGCCTGGCGGGTGCGGGTCGTGCGCAGGCCCGGCTCGGTCCAGCCGTGGCGGAGCTGGAGGAGCTGGACGGTCCATTCGACGTCCGACAGGCCGCCCCGGCCGAGCTTGGTGTGCAGCGTCGGGTCGGCGCCGCGCGGCATCCGTTCCGACTCCATACGGGCCTTCAGACGGCGGATCTCGCGTACGGCGTCGTCGGCGAGTCCGCCCGCCGGGTAGCGCAGCGGATCGATCAGCTCGACGAAACGGCGGCCCAGATCCTCGTCCCCGGCGACGGGCTCGGCCCGCAGCAGGGCGTGGGACTCCCACACCAGCGACCACCGGCGGTAGTACGCCTCGTACGACTTCAGCGTCCGGACCAGCGGCCCGGACTTGCCCTCGGGCCGCAGGTCCGCGTCGATGAGGAGCGGGGGATCGGTGCTGGGGATCTGGAGGAGGCGGCGCATCTCGGCGACGACCGTGTTCGCCGCGCGGGCCGCCTCCTGTTCGTCGGCGTCGTCCCGGGGCTCGTGGACGAACAGGACGTCGGCGTCGGAGCCGTAGCCCAGCTCGTGGCCGCCGAAACGGCCCACGCCGATGATCGCGAAGCGGGTGGGGAGGGTGTCGCCCCAGCCGTCGCGTACCACGGCCCGCAAGGTGCCTGCCAGCGTTGCCGCCGTCAGGTCGGACACCGCGCCGCCCACCAGGTCCACCAGCGCGCCCTGGTCGGCGGTCACGGGGGACGACTCGGTGCCGTAGGAGCCGACGATGTCCATGGCGGACGTACGGAACAGCTCGCGCCGGCGTACGCCGCGTGCGGCCGTGACCGCCTGTTGGGCGTCGTCGGCGCGGCCCACGGCGGCGAGGATCTCCTGCTCCAGCTGGGCGCGCTCGCGGGGTTCGAGCCCGCCGGCGCCACCGGCGACGCCGTCACCGTCGCCGAGCAGCGCGACCGCCTCCGGGGCGCGCATCAGCAGGTCGGGGGCGAGGCGGCCGGCGGAGAGGACACGCGCCAGGTTCTCGGCGGCGGCTCCCTCGTCGCGCAACAGCCGTAGGTACCAGGGGGTCCTGCCGAGCGCGTCCGACACCTTGCGGAAGTTGAGGAGACCGGCGTCCGGGTCGGCCGAGTCCGCGAACCAGCCGAGGAGCACGGGCAGGAGCGTCCGCTGGATCGCCGCCTTGCGGGAGACACCGGAGGCCAGCGCCTCCAGATGGCGCAGGGCGGAGGCCGGATCGGCGTAGCCGAGCGCGACCAGGCGTTCGCGGGCCGCGTCGGCGCTCAGCCGGCTCTCGCCGGGGGCGAGCTGGGCGACGGCGTCGAGGAGCGGGCGGTAGAAGAGCTTCTCGTGCAGCCGTCGTACGACGGCCGCGTGGCGCCGCCACTCGCGGTTCAGCTCGGCGACCGGCTCCGTGCGCAGGCCCAGCGAGCGGCCGATGCGGCGCAGATCGCCCTCGTCCTCGGGGACCAGGTGGGTACGGCGCAGACGGTACAGCTGGATGCGGTGCTCCATGGAGCGCAGGAAGCGGTACGCGGCGTCCAGCTGGGCCGCGTCCGCCCGGCCCACGTACCCGCCCGCCGCCAGCGCCCGCAGCGCGTCGAGCGTGGTGCCGCTGCGCAGCGAGGTGTCCGCGCGGCCGTGCACCAGCTGCAGCAGCTGCACCGCGAACTCGACGTCCCGCAGCCCGCCCGGCCCCAGCTTCAGCTGCCGGTCGACCTCGGCGGCCGGGATGTTCTCGACCACCCGGCGGCGCATCCGCTGCACATCGGCCACGAAGTTCTCGCGCTCGGCGGCCTTCCAGACCAGGGGTTCCAGCGCGGCGATGTACGCCTCGCCCAGCTCCAGGTCCCCGGCTACCGGGCGCGCCTTCAGCAGCGCCTGGAACTCCCAGGTCTTCGCCCATCGCTGGTAGTACGCGAGATGGCTGCTGAGCGTCCGTACGAGCGGGCCGTTGCGTCCCTCCGGCCGCAGATTGGCGTCGACGGGCCAGATGCTCCCCTCGACCGTCGTCTCGGAGCAGATCCGCATCATGTGCGCGGCGAGGCGGGTGGCGGCACGGACGGCCTTCTGCTCGTCGGCCCCGTCCGCGGTCTCCCCGACGAAGATGACGTCGACGTCGGAGACGTAGTTCAGCTCATGGCCGCCGCACTTGCCCATCGCGATCACCGCCAGCCGGCACTGGGCGGCGTCCTCGGGCGCGGCGGCGCGGGCGATCGCGAGGGCGGCGCGGAGGGTGGCGGTGGCCAGGTCGGCGAGCTCGGCGGCGGCCTGGGCGACATCGGTGGTGCCGCAGACGTCCCGGGCGGCGATGGACAGCAGACAGCGGCGATACGCCACGCGGAGGGACACCGGGTCGGTGGCCTCGGCGAGCCCCCGCTCGAACTCCTCGATCCCCGGATGCAGGTCCTGCGGCTCGTACATCACCAGCGCCTGCCAGTCGTGCGGGTGGCGCGCGAGGTGGTCCCCGAGCGCCGCCGACGCGCCGAGCACGCCCAGCAGACGGTCCCGCAGCGGCTTGGCCGCTATCAGCGTGTCCAGCACCTCGCGGCGCGCCGTGCGGTCCGGCTGCGCCTCCAGCAGTCGTACGAGGCCCAGCAGCGCGAGGTCCGGATCGGCGGTCGCGCCCAGCGCGTCCAACAGGACCGGGTCGTTCCGTACGGCCGTCAGCTCCACGCTCTCCAGGAGTCGCTCGGCGGCCTGCGGATCGGTGAAACCGTGCCGCAGCAGCCGCGAGAAGGTACTGCTCCTGCGCCCCGGCGCCGCCGTCATGCCCGGCCTCCCGTCGAATCCAGGTCGGTTCCCGCTCGATCCCCGCTCGATTCCCGCACGGTTCTCGTTGGGTTCCCGCTCGATCAAGGTCGTACGGGCATGAGCCTAACCGGAGAGTCCGGCTTCGGCGCCGGTCGACTGCGGCCGGGCTACGCCTTCGTCGGGGCCAGTTGCCGGCCGCAGTCGCTCGCTGTCACCGTGCGTGGCAGGGCGTACGGCAGGGAGCCGTACCAGAGGCGGGCCACCGTGTAGCCGAAGGTGAGGCAGATCATGCCGCCGACCGCGTCCAGCCAGAAGTGGTTGGCGGTGGCGACGATGACGACCAGGGTCAGTGTGGGGTACAGCAGGCCCAGTACGCGCACCCATGGGACCGAGGCCAGCGCGAAGATCGTCAGGCCGCACCAGAGGGACCAACCTATGTGCATGGAAGGCATGGCCGCGTACTGGTTCGACATGTTCTTCAGGTCGCCGGAGGCCATGGACCCCCAGGTCTGGTGGACGACGACCGTGTCGATGAAGGTCTCGCTGGTCATCAGGCGGGGCGGGGCCAGCGGATAGAAGTAGTAGCCGACCAGGGCCACCGCCGTCGTCACGAACAGCACCAGACGCGTCGCCGCGTAACGGCCCGGATGACTACGGTAGAGCCACACGAGGACACCCAGCGTGATCACGAAGTGCAGGGTGGCGTAGTAGTAGTTCATGCCGACGATCAGCCATTCCACCGAGTTCACGGTGCGATTGACCGTGTCCTCCACGGCGATCCCGAGGTGGTGCTCCACCTTCCAGATCCAGTCGGCGTTGGCGAGCGCCTGCTCCTTCTGCTCCGGCACCGCGTTGCGGATCAGTGAGTACGTCCAGTAGCTCACCGCGATCAGCAGGATCTCGAACCAGAGACGAGGACGACGCGGAACCCGCAGCCGATGCAGGACCACCTGCTCCGGCGCGTCCGTGACGGACCGGGGAGCGGCCTGCTCCCGGCCTTCCTCCAGCGTCGTCACGGTCGTGTCACCCATGTGCACAGAGTTTGCCAGATAAGGCGTTCCCCTCCGATCATCCTCTGGTCGGGTTCCTCACGCACATTCGTGGGGGTACCTCAGGGGTACGTCTCCTACGCACGTATCACCCCACCTCCCGTTTTGTCCCCCTCAGGTACGAGGCCGCTCCCCAGGGGCCGAAGCGGTCGACCCCCGCACCACCAGCTCCGGCATGAACACGAACTCACTGTGCGGCGCCGGTGTACCACCGATCTCCTCCAGCAACGTACGCACCGCCGCCTGACCCATCGCCGGGACCGGCTTGCGGACGGTCGTCAGGGGCGGGTCGGTGAAGGCGATCAGGGGGGAGTCGTCGAAGCCGACGACCGAGATGTCCCGCGGCACCTCGAGGTCCCGCTGCCGGGCCGCCCGGATCGCGCCGAGCGCCATCATGTCGCTCGCGCACACCACCGCCGTACAGTCCCGCTCGATGAGCGCCGTGGCCGCCGCCTGGCCGCCCTCCAGGGTGTACAGGGAGTGCTGGACGAGCTCGGACTCGATGTCCGCGGTGCTCAGCCCCAGCTGGTCCTGCATCGTGCGCACGAAGCCCTCGATCTTGCGCTGCACGGGGACGAACCGCTTCGGGCCGAGGGCGAGACCGATACGGGTGTGGCCGAGCGAGACGAGATGGGTCACCGCGAGGTGCATCGCCGCGCGGTCGTCCGGTGAGATGAACGGCGCCTGCACCTTGGGGGAGAAGCCGTCCACCAGCACGAACGGCACCCCCTGCGCCCGCAGCTGCTCATAGCGCTGCATGTCCGCCGAGGTGTCCGCGTGCAGACCGGAGACGAAGATGATGCCGGCGACCCCGCGGTCGACGAGCATCTCGGTCAGCTCGTCCTCCGTCGAACCACCGGGGGTCTGGGTGGCGAGGACCGGGGTGTAGCCCTGCCGGGTCAGCGCCTGGCCGATGACCTGGGCCAGGGCCGGGAATATCGGGTTCTCCAGCTCCGGGGTGATGAGGCCCACCAGGCCCGCGCTGCGCTGTCGCAGCCGTACCGGCCGCTCGTAGCCCAGCACGTCGAGGGCGGCCAGCACGGACTGGCGAGTGGTCGCGGCGACGCCCGGCTTCCCGTTCAGGACGCGGCTGACGGTCGCCTCGCTCACCCCCGCCTGGGCTGCGATGTCGGCAAGCCGTGTGGTCACAGCACCGGACTGTACCGGCCGGGTCTCCGCTTGCCCACCGGCCCGGCGCCGGGTGCGGGCGGGGGTGCGGCCCGCTGCGGGCTGCTGCGTCATCGCGGTCCCTCGTGATTCTCGTCGGTGCCCGGTGCCCCGCGTCCGCAAGGGCTGACGGGGTGATGATTGCCGTTCCGGGTCGGCCGTGGCAAGAGCTTGCAGGGTCTTGCACAGTCCCGCCAAGCCCCGCTGATCGGCTCCAACACAGGGTTTCGACCCCGTCGAGCGCAGGTCACGGACACGTAATCGTCACCGGTTCTTGCATTTTTTTGCAGCAAGGTCTTTCGTCCGGCTTGCATCGCTGTTACGTTCTGCCACGCCCGGCGGCATCGGCGCGGCCGGCACCTCGGCAGGAGCGGCGGACGGGGCCCTCTGCCCAGCACACGGGCTTTCACCCTCAAGGAGAACTCATGCGGCGTGGCATAGCGGCCACCGCGCTGGTGGCGTCGATCGCCCTCACGGCGACGGCCTGCGGCGGAAGCGACAGCGGCGAGAGCGCCGACGGTCCGGTCACCATCACCTGGTGGGACACCTCCAACGCCACCAATGAGGCACCGACGTACAAGGCCTTGGTCAAGGAGTTCGAGGCCGCCAACAAGGACATCAAGGTCAAGTACGTCAACGTGCCGTTCGACCAGGCGCAGAACAAGTTCGACACCGCCGCCGGCGCCACGGGCGCCCCGGACGTGCTGCGCTCCGACGTCGGCTGGACCCCCGCCTTCGCCAAGAAGGGCTTCTTCCTGCCGCTGGACGGCACCGAGGCCCTCGCGGACCAGGACAAGTTCCAGGACAACCTGATCAAGCAGGCCCAGTACGAGGGCAAGACCTACGGTGTCCCGTTCGTCACCGACACCCTCGCGCTGGTCTACAACAAGGAACTCTTCGAGAAGGCCGGCATCACCGAGGCCCCCAAGACCTGGGACGACCTGAAGAAGGCCGCCGCCACGATCAAGGACAAGACCGGCGTCGACGGCTACTGGGGCTCCACCCAGGCCTACTACGCCCAGACCTTCCTCTACGGCGACGGCACCGACACCGTCGACGTCGCCGCCAAGAAGATCACGGTCAACTCCGCCGAGGCCAAGAAGGCGTACGGCACCTGGCTGGACCTCTTCGACGGCAAGGGCCTGCACAAGGCCGACACCACCGCAGACGCCTACGCCCACATCCAGGACGCGTTCGTCAACGGCAAGGTCGCCGCGATCATCCAGGGCCCCTGGGAGATCACCAACATCTACAAGGGCTCCGCGTTCAAGGACAAGGCCAACCTGGGCATCGCCACCGTCCCGGCCGGCTCCACCGGCAAGGCGGGCGCCCCGACCGGCGGCCACAACCTCTCCGTCTACGCCGGCTCGGACAAGGCGCACCAGGCGGCAGCGCTGAAGTTCGTCAACTTCATGACCTCGGCGAAGTCCCAGGAGACCATCGCTCTGAAGAACTCCACGCTGCCCACGCGTGACGACGCCTACACCGCCGAGGTCAAGGCCGACCCGGGCATCGCCGGCTACCAGGCCGTGCTCGGCACCGCCCAGCCGCGTCCCGAGCTGCCCGAGTACGGCTCCCTGTGGACCGCGCTCGACACCGAACTGCTCGCGATCGCGGGCGGCAAGGAGTCCCTGGACAAGGGCCTGAGCAACGCGGAGACCGCGATCGCCAAGCTGGTCCCGGACTTCAGCAAGTGACCCCGAGTGGCCGTCGCATCCGACCGGGCGCGGGTTCTCGGGGGACGGATGCGGCGGCCACCGGCCCGCACCCACCTGCTCACCCCCCCAGCGATCTTCCAGAAGGTGTCCAACCATGACCGTCGCCATCGACCGAGCGATCGGCAAACGCCGTGGTGAGCCGGGCGGACGCCGGGGCCCGCTGACCCGTCTGAAGCGGGCGTACCAGCGGTACTGGTACGCGTACGCGATGATCGCCCCGGTGGTCGTCGTACTCGGCGTCCTGGTGCTGTACCCCCTGGCACGCGGCTTCTATCTCACCCTCACCAACGCCAACAGCCTCAACTCGGCCCGCACGATCGGCGTCAACCGGATCGAGGCGACGTACGAGTTCATCGGCTTCGACAACTACGCCGACATCCTGTGGGGCCCGACATCGTACGACCGCTTCTGGTCGCACTTCATCTGGACGATCGTCTGGACGGCGCTCTGCGTCACCCTGCACTACGTCATCGGCCTGGGCCTCGCGCTGCTGCTCAACCAGAAGCTGCGCGGCCGGACCCTCTACCGGCTGATCCTGGTCCTGCCGTGGGCGGTGCCGACATTCGTCACCGTGTTCGGCTGGCGGTTCATGCTCGCCGACGGCGGCATCATCAACGCCGGCCTCGAAGCGCTGCACCTGCCGACGCCGCTGTGGCTGGAGGACACCTTCTGGCAGCGCTTCGCCGCGATCATGGTCAACACCTGGTGCGGGGTGCCGTTCATGATGCTCTCGCTGCTCGGCGGCCTCCAGTCCATCGACGCCTCGCTCTACGAGGCCGCCGAGATGGACGGCGCGAGCGCCTGGCAGCGCTTCCGGTACGTCACCCTCCCGGGCCTGAGGGCCGTCAGCTCCACCGTCGTACTTCTCGGCGTGATCTGGACGTTCAACCAGTTCGCCGTCATCTTCCTGCTGTTCGGCGACACCGCGCCCGAGGCGCAGATCCTCGTCACCTGGGCGTACTACCTCGGCTTCGGACAGCAGCCGCGTGACTTCGCGCAGTCGGCGGCGTACGGCATCCTGCTGCTGGCCATCCTGATCGTCTTCACCTCCGTCTACCGCCGCTGGCTGAACCGCGATGAGCAGCAGCTCGCGATCTGAGGCAGGAGCCACCATGAGCACCACGACGCCCCCGACGACCGTGAAGACCGCTCCGGCGGACCGCACCGTCGCTGATACGACCGCGCCCCGCAAACCGCGCGGACGCGGCGAGCGGGGCCCGGCCGGCACCCTCGCCTCGCACGCGATCCTCATCGTGGCGAGTCTGGCGGCCCTCTTCCCGATCGTCTGGCTGATCTTCCTCTCCCTCGGCCCGGACAAGGACGATTACCTGCATCCCGGGCGCATTTTCGGCAAGATGACGTTCGACAACTACTCGTTCGTCCTCCGGGAGACGCCGTTCTTCGACTGGCTCGTCAGCACCCTCGTGGTCTCGCTCGGCACCACCGTCATAGGGGTGCTGATCGCGGCCACCACCGGCTACGCGGTCTCCCGCATGCGCTTCCCGGGCTACCGGAAGTTCATGTGGGTGCTGCTGGTGACCCAGATGTTCCCGGTGGCCGTCCTGATGGTGCCGATGTACGAGATCCTGTCGGAGCTCCGGCTCATCGACAGCTACCTCGGACTCATCCTCGTCTACTGCTCGACGGCCGTGCCGTACTGCGCCTGGCTGCTGAAGGGCTACTTCGACACGATCCCGTTCGAGATCGACGAGGCCGGACGCGTCGACGGGCTGACCCCCTTCGGCACGTTCGCACGGCTGATCCTGCCGCTCGCCAAGCCGGGTCTGGCGGTCGCCGCGTTCTACAGCTTCATCACCGCCTTCGGAGAGGTCGCCTTCGCCTCGACGTTCATGCTGTCGGACACGAAGTACACCTTCGCGGTCGGCCTGCAGAGCTTCGTCAGCGAGCACGACGCCCAGCGCAACCTGATGGCCGCCACCGCGGTACTGGTCGCGATTCCCGTCTCCGCGTTCTTCTACGTCGTACAGAAGAACCTGGTGACCGGGCTGACGGCGGGCGGCACGAAGGGCTGACGCCGACCCGTACCGACCCGAGACCCCGATGACCTCGCCTCCGCCACGCATTCCCTCACGAACTCCCTCACGAACTCCCTTACGCACCAAGGACGCCATGAGCCAGCACTCCTCCACCGACCCGGCCGAAAACTCCGCTCTCGCCACCGTCGCCTCCCGCCGCGACTGGTGGCGCGACGCGGTGATCTACCAGGTCTATCCGCGCAGCTTCGCCGACAGCAACGGCGACGGCATGGGCGACCTGGAGGGCGTACGGTCCCGACTCCCGTATCTGCGCGACCTGGGCGTGGACGCCGTATGGCTCAGCCCCTTCTACGCCTCCCCGCAGGCCGACGCCGGCTACGACGTGGCGGACTACCGCGCGGTCGACCCCATGTTCGGCAACCTGCTGGACGCCGACGCGCTGATCCGCGACGCCCATGACCTGGGGCTGAGGATCATCGTCGACCTGGTCCCGAACCACTCCTCCGACCAGCACGAATGGTTCAAGCGGGCGGTGGCGGAGGGCCCGGGCTCGCCGTTGCGGGAGCGCTATCACTTCCGCCCGGGCAAGGGCGCAGACGGCGACCTTCCCCCGAACGACTGGGAGTCCATCTTCGGCGGCCCGGCATGGACGCGGGTGACGGAACCGGACGGCAAGCCGGGGGACTGGTACCTCCACCTCTTCGCGCCCGAACAGCCCGACTTCAACTGGGACCACCCGGCGGTGGGCGACGAGTTCCGCTCGATCCTCCGCTTCTGGCTGGACATGGGGGTCGACGGCTTCCGCGTCGACGTGGCACACGGCCTGGTGAAGGCGGAAGGCCTCCCTGACATTGGTTCCCACGACCAGCTGAAGCTCCTGGGGAACGATGTCATGCCGTTCTTCGACCAGGACGGCGTGCACGAGATCTACCGCGAGTGGCGCCTGGTCCTGGACGAGTACGCGGGCGACCGTATCTTCGTGGCGGAGGCCTGGACCCCCACGGTGGAGCGCACGGCGAACTACGTCCGCCCCGACGAACTCCACCAGGCCTTCAACTTCCAGTACCTGAGCACGGAGTGGGACGCGGCGGAGCTGAAGGTCGTGATCGACCACACGCTGGACGCCATGCGCCCGGTGAACGCCCCCGCGACATGGGTCCTGTCCAACCACGACGTGACGCGCCACGCGACCCGCTTCGCGAACGAACCGGGCCTGGGCACGCAGATCCGCGTCGCCGGGGACCGCGAGCTGGGCTTGCGCAGGGCTCGGGCGGCCACGCTGCTGATGCTGGCGCTGCCGGGCTCGGCCTACATCTACCAGGGCGAGGAGCTGGGCCTCCCCGACGTCGTGGACCTCCCGGACGAGGTCCGCCAGGACCCCGCCTACTTCCGAGGCGCCGGCCAGGACGGCTTCCGCGACGGCTGCCGGGTCCCGATCCCATGGACGAGGGCGGGGTCGTCGTACGGCTTCGGCTCGGGAGGCTCCTGGCTGCCGCAGCCGACGGAATGGGCCGAGCTGAGCGTGGAGGCCCAGACGGGAGTGCCGGGCTCGACGCTGGAGCTGTACCGCAGCGCGTTGGCTGTCCGCCGCGAACAGCCGGGGCTGGGCGCGGGCGACGCGGTGGAGTGGCTGAAGTCCACCGAAGGCGTCCTCGCCTTCCGCCGCGGGGAGTTCGTGTGCGTCGCGAACACCACGGGGGAGGCGGTACGGATCCCGGCGTACGGCCGGGTCCTGGTCGCCAGCGGCGAGGTGACCGTGGCGGACGACGAGGCGAAGCTGCCGGGGGATACGACGGTTTGGTGGGCGATGGCCTGAGGACCACGTCAGGACGGGTCTTTCCGTCATCTGCGGTCGATCCTTCAGGGGCCCGCTGCCCGGTTCGGGGCGGCGGGCCCCTGATTTCGGCGCGCTACCGCCACTCCTCCCATTGCTGGTCGGTGTTCTCCGAGCACGTCCACTGAATGGCCTTGATGGCGTCGGTCGTGTCGCTGTAGGGGATGACCAGGCACAGGGCGCTGTTCCGGTTCTTGAGCCGCTTGAGGTCGTCCTGCACCCAGACCTGCTCGTCGCCACGGCCGCAGGGCCGCTGAATGACCGGCTTGCCCCTCGGGCTGTCGTAGCCGTTGGCCAGGCAGTGGCCACTCGCCAGGTTGCGCACCCGGTATCCGCCCGACACGGGTTCGAGCGTCCAGAGCTGGCTCTTGCTGGTCGAGCAGGGCCACTGGATCGCCGGCTCGTCGGCCTTCGTGCTGCTGTAGGCGATGGCCAGGCACTTTCCGGTCCGTCGGTTGTAGAGCCGTACGGGATCCTCCGCGGTACTCCGGTCCTCTTGGGAATCTTTCTTGTCGGGGTCGGTGGTTGGAGGCTTCGAGGCGCCTCGCGGCGCGTCTCCCGGGGCAGGGTCCTTTTCTGGCCGCTGGGTTGCACCGGGTGCGGACGTCGGAGAGGCCGTCGATACCTCCGAAGTGGCCGGCGCAGGAGGTGCCGCCGACGATTCCGGTTTGCTCCTCCGGTCGTTGTCGTGGCCGGCGCACTGCGACGCCTCACCGCTGCAGTTGTTGTTGATCTCCGTTCCACCGCATCCGGACAGGGCCAGGACGACACCCGCCGCCAGCACAGCCTTGCGCAGCACGCCCGCTCTCCCCCTGTTGCCAGGCACTCTCGGGCGTCTCACGGCCTGACGTTCTCAACACGGCTGTTGTCCTCGCCGGCGCACTGCGACGCCTCACCGCTGCAGTTGTTCTGGATGCCGCCGGAACCCGCCAGAAGCATGGCCGCAGCAGTGATCAGCGCAGCGACAAACGTGGCCACCACGGACCCAAGGGCAATCCACTGGTTCCTGGTCAATCGTGCCACTGTCAGCCGTCCCTTCCGCCCCGATTGCGTGAGTACTGTTCAGAACGCTTCCGCTGCCCAAATGGTTACCCAATTCCCTTGCCCGGAACGGCAGTTCGGATCCAGCGAAGCGTGGCCACGCGCGGTGAGGCGTGGCCCGGCGCCCCTCGTTCGCCGCGACAAGCATCTGGCGACAGTCCTGGGGGGCAGGTGAACGCCCCCGCACACAGCCCAAGACCCCACCAACACAGTTGGAAAGCGTGTCGGTCCAGGGCTCAAGGGGGATCGACGGCTGCAAAACGAGTGCCGGCGCTCGGTCCATCGTCGAGGATGCCGTCATGAACAACGACCTGGTGGGGTTCCTCAATGCGCGCCTGGACGAGGAGGCCGATCTGGCCAGGCGCTGCGACAGGGTCTGGACGACCCCACGACCGACCTGGTGATCGACGAGCTGCACGGTTTGAAATCACCGTGACATCCGATCAGTCGTCGATCACCTGGCCCGGTGGGTGACATGTGCCGAACGGCTCGGTCCACCACTCCAGCAGCGGACCGAGCCGTTAATCAGTACCGGCTTACTTCCACATGCATCGGCATTTGCGTCATGTGCGGCTCCGGAGGCAGAGGGGCGCAACCCGATCAGGAGGTCAGGGAGGTCAGGGATTCAACAACTCATGAGAGTGAGGGAGCTGAGAAGGGCACGTCAAGGTCATGAGTGAAGGTTCTTTCTGTTACTTGCAAGACTCTTGCTGTAAACCTTGCGCCAGGGATACGGTCACGCCGCCACCAGGCAAGGGTGCCCGGCTGTCACCGCAAGGAGTTCGCCCGTGATATCGAGATGGACTGTCGCCCTGACCGCGCTCACCGCAGCCGCGGCAACCGTCATGGCCCCCGGCGCCGCCGACACCGCGTACGCCTCCCCGCCCGGCACCAAGGACGTCACCGCGGTGCTGTTCGAGTGGAGGTTTGACTCGGTCGCCAAGGAGTGCACCAACACCCTCGGTCCCAACGGCTACGGCTATGTCCAGGTCTCGCCGCCCGCCGAGCACATCCAGGGCTCGCAGTGGTGGACGTCGTACCAGCCGGTGAGCTACAAGATCGCCGGGCGCCTCGGCGACCGTACGGCGTTCCAGAACATGGTGAACACGTGTCACGCGGCCGGCGTGAAGGTCGTCGTCGACACGGTCATCAACCACATGTCGGCAGGTAGCGGCACCGGGACCGGCGGCTCGTCGTACACGAAGTACAACTATCCCGGCCTGTACTCGTCGTTCGACTTCGACGACTGCACCAGCCAGATCAGCAACTACCAGGACCGCTGGAACGTCCAGCACTGCGAACTGGTGGGGCTCGCCGACCTGGACACGAGTGAGGAGTACGTCCGCGGGGCCATCGCCCGGTACATGAACGACCTGCTCTCCCTCGGCGTCGACGGCTTCCGCGTCGACGCGGCCAAGCACATGGACGCCGCCGACCTGGCCAACATCAAGTCGCGGCTGAACAATCCGTCGGTGTACTGGAAGCAGGAGGTCATCTACGGCAGCGGAGAAGCCGTCCAGCCGAGCGAGTACACGGGCAACGGCGATGTGCAAGAGTTCCGGTACGCGTATGACCTGAAACGGGTCTTTAACAATGAGAACCTCGCCTACCTCAAGAACTATGGTGAGGGCTGGGGTTACATGAGTAGCGGCGTCTCCGGTGTCTTCGTCGACAACCACGACACCGAGCGCAATGGCTCCACGCTCAGCTACAAGGACAACGCCAATTACACGCTGGCCAACGTCTTCATGCTGGCCTGGCCCTACGGCGCCCCGGACATCAACTCCGGCTACGAATGGTCCGACTCGGACGCGGGGCCGCCCAACGGCGGTACCGTCAACGCCTGTTGGCAGGACGGCTGGAAGTGCCAGCACGCCTGGCCGGAGATCATGCGCATGGTCGCCTTCCGCAACGCCACCCGCGGCGAGTCCGTCGCCAACTGGTGGGACAACGGGGGCGATGTGATCGCCTTCGGCCGTGGCAGCAAGGGTTACGTCGCCATCAACCACGAGTCGAGCAGCCTCAGCCGTACGTACCAGACGTCCCTCCCGGCCGGCACGTACTGCAACGTCCAGAACAACACGACGGTGACCGTGAACGGCTCCGGCCAGTTCACCGCCACCCTCGGCTCCAACACCGCCCTCGCGATCTACGCCGGCAAGTCCAGCTGCTGAGCCACCGGCCGACGACCCCCGGCAAGGACAAAACGGCCGCAGCCGCCCTACCCGGCAGCCGGGTCGCCTGAAAACACTTGCCGTCTTTTTCAAGACTCTTGCTGAAATGCTTTCGGCGGCGATACGGTCGCGCGCGGGTCGGCCCCGAAGAGCCGTACGCCGTACAGCGCAAGTCGTACACCGCAAGGAGTCCACGTCTTGATACCGAGATGGCCGGTGCCGTCCAGGCGCCGAACCACCCACGCCGGGCGAGTCGCCGCGGTCACCGCGACCGCGCTGGCCGCAGCGCTCGTCCAGCCCCTCGCCGCCGACGCCGCCACCCCGCCCGAACCCCTGTCCGACGCGAAGCTGGCCGCCGAGCCCGCCCGCCACGACCTCACCCGCGAGCAGTTCTACTTCGTTCTGCCGGACCGTTTCGCCAATGGGGACAAGGGCAATGACAGGGGCGGCCTGACCGGCTCGCGTCTCGCCACCGGGTACGACCCCACCGACAAGGGCTTCTACCAGGGCGGCGACCTCAAGGGGCTGGCCCAGCGGCTCGACTACATCAAGGGCCTGGGTACGACTGCCATCTGGCTCGCGCCCATCTTCAAGAACCAGCCCGTCCAGGGCACCGGTGAGAACGTCTCCGCCGGCTACCACGGGTACTGGATCACCGACTTCACCCAGGTCGATCCGCACTTCGGGACGAACAAGGACCTGGAAACCCTCATCTCCAAGGCCCATGCCAAGGGCATGAAGGTCTTCTTCGACGTCATCACCAACCACACGGCGGATGTCGTCGACTATGAGGAGAAGTCCTACGACTATCTCTCCAAGGGCGCGTTCCCGTATCTCACGAAGGACGGGAAGCCCTTCGACGACGCCGACCACGCGGACGGGAACAAGGCGTTCCCGAAGGTCGACCGGGACTCCTTCCCGCGTACGCCCGTCGTCCCGGACGCCAGGAAGAACCTCAAGGTCCCGGCCTGGCTCAACGACCCGACGATGTACCACAACCGGGGCGACTCCACCTGGGCCGGCGAGTCCGCCACGTACGGCGACTTCGTCGGGCTCGACGATCTGTGGACCGAGCGTCCCGAGGTCGTCGAGGGCATGGAGAAGATCTACGAGCGCTGGGTGCGGGACTTCGACATCGACGGCTTCCGGATCGACACCGTGAAGCACGTCAACACGGAGTTCTGGACGCAGTGGGCCACCGCGCTGGACGCGTACGCGGCGAAGCGGGGGCGGGACGACTTCTTCATGTTCGGGGAGGTCTACTCCGCCGACACGGCCGTCACCTCGCCGTACGTCACCCAGGGGCGCCTCGACTCCACGCTCGACTTCCCCTTCCAGGACGCGGCCCGCTCGTACGCCTCCCAGGGCGGCAGCGCACGGAAACTGGCCGCCGTGTTCGGGGACGACTACAAGTACACGACCGACAAGGCCAACGCGTACGAGCAGGTCACCTTCCTCGGCAACCACGACATGGGCCGGATCGGGACCTTCCTCGAGCAGGACGATCCGAAGGCCACCGACGCCGAACTGCTCGCCAAGGACAGGCTCGCCAACGAGCTGATGTTCCTCAGCCGCGGCAACCCCGTCGTCTACTACGGCGACGAGCAGGGCTTCACCGGCGCGGGCGGCGACAAGGACGCCCGGCAGACGCTGTTCGCCTCGAAGGTCGCCGACTACCTCGACGACGACCAGCTCGGCACCGACCGCACCCACGCCGAGGACGCCTACGACACAAGTGCACCGCTCTACAAACAGATCAGTGCTCTCGCCAAGCTCCGCAAGGCCAACCCGGCCCTCGCCGACGGCGTCCAGACCGAGCGCCACGCCACCGACGGCCCCGGCGTCTACGCCTTCTCCCGTACCGACGCCAGGACCGGCACCGAGTACATCGTCGCCTTCAACAACGCGGACCAGGCGAGGACGGCGACCTTCGCGACCGGCGCGGCCGACATGACCTTCAAGGGCATCTACGGGACGTCCGGGAGCCCCGGCCATGTGACCAGTGGAGCCGACAAGAACGTCACCGTCACCGTTCCGCCCGGCTCATCGATCGTCCTCAAGGCCACCGGCAGGCCCGCCCAGCCCACCACCAAGCCGTCCCTCACCCTGAAGGCCCCGGCCCCCGGCGCCACCGGCACCGTAGAGATCGGCGCCGATGTCGACGGCGGTCAGCTCAACAGGGTCGTCTTCGCCGCCCAGGTGGGCAACGGCAAGTGGAAGACCCTCGGCTCCGCCGACCACGCGCCCTACCGGGTCACCCAGACCATCGACGAGGACATCACGCCCGGAACCACCCTGCGCTACAAGGCGGTTGTGATCGACTCCGCCGGACGTACGGCGAGCGCCATGGCGAGCTCCACCACCGGCACCCCGCCCGCCCCCGAGGTCCCGACCGCCTCCTCGCGGGACTACGCGATCGTCCACTACAAGCGCGCCGACGGCGACTACACCGACTGGCGGCTGTACGCCTGGGGCGACATCGCCGACGGCGAGGGGACCACCTGGCCCGACGGCCATGACTTCATCGGCCGGGACGCGTACGACGCCTTCGCCTACGTCAAACTCAAGCCGGGAGCGTCGAACGTCGGCTATCTCGTCATCGACAAGGACGGCGACAAGGACGTCTCCGCCGACCGCTCGATCGATGTCACCAGGACGGGCGAGATCTGGGTCGAGCAGGGCAAGGAGGCCGTACTGACGGAGAAACCCGCAGCCGACTACCCGGAGCAGGACAGGACCAAGGCCGTCCTCCACTACCACCGCCCCGACGGGAACTACGACGGCTGGGGCCTGCACATCTGGACGGGCGCCGCGAACCCCACCGACTGGTCGAAGCCCCTGGAACCGGTGAGGACGGACGCGTACGGCGCGGTCTTCGAGGTGCCGCTCACCGAAGGCGCCACCAGCCTGAGCTATATCGTCCACAAGGGCGACGAGAAGGACCTCTCCGCCGACCAGTCCCTCGATCTCAAGGCGGACGGCCACGAGGTGTGGCTGCTGAGCAGCCAGGAGAAGTACCTGCTCCCGCAGCCGGCCGGTTCCGCCGCCGCCCTCGACCTCACCACCTCCAAGGCGGTCTGGATCGACCGGAACACCCTTGCCTGGAACGGCGACGAGAGCGCCGCCTCCACCCAGCTGCTGTACTCGCGCACCGGCTCGATCGCCCTCCGGAACGGCACGCTCACCAGCACCGACGAGCGCTGGCTCCGCCTCACCAGGTCCGCCCTCACCGACGCCCAGAAGGCGAGATTCCCGCACCTGAAGTCGTACACCGCCTGGACCGTCGACCCACGCGACCGCGACCGGGTCCGCGAGGCCCTGCGCGGTCAGCTCGTCGCCTCCCAGTGGGCCGCTGGGGGTACCTCCCAGGCGTTCAGCTCCGGGGGAGGTGTGGTGCTCGCGGCGACGGGCGTGCAGATCGCCGGTGTACTCGACGACGTCCACGGAACCGCCGCGTCGGACGCGGATCTCGGCCCCACCTTCCATGACGGCCGCCCCACGCTCGCCGTCTGGGCGCCCACCGCGCAGAAGGTCTCCCTGGACCTGGACGGCACGACCGTCGCCATGCGGCGGAACGACACCACCGGCGTCTGGTCCGTCACCGGCAGCAGGTCCTGGAAGAACAAGCCGTACCGGTACGTCGTGAAGGTGTGGGCGCCGAGCGTCGGCAAGGTCGTCACCAACAAGGTCACCGACCCGTACTCCGTCGCCCTGACCGCCGACTCCGAGCGGAGCCTGGTCGTCGACCTGGGGGACAGGTCCCTGGCGCCGAGCGGCTGGACGTCGTACACGAAGCCGAAGGCCGTACCGCTCAAGGACGCGCGGATCCAGGAGCTGCACGTCCGGGACTTCTCGATCGGGGACAGGACCGTCCCGGCGAAGGACCAGGGCACCTATCTCGCCTTCACCGACAAGGACAGCGACGGCTCACGGCATCTTCGTGAGCTGGCGCAGGCGGGCACGTCGTACGTCCATCTTCTTCCCGTCGCCGACATCGCCACCGTCCCCGAGAAGAAGGCGGACCAGGCGACGGTCGACTGCGACCTCGGCTCGTACGCGGCCGACTCCGACAAGCAGCAGGAGTGTGTGGCCAAGGCCGCCGCGAAGGACGCGTACAACTGGGGCTACGACCCGTACCACTACACGGTCCCGGAGGGCTCGTACGCGACCGACCCGGACGGTACGCGGCGGACGGTCGAGTTCCGGAAGATGGTGAAGGCGCTCAACGACGACGGCCTCGGGGTCGTGCTGGACGTGGTCTACAACCACACCCCGGCGAGCGGGCAGGCGGACAAGAGCGTCCTCGGCAAGGTCGTGCCCGGCTACTACCACCGGCTGCTCGCCGACGGTTCGGTCGCCACCTCCACCTGCTGCGCCAACACCGCGCCCGAGAACACCATGATGGGTAAGCTCGTCGTGGACTCGATCGTCACCTGGGCCAAGGAGTACAAGGTCGACGGGTTCCGCTTCGACCTCATGGGCCACCACCCGAAGGCCAACATCCTGGCCGTCCGGAAGGCCCTCGACGGGCTGACCCCCGCCAAGGACGGCGTCGACGGGAAGAAGATCATCCTGTACGGGGAGGGCTGGAACTTCGGTGAGGTCGCCGACGACGCCCGGTTCACGCAGGCCACGCAGAAGAACATGGCCGGCACGGGCATCGCGACCTTCTCCGACCGCGCCCGTGACGCCGTACGCGGCGGCGGCCCCTTCGACGCCGACCCCGGCGTCCAGGGCTTCGCGTCCGGCCTCTACACCGAACCCAACTCCTCGGACGGCAACGGCACTTCGGCCGAGCAGAAGGCCCGCCTGCTGCACTACCAGGACCTCATCAAGGTCGGCCTGAGCGGCAACCTCGCGGACTACCGGTTCACCGACACCAGCGGCAAGGAGGTCAAGGGCGCCGACGTCGACTACAACGGCACCGCCGCCGGATACGCGGACGCACCCGGCGACGCCCTCGCCTACGTCGACGCACACGACAACGAAACGCTGTTCGACGCGCTCACCTTCAAGCTGCCGAAGTCGACGAGCCCGGCCGACCGGGCCCGTATGCAGGTCCTCGCCATGGCGACGGCCGCGCTCTCCCAGGGCCCGGCCCTCTCCCAGGCGGGCACCGACCTGCTGCGCTCCAAGTCCCTCGACCGGAACTCCTACGACAGCGGCGACTGGTTCAACGCGATCCACTGGGACTGCCGGGACGGCGGCAACGGCTTCGGACGGGGCCTGCCACCGGCGGCGGACAACCAGTCCAAGTGGCCTTACGCCAAGCCCCTGTTGACCTCGGTCGAGGTCGGCTGCGCGCAGATCGAGGGCGCCTCGGCGGCGTACCGGGACCTGCTGAGGATCCGTACGACGGAGAGCGCCTTCTCGCTCGACACCACCGCGCAGGTCCAGTCGACGCTCTCCTTCCCGCTGTCGGGCAAGGACGAGACACCCGGCGTGATCACCATGGAACTCGGCGACCTCGTCGTCGTCTTCAACGCCACCCCCGAGAAGCGGGACCAGACGGTGGCGGACCTCGCCGGGACGGAATACACCCTGCACCCGGTGCAGGCGGAGGGCGCGGACTCTACCGTCAAGAACGCGTCATACGAAGCGGAATCGGGCACGTTCGCCGTTCCGGGGCGGACCGTCGCCGTATTCGCACGGGCGGCCCAGTAGGACGCTAGCTTGGTGGTGCAGGTCGAGAGGGGCCTGCACCACCGAGTCCGAGAGGGGCCCGCGCCATCGAGCCCCGTACCCAGTCCGCACTCCAGCCGGCCCCTTGGGCCTCAGCCCGTCCCGCACGGACGCCCCCTCGTCCCCCTGTCCCCGGGTCCTCCGCGAGCGCCTCATGAGTCTCTTGGTCGACGAAGCAAGCACCACGGTCATGGTGGTCGACGACGCGGCAGCCAGCCGTTACGCCATGGGCGCGGTGCTGCGCCGGGCCGGACACAGCGTCGTCCCGGTCGCCAGCGCCGGCGAGGCCCTGGTCGAACTCGACCTGCGGCTGCGCTCGGGCGCCCTGCCCGATGTGGCCCTCGTCGACGTCGGCCTGCCCGACATGAGCGGCTTCGAACTCTGCCGCCGCCTCAAGGCCCAGCCCCCGACGGCCGCCCTGCCCGTCGTCCACTTCTCCGCCGCGGCCGTCGCCCCCAGCGACCGCTGCCGGGGGCTCGACGCGGGCGGCGAGGCCTATCTGACGGTGCCCGCCGAACCCGAGGAGATCCAGGCCGTCGTACGGGCCGCGGTGCGCGGCGCCCGGATGCGCAACGACGCCGAGGCCCTGGTACGCCGCCTCACGTTGCTGTCCGAGACCATCGTCGACGTCCAGGCCGCCCGCAGCCTGGAGGAGCTGGCCGGTGCCGCCGCCGAGGGAGCCGCCCGGCTCACCCGGTCACCCGCCGCCGTGTTCGTCCTCGGCGAGGACGGCGAGCTGTACAGCGGCACCTCCCGGGCCAGGGCCCGCACCACCCTCCCCGACGCCGGCGCCCACGAGACCGTGGCCCGGCTCATCCGCCGCATCACCGCCGCCGACCCCCGACCGCACGACACCGTCGTACCGGCGCCGCTGTGGCCCGCCGGCTTCTTCCGGCCCGGACTCACCGACGACGCCCACCTCGTGCTCGCCCGCACCGAGGGCGGCACCCCCGTGTGCGTCGCCACGCCGGTGCGTGGGGCGCGCGGCGCCACCCCCGACACCGTCGCCCTGGTCGCCCGCCTCGCCCAGGCCACCGCGCTCGCCGCCCAGCCGCTGCTGATGTACCAGGTCGAGCGGCATGTAGCGCTCACCCTCCAGCACAGCTTCCTGCCCAAACGGGTGCCCGAGTTCCCCGGCCTCGAAGTGACCGTGCGATACGTCCCCGCGTCCCGGCAGACCGAGATCGGCGGCGACTTCTACGCCGCCGTCTCCACCCCCGGCGGCATCCTCACCGCCGTCGGCGACGTCGTCGGGCACTCACTGGACGCGGCCACCGTCATGGTCGAACTCCGGCACGCCCTGCGTGCGTACGCCGTCGAGCAGGCCGACCCCGCCGCGATCGCCGTGCGGCTCGACCGGATGCTCCAGCACTACCACCCCGACGTCACCGCCACCGTCTGTCTCGCTCTCGTCGAGCCCACCAGCGGGCACGTCCGGATCGCCAACGCCGGCCACATACCGCCGCTGATCGTCCACGAGTCCGGTGGCGCCGAGTATCTGAAGGCCGCCGGGCCCCTCCTCGGACTCGGCCTCGAACGGCCCGAGCCCACGGAGACGGTTCTCTTTCCGACGGATCGGCTCCTCATGGTCACGGACGGGCTGATCGAGACCCGGGGGATCGATCTCTCGCAGTCCCTTGAGCACCTACGGGCCGCCGCGACGGGCGCTCCGCTCGGGACCGCCGCGCTGTGCGACACCTTGCTGCACTGTTTCGGCAGGGACCGGGAGGACGACATCGCGATGCTGGCGTTGCGGCTGCGGTTAGGGTGAGCTGACTTTCGTAGAACAGGGGTGCCCCATGCCGCAGATCACTGTTGATTACTCCGCCGTCCTCGCCGATGGCTTCGACCGACCCGGGTTCGCGAGAGCCCTGCACGAAGAGGTCGTACGGACGGCCGCCGCGAAGCCGGAGGCCTGCAAGACGCAGTTCCGGGCCACCGAGGACACGACGGTCGGTGCCGATGTGAGTGGGCATGCGGTTGTGCATGTGACGTTGGGGCTGCTGGCGGGGCGGACCGAGGAGACGAAGGTGGCCCTGACCGAGAATGTGCTGGGGCTGCTTCGGGAGTACGTGAAGCCTTCGGCGGGGCTGGCGCTTCATGCGTCGGCGGAGGTACGGGACCTTGATCCCTCGTACCGGAAGTTCGACCTCTAGGGCCCTAGGGGCTGGTCAGAGCCACAAGGTGCCCTGCCAAGTCGCTGAACGGGCCGTCCTTCGGCTCATCGGCGAGCCTCTTGCGGAGCAGTGCCGCCATTTCCATGTCGTACGCGGCGCTCACGGCCGTCAGCGCCGCGAAATCGTGGACCAACTGGACCTCCAGCTCCTCCCTGGGGATGCGGCGGCCGTCGAGCCATATCAGAGCCGTGGACTCGGCGAGGGAGATCCAGGAGCGGACGACGAGCTCCAGGCGGGCCGGGGGATCTTGGATCTCCAGGTGCGAAAGGATTTGGACATAGGCGGCCTGGCGTACGCCGTCGATCAGGGCGTTGGTGCGGGAGGAGCCGACGGCCGGGCCGCCGCGCATGAGGGCGGCGAAACCGTGGCCGTGTTCGTCGACGAAGTCGAAGAAACGGTGCATGACGCGGAGCAGCCGGGTGCCGAGCGGGCCCTCGTGGGGTTCGATGAAACGGGTGGCCAGATCCTCGGAGGCGCGCTTCAACGCGGCCTCGTACAGGCTGAGTTTGCCCGGGAAGTAGTGGTAGACGAGCGGCCGTGAGATACCGGCCGCCGTCGCTATCTCATCGATGGAGACCTCGTCGGGCGAGCGCCGGCTGAAGAGTTCGAGAGCGACGCCGATCAACTGCTGGCGTCGTTCCTCCACGCCCATCCTGCGGCGCACACCGGTTGTCATACGAACACCTTACCGATTGATTCCGGCCCGCAATGGGCTGGATCGAGCGTGGGTGTTCAGACACGGTCTGTGGGCATCGTCGTCAGAGTCGGTTGATCTCCCGGCCGTTCGCGAGGGTTCCCTTGACCTGGGCCTGTGCGTTCTTCTCGGCCGGTAGGGCGAGCAGGTTGCCCGGTGCCGAGCCGGTCACGTCGCCGCTCGCCTTGATGGAGACGGTGTCCTTGCTGCCGGCGGCGAGGAGGTAGGACTCGCCCGTCGAGGACTTCCAGGGGGCGGCGGCCAGGACATGGGGGTCGGTGGGGCCGCAGGTCGCCCGGTCGTCGACGGCCGCGGTCATGAAGGCGCCGCCGGGAGTGTTGAACTGGGCCAGTACACGGGTGCCCGTGCCCCGCCAGGTCTCGGCCCGGGTGCACACCCAGTCCGCGGTGCCGCTTCCGTCGGGCAGCGGCTGCCGGGCGAACTGCCAGGCGTTCACCGCACGCACGCCCCGCGACCGCACGGCACCCAGCGAACAGGCGAAGGGCGCCCAGGTCTCCAGTGCCTGGGTGGCTTCACGAGCGGGCACGGCCGAGGGGCGGCCGGCCGTGAGATGCGCCGGGACCACCTCGGAGAGATCGGACAGCAGCCAGGTACGCCCCGTGGCATCGGTCAGCTGCAACACCTCCCACGACTCGCACCGCCCGGTACGCACCGCCGGGCTGGCGAACGGCGCCGTCACCCCGTCCTTCGACAGCTCCAACGTCGACGTCTCGGCCGTGGCCCGCGTCAGATCCCGTACGGCCGCCTCACGCACCCAAGGGGCCGTCAGATAGCGGACGTTGCCGTCGACCCGGCCCAGCACCAGCGCGCTCGCCCCGGCGCCGGACGCGCCGTCGACCCGGATCAGGTCGAGGGCGGCGAGGCTCGTGCCGTCGAGCGGCTCGGCGTAACGGGCGATGCGCAGACCGTCGTGGAGCAGGACCACCCGCAGGTTGTCGACCTCGCCCGCGTACAGCAGCTGCGGCGGCCCGGGCGGGGGCCCGGCCGGCGTGCCGAGGGTCACCGACACCTGGACGGACTCGCCGGGCCGGGCCCAGACGGCGAGGGCGCGCCGAAGCAGTCTCCTGTCCTTCTTCAGGTCGCCGCGGGCGGGCCAGGTGGAGAAGTCGGTACGGCCGGTCGACTGCCAGGCCGTGGCCGTCGCCGTGGTCAGTCGGCCCGGGTCCAGCGCGGCCTGGGCCGCCGGGTTCCGTGCGTACGGGGGAGCCGCCGGGCCGTCCGGCCCCCACCACTCACTGGGCAGCCCGAGGAACCCCCCGCACACGGCCAACGCCGCCGTCGCCGCCAGGGCGGCCTTCATGTGCTGGCGGCGCCGCATCAGATCGGTCGGGCGGGCGTACAGCGAACAGGGGTCGAACTCGGCGGAGGAGAGCAGCGCGTAGTACTGCGCCGACACCGAGTTCGCCTCCGTCATCGGTGTCGCCGGGTGACCGACGCCGGCCTCCTCCAGCAACGTCTTGATCGCCGGGTCGGGAAGCTTCTCCAGCCCCCGCAGCACATACACGGCGCGGGCCGGGCAGGACAGCGCCGACAGCCGCTGGTCCAGGGCCAGTTCATCGGCCCCACCCGAACGCGGGAACAGCCGCAGCCCCCACACCCTCGGCAACAACGGCGGCAGCTGCGCCCGCTTCGGCCATGCCTTGCGCCGCAACGGAAGCCCGGCCTCCAGCGCCGTACGAATGACCTGGAGACGGACGTACGCGTACCCCGGATTACGCTCCCGCCCCGTAGCCTGCGCCGGAATCACCGAGGTCGACGTACGCCCCCGAGGCAACGCCCGCTGCACCAAGGCATGCGCCGTCAGCACCCGCCGATTACGGCCCCACGTCGGCGGCAACGTCAGATAGGCCAGCCGAACCAGACGCGGATAATGCTCAACGAGCGCCGCCTCCGCCTGCTCGACATCCACCACCGACTCCTGCGCCCGAGAGGGCGCGGCGCGCCGGGCGACATCCTGTGACTGCACGTTCAGCAGAACGAGCGAATGGTCCGATGGTCACGTAGACGCTCCGCTTCGGGGCCGGGTACGGAGAACTCGGGCGCCTGGGATTGTCGGGCGAGGCGCGGGTTGTACGCGGTCGCTCGCGCCCACGCGGCGGAGCCGCACATCGACACAGCCCCGCGCCCCTTCAGGGGCGCGGGGAACTGCGCGAACGCCCCTCACTCACCCGCACCCGCCAACCGACCCCAACCTCCCGAGCCAATAGGCGGGGGTCGAAGGGGCGCAGCCCCTGGGGACGGGAATGGGTAGGGGCGACGGGGGCGAGAACCGCTACGTGAGCTCCCAGCCGCTGAACTCGACCAGCCCCCGCACCCCCGATCCCCCATTGGTCGCACTCATGAACAGCCCCACATCCTGCGCCCCGGCGGCAGCCCCCGGCACGGTCACAGTCGCCACCACCCGCCAGCTCACCCCCTCATCGGTCGAGCACTCACCCGTGTACGAACCCGAAGCCGCCCGCGTCAACCGCAACAACACCGGCGCCTTGATCCCCGTGATCCGCCGATACGTGTCGAGCGTCCCGTCCCCCGTGCTGTCGTACGACAGCACAACCCCGTTCGCCGGAGTCACCGCCAGATTCAGGAATCCCGGCGCCCCAGCGGTCCCCAGGCTGTTGCGCACCACGATCCCCGCCCGAGCCCAGTTCCCCGTCACCGCCTGCGAGTCGACCCGCAGGGTCACCGACCCCCCGTCCCGGAAGACCCCCTCCCGGTAAACGGCCCCGAACTCGGCGGTCCCCCGCCAAAGATCCGTCCCCGCCCCATCGATGGCGAACCGATCCCCCAACTGCCCGAACACGGCGTCGTTGTTGCTGTACGTGGACCACTCCGCCCCCAACGGCCCCGCTTCGAACAGCGTCCCCGCGAACGCACTGCTCACCCGCTCCTCCCCCCGCGGCCCGTACTCCACGGTGATCGTGTAGGGGTGAGGCCGCAGAGGCCGATCCAGCGGAACCCCGGGCGCGTCGGCACGCCAACGCACCGTCCCCACCCCCGCGGCCGGCACACTCGCGATCGACGTCGGGCCCTCGGCCTCCACCGTGCCGTCGAACCCACTGAGCGCGAAGTCCACCCGCCCCGTGGCCCGCAGCCCATTGACGTTCCGGAACTCGGCCGACACCCGCGCACTCCCACCGGGCGGAAGCACGGCCGGATCCGCACTGACGGCCAGCGCCCCCTGGTACGGCGCCCGCGCCAGCACCTCCCGCACCCGCCCGGCCAGGGCGTACGCGTCCCCCACCGGCCGCAGCGCATAGTCCTTCCGCTCCCGCGTCCACGGTTCCTCGAACGCGAACCAGTCCACGGCCGCCGGAGCGGTCCCCGTGGCGAGCGCGTCCTCAAGGGTGTCGAGCCACTTCTCCCAGCGCGGGACGTAGAAGTCGGCCATGAGGCCGTGCCACTCCCGGTTGCCGTACTCGTGGAGATCCCCCGCGTCGGACGTCGCCCGCCCACCCCACACGGTGATCAGGACCTTCGCCGTCCGTTCGAACTCGGCCCGCTCGGCGTCGTTCGTGGCGAGCAGCCGCGCGTCGTTCACCCACGGCCCCAGCAGGAACGCCGAGTTCGCCCCCGTGACCTCGTCCGACAGCCGCATCAGCCGCAGCCAGAGGGTGGACAGCGCACGGAAGGTCGCCAGGTCCTTGCGCTGGTACGCCGCCCGCAGCTGCGGCAGATACTGGCGGCTGCGGTGCGCGAGCGCCTGCCGCGCCACGTCCACCACGTCGTACTTGTACGCCGCGCTGCCCCGTAACCCGCCCGCCACCCCGAGCAGCCCGGCGAGGGCCGCGTCGAAGCGGCCGGGGTCGTACGTCAGGGCCCTCGGCGCGTACTCGGCGGCCCGGTCGGCGGCGAGGTCGGGGCGGGCGCAGAAGAGGGAGTCGTGCGGATCGCTGCGCTCGACGGCCCGCTGCTGGTACGCGGTGTCGTGCAGCGCCCGCCAGGCACGGCGGGCGGAGTCGTCGCGGGCGCCGTAACGGTAGTCGGCGTACGCCGAGAACCAGGCGGCCCGGTCGATCTTCGTCGGCGTCCACGCCAGTTCGGAGAAGAGCTCGAAGGCGGCCGGGTCGCGATCGGTGGCCTCCGGCATGAACGCCGTACCGGCCAGCGCGCTGTTCGCCTTGTCCCGCCAGGCGAAGAACTTCTCGTTCCAGATGTGCGCGCGGGCACCGATCGTCGTACGGCCGCCGAAGTTGGGGATCGTGCCGAAGCAGTACGGGGTGCCGCCCCAGTCGCGCTCCCGGTCGGTGACGCTCGTGTAGCGGTCGGAGACGCCGTCGACGATCAGCATCCTCGACTTGTCGATGGCGTCCAGGAGTTCGGGCAGGGGGTTCTCCTGCCAGCCGAGGATCACCCAGGTGGCGCCCGGGCGGGCCTTCTGCAGGGCCCGTTCCACGCCCTGCGCCGCGCCCGGCACCGGTACGTCGCCGGCGGTGCCGCCCTCGTGGAGGAGGTCCATCTTGAAGTGGGCCGCCTCGCCGAACACATCCTCCTGGTGGCCGTAGAACGAGGCGGCGACCTTCGCGAAGGAATCGGTGCGCGGATCCAGCCAATCAGGGCGTTCGAAGCCGTGCCAGACACCCTGCGGGACGACGTGCGCGTCACCGCCGTTGCGCTCCACGAACTCCTTGGGGACGTGGCCGTAGTAGCCGGGCAGGACCGGGGACATGCCCAGCTCCCGCAGCCGGTCGGCGATTCGGCGCCCCAGCGCGGCCCGGCGGTCGATCAGCTCGGGGGAGAGCGGGCCGCCGTAGCCGGAGAGGTTCTGGAGCAGCCACCAGGGCTGGTGCGAGGGGGCGGGCAGCCAGGCGCGGGACTCCTCGTCGGAGTAGCCGAAGTCCTTGAGGAGGCGGTGGTAGACGGCCTCCGTGCCCGCGATGACCAGGACCTCGTTGCAGCCGTGCGCGGCCAGGAGGTCGATCTGGCGTTCCCAGTACGGCCAGTCCGCGTACGGGGCCGTGTAGCCGTCGTTGGTGTCGTTGAGGGCGAAGCGGTGGGGGAGGGCGGTGGATCTCTCCAGGGGGCGGGCCGGCGCGGGGAGGCGGCGCGGCAGGTCGAGTTGGCTGCCGTTCCACGCGAGATGGGCACCGCAGACGTACTTGAGGTACCAGTGCACGCCCATGAGCAGGGTGGCCGGTGTCGTGGCCTGCACCTGGACGCGGCCGGTGCCGCCGCTGACGCGGAAACGGTCGCCCGTACCCTCCCTTCTGACGAGAGTGAGCCGGAACTGGTCGGCGTGGCCGGGCAGCAGCCGATTGAGTGCTGCGCGCGCGGGAGCCGTATCGAAGGCAGGGCCCTGGCCGGGGCTCTCAGCGGCGTGGACCGGGACCGTCAGTCCCAGGGTGGTCCCGAGGCCGATGGCACCGGCCGAGCCCAGCACCGAGCGTCGCGACGGAGAGTTCATGACTGTGTGCCCCCTGTGTCGACAGATGCGGCACGCTAACCGGACGGACGCCTGTGCTCAACGGTGCGTACGGAGCTGGCGAGTTCATGTCGCCGGAATGGACCGGAGGTACGACGGATGAAGATGACGCGCGAGAGGCTTGCGGTGCGCAGGCTCGCCATGAGTGCGGCCGGTGCGGCCGCGACCCTGCTGATGCTGACCGGCTGTGGATCGGGCTCGGCCGACGAGGGCGAGAAGATCCCCGAGACGGCCACCGGCACGCTGGAGCACATCGCGGGCGAGGTGGGCTGCAAGCCGGACATACAGACGGACGCCGACACGATCCGTCAGGCCCTCTGCACCAACACCGACGGCGACTTCGACGGCAAGTTCGTCCTCGCGACCTTCGCCACCGACCGCGGACAGGCCGAATGGCTCAGCGGTGCCAAGGACTACGGCGGCTACTACCTCGTCGGCCGCAAGTGGGTCGCCGTCGGCGAGGAGAAGACGGTCAGCGGTCTGCAGAACACGCTCGGCGGCAGCCTGGAGGAGGGCTCCGAGCACATGAACCCCGGTGGCAGCCACAACAACAGCGGCCACGACGGCTGAGCACGCGGGCACCGGGAACGGGGTCGGGGGTCGGGGGCGGGAGGCAAACGAAAGCCGGCGGTGGGAAAACCCACCGCCGGCTTCCTAGTGGCTCAGAGGCTCAGCCCTACTGGCAGTCCTGGCCGCTGTTGATGCACTGGACCATCTGGTTCATCGTGTTCTGGTCGAAGAAGTTGATGAAGTCGTTGTGGTCCGTGATCGCCTTGTGCAGCTGGTCCGGGAAGGAGTCGATCGCGTACGCGTTCTGCAGCTGCCCGTTCTGGATCGACGGCGCCGGGATGTCGTAGACCAGGCGGACCTGGAGCTGGGGGATGGCCTGGAAGCCGTTCGAGCAGCTGCCGTCCGCCTCGACGAAGTCGACGTGCGTACGGTGGTTGGCGCTGTCGATGTTCTGGCCGTCCCAGCAGCTCTGGAAGAAGGACGTCCGCACCACGGAGCTGCCCTGCGGGCAGATCGGGTACTTGTCCGTCACGACCCGGTCCTCGAAGCCGGTGCAGCTCCAGTTCGTGTTGGCGTTGCCCAGGCCGTTCACGAAGGACTTGGCGTCACCGGTGATGATGCGCAGGGCCTGCGGCATCGCGACGACGTCGCCCTTCTTGTTGCCCACGAACTTCAGCTCCGCCTGGCTGGGCTCCACGATCCGGCCGACGTTGCCGTCCTGACCGCCACCGGGGGCGTTGGCGTCGATGTCGTTCGTACCGTCCTGCAGACGAATGACCGGCCAGAAGTACGACGACTTGTCACCCTGGTTCTGGCAGGTGGTCTGCGCGTTGGCCAGGTCCTGGTCGCTCGCGAACGCGTTGTTGCTCTGGTTGCCGACGTAGTCGTGCTGGTGCTGGGCACCGTTGCTGACACCGGGAGCGACGATCACGTTGTCCGAGTTGCGGTTCTCGTTCTCGTTCGTGCCGCAGCTCGTGGTGAACGTACCCGTCGAACCGCTGTCACCGTTCGCCGCCAGACCGTTGCCGTTCACGCCCTTCGGGCCGCCGTTCGGCTGGACGGTGGTGATGTCCACGAAGTCGGCCGCGGCCGGACCGTTGCCGCCCTGCCCCTGGTTCTGGCCCTGACCGTTGTTGCCCTGGCCCTGACCGTTGTTGCCCTGGTTCTGGCCGTCGCCACCCTGGTTCTGGCCCTGGTTCTGGCCCTGGCCCTGGTTCCGGCCCTGGTTCCGGCCACCGCCACCCTGGTTCCGGCCGCCGCCCTGGCCGCCACCGGCGTTGGGCTGGTTCTGGTCAGCCTTCCCCTGGCAGGTGGCGAGCTGTTCCAGCCCCTGCGGAGCCTGGCCGCCCGCGTTCCGGATGTTGGTGCCGATCCGGTCGAGGGTGGCGACTCGCTTGGACTTCAGCGGGCTGAGAATGGCGTTGTTGACGAAGCCGGGGTCTCCCGCCTGGGCCTGCCGGGTGTCCGCCAGGCGCTTGTACGCCTGGGTGATCTGCTGGTCCAGCAGTGCCAGCTCCTTGGCGACGCCCGCGCGCGCCTTCGTGGGCACGCTGGTCAGCTGCTGGCCGACGTCCGGGCAGTCGATGGTGGCCACCTGCGCGGAAGCCAGCGTGCTGTTCTGCTCGGACTTGTTCTCGCCCGCTGAGGCGTAGAAGTTCGCCCAGACCAGCCCGCCGCCCGCGACCGCGAGCGCCGCCGATGCGGCAACGGCCCGAACGGCCAGCGGCGAACGTCGTTTGCGTGTGTTGCGTCCCATGGAACTCCTCTGACTTCCTTGCGGGGCATCGAGGCGCCCGACAGGAGTGAAGCGGCTCCCTCCAATACGGCGCGCGCCTCAGGAGTGTTCAGCCGACTCAGAAATTGCTGAGAGATTCGCGGGACAAACTGGTTTCAACACCCCACGAAATACGGGGAGTTGCAGTTCCGGCACGGGCTGTGCACGGGCCGGGCCCTCGGCGGCGCCCGGGAAGGGCACGTTTCGGCGACGCCGGTCAAGATATGCGTGAAGGACCCCGACGCGCCGATTGTCGGCCTATGTCGCGCTGTCCTGGCCGCGGGCAGTCGTGCCGCTGGGGCGAGGGGGGAGGGCGGGCGCAGCGCGACCCTCAACGTGCCACCGGCGGCGCGTACTTGTACCCCACCCGCCGCACCGTCTGGATCGCCTGCCGGAACTCCGCCCCCAACTTGCGGCGAAGCCGGGCGATATGGACGTCGACGGTACGACCGTCGCCCACATGCCCATAGCCCCACACAGTCGTGACCAACTGATCGCGGGTATGCACCCGGTGGGGATGCGCAACGAGGTGGGCGAGCAGTTCGAACTCCAGGTAGGTGAGGTCGAGCTGCCGCCCGTCGACCTCGGCGGTGCGCTGCACGGTGTCGACGCGGACCAACGGGTCGGCGTCGACACCCCCGGCGGCCGTACCGTCACCCGCCCTCTCGCCCGCGACGCCCAACGGCAGCACCGGCGGCTGCTGGTCGGCCGGCACGAGCACCAGATAGCCGACCATCGGCGGCTGACCCGGCAACGTCGGCAGCGTGTGCTGGGGCGCGGGCAGCCAGGTGGCCCCCGGCGGCAGGAAGTCCGCCACGTTCTCCCCCAGGCTCTCGATCCCGATCATCGCCCCGCCCACGGCACGCAGCCGATGCCGGGCCGAACCGGTGGACGGAGAGGAGGCGGCGGCGACCGACGCGGAGCCCGGGGCGGCGGTCAGAGTGGTGGCGGTCGAGAGAGAACGGGTGTTCGCCATGAGAGGTCAGCTCTTTCGCGCGAGAAGTTCGTCCGGGAGACCTCGACGGCCGGGTTCGTGGCCGGATCCGCCGAGGGACGTACGTCGTTGTCGCGCCGGCCGAAGACCGGGGTGTACGGCTTTAGAGGGCCGGCGCGTTCATCGCGCGGCGACACACCCGGTCGAAGTCGTGGTGCTGACGGGAAGGCCAGAAGGGCTCGAGGTCATGACGACCCGTCGCGCGTCGATTCTGGATACTGGCCATGGCCTCATTGAAGCAGACACAGGCGTCCAGCAGGACCCTCCTCTCACCGCTTGGACGCTTCTCGAACGTGACCCGGATGTGCCAGGACCTCAGCCGACCAGCCGTTTCCGCCAGTCCAGCGGGGTGACGGTGATGGCCGTGCCCGGATCGCCGTCCCACTCCGTGGACAGTCCTTCCGCCGCGAGGGCGGCCACGACCTCGTGCCCGACGGCCGTCGTCGTCTCGGCCGACCCGTCGAACCCGCCGTACAGCAGCATCAGTCCATGCCCGGCGGCGGCGCCCTCGGTGCACTGCGAGTGGAAGAACACGAACCCCCGTGCGCCCTCCGCGCTTTCGGCGCCTATCTCGCTCGTACCGCAGTTGCGGCAGCAGGTGAAGTTCTCCCGGGCCGTGATGGCGTGCTCGGCCTGGAGCGTCTCGAAGGCTCGGGTGATCCGCTCGGGGTCCGTGACCCCGTCCCAGGTCTCCTGCTCGGCGAGCCGCTCGACCCACAGCCGGTCGACGAGCTGCCGGGCCTGCGCGGAGGAGACGGGCCGCTCTCCCCCGCTCTCGGCTTCGCCCGAGCGGGAGGGGCCCCCATCGTCGACCAGATACTCCTCGGCGGCCTCGCTCAGCCGGGCCCGGTCGTCGTACCCGCAGCGCAGCAGTTCCCGTATCCGCTCCTCGACCTCCTCCCGTACGTCGTCCGGGAGTTCCGGCACCTCCTCGGGGGCGTCGTGCTCGACGGCGGTCCACTCGATGCCGGTGTCCCAGCCCTCCACGCGCCGCGCCCAGCCGGTCATGGCCTCGGCGACGCGCTCCCGGTCGGTGAGGACCGCCCCGAAGAACCGGTCGCGTCCCTCCCGGTACTCCAGCTGGTACTCCCCGTCGTCGGCACCGGTTCGCTCGTGCCAGACCTGGATGAAGACATCCGGCACGTCCGGTATCCGCTGCACGACCAGGAACCGGTCGCCCTCACCGCCGATCCGGCACACCAGCTCCCGCAGTCGCTCCGCCGTGATCCGCGCGTGCTTCTGCCAGTTCTCCGTCTCGACCTTGACCGCCAGCTCGGACGCACCGGTCGGGTCGCCCCCGTAGATCTTCATGCCCTCACCATGACATGCCCCACTGACAACGCGATCACGGGGCATGGCGAAGGGGGCGCCCACCCGGACGGTGGACGCCCCCTTCAAGGAACCCTTCGCGGATCCCGCGCGGCGATCAGACCTGGCCGACCTTCTCCAGCGCGGAGCAGCAGGTGTCGACGATCAGACGCGTCACGATGTACGGGTCGACGTTGGCGTTCGGACGACGGTCCTCGATGTAACCCTTGCCGTCCTTCTCGACCTGCCACGGGATACGGACCGAGGCGCCGCGGTTGGAGACGCCGTACGAGTACTCGTTCCACGGGGCGGTCTCGTGCAGACCGGTCAGGCGGTCGTCGATGCCGGCGCCGTAGTTCTTGACGTGGTCGAGCGGCTTCGAGCCCTCGCCCAGCGACTCGCACGCGGTGATGATCGCGTCGTAGCCCTCGCGCATCGCCTTGGTGGAGAAGTTGGTGTGCGCGCCGGCGCCGTTCCAGTCGCCCTTGACCGGCTTCGGGTCGAGGGTGGCGGAGATGCCGAAGTCCTCGGCGGTGCGGTAGAGCAGCCAGCGGGCCACCCACAGCTGGTCGGCGACCTCCAGCGGGGACAGCGGGCCGACCTGGAACTCCCACTGGCCGGGCATGACCTCGGCGTTGATGCCGGAGATGCCGAGGCCGGCCTTCAGGCAGTTGTCCAGGTGGGCCTCGACGACCTCACGGCCGAAGATCTCGTCGGCGCCGACACCGCAGTAGTAGCCGCCCTGGGGGGCCGGGAAGCCGCCCTCGGGGAAGCCCAGCGGACGGGAGCCGTCGAAGAACGTGTACTCCTGCTCGATACCGAAGATCGGCTCCTGCGCGGCGAACTTCTCCGCCACCTCGGTCAGCGCGGCACGCGTGTTGGACGGGTGCGGCGTCATGTCGATGTTCAGGACCTCGCACAGGACGAGGACGTCGTCGCCGCCGCGGATCGGGTCGGGGCAGGTGAAGACAGGCTTGAGGACACAGTCCGAGGCGTGGCCCTCGGCCTGGTTCGTGGATGACCCGTCGAAGCCCCAGATCGGCAGCGCGTCCAGACCGGCGGGCTCACCCGCGATGATCTTGGTCTTGGAACGGAGCTTGGCCGTCGGCTCGGTGCCGTCGATCCAGATGTACTCAGCCTTGAAGGTCACGGGACACATCCTTCGGGGTGGGTCACTAGGCGCAATTGCGGGTGCTGCGGCGCTGCGGCACTGAAACGCCGCGCTGATGCCCGGCAGCCTGTCAACGTGCGATTTCCCGATCATTGCTCGAATGTGAACCCCGTGTTACCGGGGGTCTCTGTGGCGCGATTCACGGCCCGACGCGTTCACACACCCTGGGCCCCGACTGTGAGCCGACGCCGCGGGACGGCTCGTATGCGATGGGGTTGACCGGGCGCCACGGGGTCGACCGGTGCCGTACGTGTCCGAGCGCGCGTCGGCCCTGCCACTCTCCGTGGAGAGCGACAGGGCCGACGGCACTGTCGTACGGCTGTCCCGGACGGCCGCCGATCTTCTCACCTCACCGAGTCGATCAGGCCCGTCGCGCCGCCCGGGCCGGGCTCACCCCACCTTCTCGATCAGGGCGCGGCGGATCAGGAACTTGCCGGGCTCCCTGACCTGCTCGAAGGCGGCGTCGTTCAGCAGAACGCAGCTGCCGGAGACCGAGGTCACCTCCACGGTCGTGGACTTGTCGTTGTCCAGGTTGGTCACCCTCAGCTTCGTACCGGCCGGGAACTCGTCGCTGGACGCCGCCGGGGCGCCGTCCTCACCGGAGAGGGTGACGGTGGAGCCGTCGCAGACCCGCTCGCCGGCGCCGCCCGCGTTCCCCGCGGCCTCGTCGCCCTGGGGGTCCTGAGCCGACTCCCCGGTCTCCGCGGCCGGTGCCGAGGGCTGCGCGGGCTGTGCTGCCCGGGAGCCCTGAGCCGACTCCCCGACGACGCACCCGGACGCCTTCTGCTGGACCTTGATCTGGGCGATGACCGCCTCGCGGTTGGCGATACGTGCCTCCGACTGGGCGTCGGGGTTCGCCTTCTGGCCCGCGATGAACCGCTCGTTGTTGCCGAGCGCGGTGGCCAGCCCCTGGCAGACGTTCGACTCCGCCGCGGTCTGCGCGGCGTTCGACGTGGCCGCCATGGCGAAGGCCCCGCCTCCCGCGACCGCCGCCGCTGTCACGAACAGCGCGACCTTCTTCTTCGTACTGAGCGTTCTCCTACGCGACATGCGCGCCTCCTGAGAGATGGGCGAGCGTACGTCGCTACGTACGAGATGCCGAACGAAGTCACTCAACGGTCACGGGAAACGCTCAAGCAGCGCATGTCACAGCGGACTGGGGCGTCATCCGGCCAGCGCGTCCCGTACGGCCTCCTCCGTACGGGCCACCACCGCCGTGCCGTCGTCCGCGGTGATGATCGGTCGCTGGATCAGCTTCGGGTGCTCGGCGAGGGCCTTGACCCAGCGGTCGCGCGCACCGGCGTCCCGTGCCCACTCCTTGAGGCCGAGCTCCTGCGCCACCGCCTCCTGGGTGCGTGTGATGTCCCACGGTTCGAGCCCGAGCCGGTCCAGCACCTCGCGGATCTCGTCCTCGCTCGGGACGTCCTCCAGATAGCGACGCACGGTGTACTCGGCGCCCTCCGCGTCGAGCAGACCGATCGCGCTGCGGCACTTGGAACAGGCCGGATTGATCCAGATCTCCATGTCGCCAACGGTAGCGGGAGGCCCGCGAAAACCCGTGTCCCACCCGTGTCACAGAAGCCCCGCAAGGCCTTCTGGCCAGGGGCGATTGTCAGTGGGGGGTAGTAAAATAGAAGCAGTGTTCGAGGGTTGCCGACGGGGGATTTCCGGCGGCGCCCAGACCGCGACAGGAGGATGTCCGTGCCCGCTGCCGCACTGAAGTCGAAGCCGCTGCCCACCCAGTCCACCGCTCAGCATCCCGTCCTGCTCGACCTGCCGTACGCACCCGTGGTGAAGCACACACTGCCGCCCGGCCGCCCGCGTGAGTGGTACATCACCCACAACCGGCGTCTGAAGGCCATGCGCCTCGCCATCGCCCTGCTCGACTCCGGTGTCTACATGCCGAACCAGGCGCGCAACGAGACGATCCGGAGCACCGCCGAACTCATCGGGGTGCATCCGCCGTCGGACACCACGTGCCACATGGTGCGGGCGCTGATGCGGTACAGCCGCTGACGTCGTCCCGCTGGGTCGAACCTCCGGTGCCGTCCACTCCTCGGGGTGGGCGGCACCGTTGCGTCGAGAGGGTGTCGAGACGCTGAGGGGTGCCGGTGGGGGAGGGGCTTCGGCTGCCGCCGGGAAGGGGAGGGTCCGGCTCCGGCCAGCAGGGAAAAGGGCGATCTCCGGCCGCCAGGGTTGGCCGGAGATCGCTCTAGCCGTGCCCGCTCGGGGTCCATACGATGCGGTCGCCCCTCGGTCTTCACAGCTCTTTCACAGACGGCGGGGTCGTCGCGCATGCCTCTTGACATGTGCATGTCTCTGATTGGAGAACCCCCCATGGTTCGTGGTCTCCTGATGGGCGGCGCCATGGCCGCCCTCTTCGCCACCGCGCTTCCCGCGCCCACCGCGTCGGCCGAATCGCCGTTCGACAACCCGCCCCCGGACAAGATCGTCATCAAGGTCGCCACGGTGAACGGCTCCGGCTGTCCCCAGGGCACGGCCGCGGTCGCCGTGTCCCCCGACAACACCGCGTTCACCGTGACCTACAGCGACTACCTCGCCCAGGTCGGCGGCGGCGCCCCCTCCACCGCGTTCCGCAAGAACTGCCAGCTCAACCTGATCGTTCATGTGCCGCAGGGCTTCACCTACGCCATCGCGAGCGTCGACTACCGAGGCTTCGCCTCCCTGCAGCGCGGCGCCAACGGCACCCAGAAGGCCTCGTACTACTTCCAGGGCTCCCCGGACACGGCCTCCCGATCTCACGCCTTCAACGGCCCCTACGAGGACAACTGGCAGGCCACCGACGAGACCGACTGGGCCCAACTGGTCTGGGCGCCCTGCGGTGTCGAACGCAACTTCAACGTCAACACCGAGCTGCGCGTGAACCGGGGTACGTCACCGACCAACACCACGAGCTTCATGACCATGGACTCGACGGACGGTGACATCAGCACGATCTACCACTTGGCCTGGAAGGAGTGCCCCGAGGCGTGAGCCGATGGTGCCGGGTGCCCCTGTTGTTCCCGGGCGCCCGGCACACCGTTGTTCCCGGGCGCGCGGCTCACGCCAACTCCCTTTCCAGCGGCGTCCGGAAGCGTGGTGTGACCCGGGTCCCGCCCAGCCACCCCCGCAACCGCTCCGCCTCCACCGCGATGGCGTCCTCGGCCTCCCGGCCCACCCCTTCCGCGTCCAGCACCCGCCACACGATCTCCCCGTCGGACCGTTGGGCCCAGCCCCCCACGACGCGGCCGTCCCACCACACCGTCGGACCCACGTTGCCGCTGCGGTCGAAGAGGGCGGGACGGAGTTCGGGGGAGAGATACCAGTCGCGTCGTTGCCAGCCCATGGCGGTCGCATCCAGGGCGGGCAGGAGCGCGGCCCAGGGTTCGGTGGGGCCGGCGACCGGCTCCTCGTCCCCGGCCACGACGTACCCCGTGCCCTCGTCCAGCGTCACGGTCCGCGCCCCTGTCGCCGTGAGCGCCCGGCGGACCTCCGTCACCCGCCAGCCCGTCCACCACTTGAGGTCGGCCTCGGTCGCCGGACCGCAGACGGCGAGCCAGCGGTCGAGCAGCGACGCCTGGGCCTCCGCCATGTCCAGTTCCGGATGCGGAGGTGCGACGGCCCAGCGGAACTGGCTGGACGTCCAGGAGCCCAGCGGCCGTCCCCGTACGACTCTGCCCTCCACGCCCAGCACCTTCAGCAGTCTGGTCGAGACGGTGTGCATGCCCTCGTAGCTCTTGCCGGCCGCGTACACGAACTGCTCCCGCAACCGCGGTTCGTCCTCGGCGAGTTCGGCCGCCGTCGCCTGGCCGCGCCGGGCCAGTGCGGCCAGCGCCGACTCCTCGACCTCCTTCAGCCAGGCCGCGTCCGGCGCCCCGGCCGCCGCCATGTGCTTCAGCAGCGCGGCCCGCTCCTTGGCGGCGACCGCCATCCCGGTCGAGGCGTGCACCACCGCCGTCAGCTCTGTGGGGAACACGAACACGGTGTGCCGCATGCCGTGCATCCGCACCAGCGTCCGGTCCACGTACAGCGCCCGCTCGGTCTCGGCCACCGTGCGCCCCGAGTCGGCGAGGCGGGCGCCCACCGTCAGATACACCGTCGCGGGATCCGTGCCGTGCAGCGCGACCAGCGAGTCGGCGACCTCCTCCGGCCCCGCCGCCCGCACCGATCCGGCCAGCCGATGCCGCAGCGCCAGCCGCGCCCGCCGCTCGGCCACGCCGATGTACCGCCGCGTCTCGTCCCCCATGCCCGCCGCTTCCGCCCGTCCGCGCTCGTCCTCGAAGGCATCCTGCCCGACCTCACTGACAAACGGCCCCCGATGCCCTCCCACTGCGGTCAGGGCGTAGCGGAGCCGGAACCCCGGAGCCGTGGCGCGGATGAGCGCATCCCCGCTTGACGGCTACGACGCGTACCGCTCCAACAACCCGCCCACATACGCCTCCAGCCGCGCCCCCAGCACCTCCGGCGTCAGATCCGTCCGCCCCAGCTCACGCCACGGCACCGCCACCTTCTCCGCGTCGGGCGCGTAGGCGAGCGCGTCCAGCAGCCGCCAGTACAGATGGTCCTCGTCCCCGGCCAACAGCCGCCCGCCCCGCGCCTCGTACCGCGCACGGAACCCGAGCCCGTGTTCCACCCCGTGCAGCAGCGCCAGCGCCGTCGAACAGTGGGCGACGTCCAGGTCCGCAGGCCCCCACGAGGTCTCCACCCAGTCCACGACCCCGCTGACCCGCAGCCCGTCGCCCGTGCCCGCCCCCGCACCCGTGAACAGGACGTTCCCCGGATGGAAGTCCCGGTGCAGAAAGCATCCTTCGTACGCGGGCGCCTCCCGCCGGATGACGTCCACGGCCCGCTCCCACAATGGCCCGCCGGGTGTGCGGACCCGCTCGGGCGAGGTCCACGCCTGATACGTACGCGGCCGTTCCTCCGGTACGACCGCGTGGATACGGGCGAGCTGCCCGGCCAGCAGGTCCAGCCGTCCGTCCAGGTCCGCGTCGTCCGCCACCCGTACCGACCCCGGCAGCAGAGACATCAACAGCGAGGGATGATCGGTGACTTCGGCGGTCGCGTCGACGGCGTACAGGCGTGGGGCCGGGATGTCGTCGTACGGGGTGAGGAGGGTGAGTACGGCGGCCTCGCGGTTCAACAGCCCGGGAGCGTGCCGCCGGAAGAACGGCTTCACGAACGACCGAAGTACCAGCCCTGTCCCGTCGTCGAGCGTGAGCCGACGCATCTGCGAGGTCCAACCACCCCGCAGAGCGGCCCAGTTCCGTACGCCACGGCCTTCCGGGAGCTGCTCGGCCACCCAGGTCCGGGTCGCCGCCCACTCCTGATCGTCGAATCCCATGGGACCAGCATCCCCGATGAGGAGCCGGTGTCCGCGCCAAGGAGTCGGCATCCCCGATAAATGGGATGCCCCGCACACGCCCCACGAGCATCCTGGAGCAAGCCATCACCCACACCACGACCCGAAGGAGGCCGTCATGGGTACCGTGATCCTCTCGGCGACCGTGGTCCTGGTCGTCCTGGGTTTCTCCAACCAAGTCCTGTGGCTCGCCGCAGTCGCCCTGCTGTACCTGTACATCCGCTACGGCCGCACCGGCGGAGGCTCCTCGGCGGCGTCCGGTTCCCCGGCGGGCGACGGCGCGACACAGCCTGCCACCTACCGCGCGTACCGCGACCGCCGTGACCAGCAGGCGAAGTGGGAGCGCCGCTACCGCCGCGAACGGCCTTTCGAGACCCGCCGGCAGGAACGCGACAGGAGCAACAGGTAGAGCAAGCAACAGGTAGAGCAAGCGGCAGGTAGAGCAAGCGGCAGGTAGAGCAAGCAGCAGGTGGGAACGGAGTGGAGACCGAGTCGGCGGGGTGCCTCGGGGCCCGTCACAACCCCGGGGCACCCCAGATCGGGAACCACCGTTCCAGCTCGGGCTCGATCCGCAGATCGTCCCCGAGTACGGCCTTGACCCGCAGTTCCAGCGCGCTGTCACGCCGCCGACCACCGCCGGCACCCGCGCCGCCACCCACCGGCGCGAACGGATAAAAGGTCCCCCGCTTGTAGAGATAGACAAGCCCCAGCCGCACACCGTCGCCGCCTTGGAAGCCGACCACCGAGCACAGCAACTGCGGCCCGAACCCACCGCCCTCCAACGCGCTGTTGACCGCGTGCAGATCGCTCACCAGCGCGGGCAGCTCCTCCGATCCGGGCCGCCGCCGGGACACCAGCCACGAGTACCCGTACTCGTCCCGCTCGACCTCGACCCCCGTCCCTCCGCGCCCCGCGTCCGCGTCGAGCAGGGCCCGTACGTCGCGTCGTACGTCCTCGAAGGCACCGCCCTCGACGGAGGCGAAGCACACGGCGCCCGTCCCGGTCGGGGTGAGGGAGGCCGCGGCCTGGAGGGTCACCGCGGCGGACGGCAGCGCGAAGAGCCGGTCGAGGTCGGGCGGTACGGGTTTCGTACGGCCGAGGATGATGTCGAGGAGGCCCATGGGGCTCACCCCGCGTTCCCGGACCTGGGAGCGGACGCCTCCCCCAACTCCCTGGAGATACGGCCCAGTTGGTCGAGCCGCTGCTCCAGTGGGGGATGGGTGGCGAAGAGCCGGGCCAGATGCGGCCGGTTGCCGAGCGCCGGGGTGAAGTAGAAGGCGTTGAAGGCCTGCGAGGCCCGTAGGTCGCGGGTCGGGATGCGCGCGATGTCGCCGGTGACCTTGGTCAGGGCGGAGGCGAGCGCCGAGGGCCGCCCGGTGAGCAGGGCGCCCGCGCGGTCGGCGGCCAGCTCGCGGTACCGGGACAGCACCCGGATCAGCAGGAAGCTCAGCACGTACACGGCGGCCGAGATCCCCATCACCGCGCCGAACACGACGGCGGTGTTCTGGTCCCGCCGCCCGCCGAACAGGTGCGAGTAGAACGCGAACCGTACGACGATCCCGGCGAGCACACCGAGGAACGAGGCGATCGTCATGACGGCGACATCGCGGTGCGCCACATGCGACAGCTCGTGCGCGAGCACGCCCTCCAGTTCGTCCGGCTCCAGCCGCCGCAGCAGCCCGGTCGTCACGCACACCACCGTGTGATCGGCGTCCCGCCCGGTCGCAAACGCGTTCGGCATCTCCATGTCCGCCACCGCGACCCGGGGCTTCGGCACATCCGCCACGGCACACAGCCGATCCACCACGCCGTGCAGCCGCGGATACTCCTCCCGCTCCACGACCCGCCCCCGCATCGCGTACAGGGCCACCCGGTCGGAGAACCAGTACTGCGCCGCCAGGGCCCCCGCCGCGATCACCACGACCAGCACCCACGACTTCAACAAGGCGATCAACGCGGCCACGAACACCACGTACAACAACCCGAGCAGAAACACCGTGACCGTCATCCGCACGGTCAGCCGAGGATCACTCCGCACCCGGTAGGACATCCGTACCACCTCACCCAGGCAGCCCCTCGCCCCGACTTCCATTGTGCGCCCGGCTCAGCCCCCGGCCCCCGCCGGTCTGGCCGGCCCACGCCCGCAGCTTGCGGTCCGGGTCGTCCAGCAGCGCCACCGCCGCCCGTCGCCGTGCGACCCCGCCCCGAGCGTCCAGCAACCGGAACGCGGCGACCCGCGTGTGCCGGGCCCGCCCGGCCCCGAGCCGCTCCATCAGCCACTCCTCGGGCAGCAGACCCGCCGACGGCAGCAGGGCGACGGTCGTCTCGCGCACGACGCCCGGGTGGGAATCGTCGAGCAGGGGCCGCAGTCGTCGTACGTCGGACACGTCCAGCAGCCGCAGGGCCGCCACGGCACGGGCTCGTACTCCGAGTGCCGGATGGGCGAGCAGGGGCCACAGCAGCTCGGCGTCCGCCCGCTCCCCGCACTCGGCGAGGCCGACGACGCTCCCGGGGCGCAGCGCCGGGCTGTCCGGCGCCGAGCACCAGGACCGGTACAGGGGCAGTGGGTCGGTCCCGTACTGCCGTACGACGTATCGCGCGCAGGCCCGCACCAGCGCGGACCTGTCACTCAGGTACTCCACCGCGCGCTCCGGCCGCCCGGCCCGCCGCAGCGCCGTGACCCCGGCGGATCGGGCGCGGGGGTTGCGGGCGGTGAGGAGCGGTTCGAGTACGTCGTCGTACGAGTCCCGTACGGAGGCTGCCAGGGCGGCGTCCGCGCACAGGTTCTCGACGACGCCGTCACCGTCCCGGGCGGCGGCGCGCGCCAGCGCGGCGGGGGAGAGGCGTCGTTCCTCGATCGCCAGGCGGTACACGAAGCGGCGTACGGCGCGCTCGGGGGCGGTGAAGAGGGGCGCGAGCCGGTCCAGCGGGGCCCGGCGGAGGACCTCGGCGAGCAGTTCGGTGGCGAAGACACCCCGGTCGCGGTGGCCGACGAGCAGGATCAGCGGGGTCAGGGCGACGGCGGTGCTCACGTCGAGCGCCTCGCGCAGCAGGGCCCGGGCCCGCTCACGTACCGGCGCGGCCCAGTCGGCGGTGCGGACGACGACCAGCGGCAACAGGTCCGTATGCCGCATGGCGGGCCGCAGCGCCGCCTCGCGGACCCGGCCGTCGTGGTGACACAGGGCGAGCGCGAGCTGGGCCTCGGTCGGTTCCCCGCGACTCGGCAGGGCGGCGAGCCGGGTGCGTCGGCCCTCGGCCTCGTCCCTTGTCGGCAGCGGGTCCCAAGTGGTCCAACTGCGTGTGCCCGCGTCCAGGTCGAGCCAGGCGGCGGGAGAGGCGATGTCGACCGCGTCCCGCAGCGCCACACCTCGCGCCAGCCTCCGTGCCGCCTCGCCCCCGGCCCAGAAGTTCTCCCGCACGCCCGAGCCTCAGTACGACGACCGATAGTTGATGTATCCGATCAGCGCGATGAGTCCCGCCACGCAGCCGAACACGATCAGCGTCGAGACCCACGACGAGCGGCGCGGTGCCGCCGGGCCCGGGGCGGCGCGGAAGGGCTGCGGCGCGGGTGGGTTCTCCTTCCAGCGCGCGGCCAGCATCCGGGCCCGTGCGGAGGGCTCCTTGTGCTCGGCGCTGTCCGCCCACTTGAGGTCGAACTCCCGCTCGCTGTCGTCCTGTTCGGGCATCCCCGTATCTCCCCGTTGTCCTTCTCGAATGTCCTTCTCGAACAGTCGTGCCAGAAACCATACGACGGCGCCCCCGCCCTGAGAAACCAGGAACGGGGGCGCCGACGGAACAGCGACCGGTGAACGGCCTACGCGTCGATCACACGTCGAAGTACAGCTCGAACTCGTGCGGGTGCGGACGCAGCTGGAGCGGGGCGATCTCGTTGGTGCGCTTGTAGTCGATCCACGTCTCGATCAGGTCCGGCGTGAAGACGTCGCCCTGGAGGAGGAACTCGTGGTCGCGCTCGAGGGAGTCGAGGACGGCCGGGAGGGAGGTCGGGACCTGGGGGACGCCCGCGTGCTCCTCGGGGGCGAGCTCGTAGAGGTCCTTGTCGATCGGCTCGGCCGGCTCGATCTTGTTCTTGATGCCGTCCAGGCCCGCGAGGAGCAGCGCCGAGAAGGCCAGGTACGGGTTGCCGGAGGAGTCGGGCGCACGGAACTCGACGCGCTTGGCCTTCGGGTTCGAACCCGTGATCGGGATACGCATGGCCGCGGAGCGGTTGCGCTGCGAGTACACCAGGTTGACCGGCGCCTCGAAGCCCGGCACCAGACGGTGGTACGAGTTCACCGTCGGGTTGGTGAAGGCCAGCAGCGACGGGGCGTGCTTGAGGATGCCGCCGATGTAGTAGCGGGCGGTGTCCGACAGGCCCGCGTAACCGGCCTCGTCGTAGAAGAGCGGGGAGCCGCCCTGCCACAGCGACTGGTGGACGTGCATGCCCGAACCGTTGTCACCGAAGATCGGCTTCGGCATGAACGTCGCCGTCTTGCCGTTCTTCCACGCCACGTTCTTCACGATGTACTTGAAGAGCATCAGGTCGTCGGCGGCGGCGAGCAGCGTGTTGAACTTGTAGTTGATCTCGGCCTGGCCGGCGGTGCCCACCTCGTGGTGCTGGCGCTCGACCTTCAGGCCGGACTTCTCCAGCTCCAGGGAGATCTCGGCACGCAGGTCGGCGAAGTGGTCGACCGGCGGGACCGGGAAGTAGCCGCCCTTGTAACGGACCTTGTAACCGCGGTTGTCCTCCAGCGCACCGGTGTTCCAGGCGCCCGCCTCGGAGTCGATGTGGTAGAAGGACTCGTTCGACGAGGTGGCGAAACGCACGCTGTCGAAGACGTAGAACTCGGCCTCGGGACCGAAGTAAGCGGTGTCGGCGATACCGGTGGAGGCGAGGTACGCCTCGGCCTTCTTCGCCACGTTCCGCGGGTCACGGGAGTACTGCTCGCCCGTGATCGGGTCGTGGATGAAGAAGTTGATGTTGACCGTCTTGTCCTTGCGGAACGGGTCGACCCGCGCGGTGGACAGGTCGGCACGCAGCGCCATGTCGGACTCGTGGATGGCCTGGAAGCCGCGGATCGAGGAGCCGTCGAAGGCCAGCTCCTCGGCCGGGTCGAAGGCCTCCGCCGGCACGGTGAAGTGCTGCATCACGCCCGGCAGGTCGCAGAAGCGGACGTCGATGAACTTGACGTCCTCGTCCGCGATGAACTTCTTGGCCTCGTCGGCGTTCTGGAACATCCAGCTCCTCCTACTCCCGACGTCCTGCCGGGGTGGTAGTTCGTTCGTGCGGCCAGTGCGGTGGCACACGCTGACCTCGACACTAGGGACGGGTGATTTCTCGTACGTGACCCATTTGTTTCGCACAAGTTAACCGGACATCCCGCCCGGCACCCCACCTGTCCATATCGCAGAACGGTCCCAGTACGGTGGACGCGTGGACAAGAGGCAAGCAATCGGATCCTGGCTCTCCGGCCCCCGTGCGGCTGCGGAAGAAGCCGGTGTCGACTTCGGATACCGGGGCGAGCAGCTGGGTCTGCCGGAGGAGGGGCCGGGCTCCATCGCCCGCCCCGGACGGCGCCTCGGCGCCCTGGCCGTCGACTGGGGGCTGTGCCTCTTGATCGCATACAGCTTGATCGCGGACAGCTACAACGAGGCGGCGCGAGTCTGGGCGCCGCTCATCCTCCTCGCGCTGATGGCCCTCACCATCGGTACGGTCGGCTTCACCCCGGGTAAGCGCCTCTTCGGCCTTCGCGTGGTCGCCCTGGACACCGGCCGCGTCAACCCGCTGCGAGCCCTGTTGCGTACGGTCCTGTTCTTCCTGGCCATCCCGCCCCTGATCTGGGACCGCGACGGCCGGGGCCTCCACGACCGGCTGGCGGGCACCGTGGAAGTGCGCATCTAGCGGTTGTACGACGAAG